>DHRA01000047.1:5797-43591 GCA_002411145.1 Firmicutes bacterium UBA5324 | reverse complement strand
ATCCTGTGAATATGTGGAGAAATTCTCCCAAAAGATCCTTTATCATACCGTATACGTCCATATATACCAATGAGACAATGGATAAACTCCCTCTGAAAACGATAAGATGCAAAAAAGAACCGTGGGTTCCTTTTTGCATCTCTTGTCAACAAAGGCAATTATTCTACTTTATGCCGCATATGGGGAAATAATATTACATCACGAATGGAATGAGAATTCGTTAAAAGCATCACCAAACGGTCTATGCCGATGCCTAAGCCGCCGGTAGGGGGCAATCCATATTCCAGTGCCGTGACAAAATCTTCATCCATCATATGTGCTTCGTCATCTCCCGCGGCACGTTGCGCAACCTGCTTCAGGAAGCGTTCCTTTTGGTCAATTGGGTCATTAAGTTCCGAAAAACCGTTGGCCATTTCCCGGCCAAAAATAAATGCTTCGAAACGATCCGTAAATCGCGGGTTGCTAGCTTTTCTTTTTGCCAGCGGTGATATTTCTACCGGATGATCCATAATAAATGTAGGTTGAATCAGCGTCGGTTCCACGAACTCCTCAAAGGCCATATTAATGATGTTGCCGATGTCGGTGTTTTTCTCCACCGCAAGGCCAATTTTTCGGGCCATGGACAGTGCTTCATCCTGCGAGGTCACAACACGGAAATCCGCGCCGGTTTTCTCATGTATCGCATCAAGCATCGATAACCTGTTCCAGGGCGGTGTTAAATCTATTCCCTGTTCCTGATACATAATTTTTGTTGTACCCAGTACTTCCTGTGCCACATACGCAATTACTTCTTCGGTAATACGCATTACGTTTTCATAATTTGCATAAGCCTGATAGATTTCAATCATCGTAAATTCCGGATTGTGCTTGTAGGAAATGCCTTCATTCCGAAAAACTCTGCCTAACTCGTAAACCTTCTCAAAACCGCCCACGATCAGACGCTTTAAATAAAGCTCCGGAGCAATACGCAAATACATATCCATATCCAAAGCGTTATGATGCGTGATAAAAGGCCGTGCAGATGCTCCGCCGGCAATGGGGTGTAATATCGGCGTTTCTACTTCCAGAAATCCTAATTTGTCCAGATAACGGCGAGTCGCAGAAATAATTTTGCTGCGGGTAACAAAAATATCCCTCACTTCAGGGTTGGTTATCAGATCCAAATAACGCTGCCGATATCTTGTTTCTACGTCTTTTAAACCATGCCATTTTTCCGGTAAAGGGCGCAGTGACTTCGTAAGCAGCGTGAAAGCCTGTACTTCAACGCTCACTTCTCCCCTTTTTGTTTTGAATACTCGCCCGTTAAGGCCAATAATATCGCCAATATCAATTAAGTTGAAGATCTCATAGGCCTCTTCGCCGACAACATCTTGGCGAAAATACACTTGTATCCGGCCTGACATGTCCATCAAGTTTGCAAAACTTGCTTTGCCGTGTCCACGTACAGACATGATGCGCCCGGCAATAGTAACCTTCTGATTTTCCAGTTGTTCAAATTGCTCAATTATGTTTTTTGCGTAATGTGTGAATTCGTATTTCTCCCCAAAGGGTTCAACCCCCTTGTCCGAGAGTTCTTTCATTTTTCCCCGCCGGGCCAGCATTAGTTCATTTAAATCTTCGCTTTGATACTCCATAAAGCTCCATTCCCTCCGGTGTTACAGCGGCTATGCCTTTTTTAGACCAACTAATTCATATTTAATAATGCCGGCAGGTACGTTAACTTCAATTACGCTGCCCACTATTTTGCCAATAAGTGCTTCCCCAACCGGCGACTCGTTGGAGATTCTGTTCGCAGAAGGATCCGCCTCCGTGGAACCCACTATTGTATATTCAAATACGTCGCCAAATTCGAGGTCCTTAATAACCACGGTTGAGCCAAGGGACACCTTGTCCGTGGTCCCCTCCTCAATAATTCGGGCATTGCGCAGCTTTTTTTCCAATTCCATAATCTTGCCTTCGATAAAAGCCTGCTCATTCTTTGCATCGTCATACTCCGAGTTTTCACTTATATCTCCAAATTCAATAGCTTGTTTGATTCGCTCGGCAACTTCACGTCGTTTAACCGACTTTAGATAGTCCAGTTCCTGCTCCAAATTTTTAAGCCCAACAACAGTGAGAAATACCTCTTTTTCTGCCATATTTTGTCGCTCCCCTTCTTTTAATGCTCAACATATAATAAATGAGTATGTTCCGCATTTTCATTTTATTCAGACGAATTGGGTTGCTGCCGTATGGATATCAATGACCATCCTCAAACAATATAAAGAGTGTCAAGTTATTCTCTTGACACCTATTTACAACGCTATGCCTCCGTTGTGCCGCTCGGCCGGTAGCCCTTCCATTGTTTACTAATTATAGGTGAGCACCTAACATTTGTCAAGGGCCTAAGCGATACAACCGTCTTGCAGCAGTATTTTCTTTTTTATTTCCGCATTGTTTCGTATCTGATTTATCTCCTCCAGTGTAATAGCGCGCTCAAAACTACGGAAACCGGCAAGTTTAAAGCCGTGTTTTGCCGCAAGCTGCGAAATTTTTTCGATCTGCTTAATAGTCAGGTCGCGCCCCAGCGTGAAATTCTCGTACCGCCCTTCCAATGCTAAAATCATCGTCTCCGCCATACAAGCGTAGGCAGTTTTCGCTGGGAAGCCAAAATTAAAGTTAAAATTAACATCTCCCGGCACCTCAACAACACCACCCTCAATAACCAGCACGTCGTTACGCTTTTCGGCAACAGCCTTCGAGACACTGCGCGGCCGGGCCACGTCACATACAATAGCCCCCGGTTTTAGATCAGTCGCATCAATAATTGTGTCAATCGCACTTGTGACGGCAATTACGATATCGGCATTCTTAAGGGCAGCCTTAGTATTAGCCGTTGTACGCACGGCTAAACCGGTGTCACGAAATATTTGACTGGCAAGTTTATCCAGTTTGTTCTCGTTGCGGGCAGCCAGTGTAAGATATTTTGTTTGTACAGCGAGCAGTTGAGCACAGGCTGCGCCGATGGAACCCGTTGCTCCCAACACCACAATATTGGCCGCCGGAAAATCGATTCCCATAATCTTTGCCGCCGCTTTCGTGCCTTCCAGTGCCGTGGCAACTGTATAACTGTTGCCGGAAGTAACTGCAATATCAAGATTCTTGGCAATGGTTAGACCGGCGTCACCAACCACCGAAGTAAAAGCCCCCAGACCGACAATTTTTGCACCGAGTTTTTCCGCTACTTTGCCTGCTTGGATAATCCGATTAAGGACAAATTGCTCCGGTAGCTCAACCATTTGCTTCGTGGTTAACGGACAACAGACAAACCAGCCTTCTGCCCGGTTATGTGCAGACTCAATGCCGCAGATGTGTGATATTTTAAACGGAGGAGCGTATTTTAGCGCCGTCTCAATTAACATATCCGGTAATGGCTTAGCAATTGGATATTTACGTGTGATATCTTTTGCCGCGAAAGGATGTAAAATAAAGCCGAATTTATCCACTTAGAATCCTCCTTTATAAGTAACCCGGCATAAATTTTGATTTCACTCATTTGTGACTATGCGCGGTAGAAAACCGATCTGGTCCAGCAAACGGTGGTAATCTTCCTCCTGCATTTGCTCGGCTCTTTTTTGGGCTAAAGCAACCATTACCCCTTCGATTACGTTTGTGCCAAAGGAACGTCCGGCAAATTCCGGCGTTGTCGTAATCACTTTGCTCACTCCCCGGCTCTTTAACATATTAATATCGGTGGTTGTCACTGTGTTGGTTAAGATAACTTTTCCGGTCATATCCGCCGGCATGTATTTCTTTATAAAGTGAAAATCTCCGGCAATTATATCCGCGTCATGATAGTATGTACCGAACTTCGGCTGCCCCTTCTCCTGTTGGCTTCCCGTTGGATACAGCATATGTATAGGCAGTTGTGTAAGGACAGGAGCAAGAATTCTCGCCAGTCTATCCAACGACCGCAAACTTCTCAGCGGAAAAGGAAGGCCCAACGCAAAGATTAAGTCCCCGTAAATCATCTCACAGCCTGCCGCCGTTAAAGCTTCCGCCATACCGAACCGGTCGACCGCACAAACCATTAACACTTTTTTGCCGGACAGCTCTGTGATCCGCTCTTGTTGAATGAATTCGACGACTCTGCGCTCTAATGTGTTCTTTAGCCCGCTGCCGTCGACAATAGGTGTTAGCTTTGCCGCATGGGCAATCTCTTTCGTCTCCCGAAACATATATCGCCGATTTCCCGCATAGATATAGAGGTCTGTCCCCCCGATCCCCAGGGCGTCAACTTGACCGTCCAATGTATGTATTAAATCAATCGCCTTTTTTTTACTTCCATCGGTGCCAATTCGTTCAATGCTAAATTTCTCGCCCAGTATTTCAGTCTCAACGGAGTGATTCCTCTGTGATGAGCCCAGACTTACACTGACTACTTTTTTCAACTGTTCAGGCCTCCCTTGCTTTGACACAGCGGATAATATTGCGCAGATTCATCGGGTTAAAATATTTATCTTCAGCAATAGGGGATTCCCCGATCTTAATACCAATTACCTCTTTGTCAAGTAAAGCCTCAACTAATTTAATCCGCATATTCGATCCCATAAATATGACAACGTCATATGTTCGTAAGCGGGCAATAATTTGCATGATTTCATTGAATAACTCAGCGCCGCCTTTTTCTTCTACAAATTGCAGGCGTTCATGCTCTGTCAGGAGCAAAATGAAGTCAACCCCTTCTTCCTGCGCAATTGCAGCCAATTCTTCCCGGTTACTTACAGGAAAACCAACCACTGCAATTTGTTCCCCCTTACGAATTTCCCCCAGTGTCTCCAAGCGGGAAATAACTGTCCGGTCAACACCTAGCTGGTTGGCTGTTTCCTGTTGCGACAGCCCTTGCTGTCGCATGATAAGCATGCGCTCAATGGTATCAAATATTTTTTGTTGGTTTATTATTTTGTCCCCGATCCGTATGAGCACCGCTGCTCCACTCCTGCTATATTATATGTGCACAAATATGTGTACATACATTGTATCAAAAAAAAACAAAGCTGCCTAGTCCTTTTGGAATTTGGTGGAACTATTGCCCCGTGACCAATATAGCAACCCTATTCAGTCTCTATTTTATGAAAGATCCTGCGAAAATCTTCCCTTGTGTCCGCCTGATTGAATAAAACGCGATATTTTGCCGCATGGGGGCATCCTTTAGTATACCATGCGGCATGCTTCCGCATTTCCCGTACCGCCACGTACTCTCCTTTATCCTGGATAAGCATGGTAAAATGCCGCCAAAAGACCGCTATTTTATCACTCATGTCCGGTGGATTCAACAAGTATCCCCTCGTCAAATAACTGATTATTTCCGGAAAAATCCAGGGATTCCCCTGGGCGGCCCGTCCGACCATCACGGCATCACATCCTGTCTCCGCCAGCATTCTTTTGGCATCCTGCGGGTTATGAATATCACCATTGCCGATCACCGGTATGGAGACTGCGCTTTTTACCTCCCCAATCACTTGCCAGTCAGCTTTTCCTGTATAGAACTGTTCCCTCGTTCGTCCATGAACAGCCACGGCCTGCGCCCCGGCTCGTTCCGCCAGTTGAGCAATTTCGACTGCATTACGATGCTGCTCATCCCAGCCTGCACGTATTTTTACCGTCACGGGCTTATCCACCGCGTCAACCACGGTACAGATTATTGCGTAGGCTAAATCAGGAGTGCGCATCAGTGCCGCGCCCTCACCATTTTTCACAATTTTTGGTGTTGGACAACCCATGTTTATATCAATCATGTCGACACCTGTTGCTGCCACAATTTTGGCCGCTTCCGCCATCGTGGCGGGTTCCGCACCAAAAATCTGCATGGAAACGGGCCGTTCGTCGTCATGAAAGGCGAGCATCTTCCAAGTGGCCTGATTTTTATAAATTAATCCCTTGTCACTCACCATTTCGGTACAAATCAGGCCACAGCCCAGGCCCTTTACCAAACGCCGAAAAGAAATATCTGTTACGCCCGCCATCGGGGCCAGCACCACGGGATAGGGAATGCATACATC
Source organism: Firmicutes bacterium UBA5324 (assembly GCA_002411145.1). Taxonomy (GTDB): domain Bacteria; phylum Bacillota; class Negativicutes; order UBA11029; family UBA11029; genus UBA11029. Next base: position 37,550 of record DHRA01000047.1, on the reverse strand, counting down.
GCCAATTTTCATGTTTATTACCTCACCGCCAATGTTAGCAGTCCGTTAACTCTAGAACCACATTACGCGTTTACGGACTACCAGTAAAAAACCGGGGAGCAGATATGTTATATCCTTGCCGTCCGGCCTCCCCTCCTGGGACTTAATCTTTATTCCGCTCGTAAATTAAACGCAGTCCCTCCAAGGTGAGAAAAGGTTCAACCTGTTCAATGGTCTGCGATTCCTGGGCAATTAAATTGGCAAGTCCTCCCGAGGCAAGCACAAACGCCTTTCCGCCCAATTCCTGCCGCATGCGGCAAACAATACCGTCAACCTGACCGACAAAACCATAGATAATCCCGGATTGCATACTCATGACCGTATTTCGTCCAATCACACTCTTCGGTTTTACTAATTCGATTCTCGGTAATTTAGCCGCTTTTTGAAAGAGCGCCTCTGAGGATATCGCGATACCCGGGGCAATGGCTCCGCCCAAATACTCACCCTGGGCGGAAATGGCGCAAAAGGTGGTCGCCGTGCCAAAATCAACGATTATTAACGGTCCGTTATATTTATGTAACGCCGCTACTGCATTTACGATCCGGTCCGCCCCTACTTCCCGCGGGTTCTCATACTTAATGCAGATACCCGTTTTTACGCCGGGCCCCACCACCAGCGGTTCCAGGCCAAAATACTTGCGGGACATGCGCGTCAGGGGAGGCATCAAAGGGGGAACAACCGATGATACTACCACGGCCTTAATGGATTTGGGATTGACGTTGTCATAATTAAATAAATTATGGATGAGCATGCCATACTCGTCGGAACTCTTCTGCCGGTCGGTAGCTATGCGCCAATTGACCATTAGTTTTTTTTCGTCATATACCCCCAACACAATATTGGTATTGCCTACATCCAATGCGAGAATCATGCCTTCACCCTTCCTCCACGTTCTTCCATGAAGCCGTTTCCTCCGTTCCCCGGAGGGAAACATCCCCGGCAACCACCCGCTCCCTGCTGCCGTCCTGTTTCCTAATAATCAAAGCGCCATCGTCATCAATGTCGACAGCGACGCCCACCAGCCGTTGATGAACAGATGAAACGCAGACTTCACGGCCGAGCGTACAGTTCATATGCCGCCAGGCGGTAAAAACGGAAGCAAAGCCCGCCGTTTTTACATTATTATACAAGGTCTCAAGTTGAGCAAGAATATGGCGTAACAGCTGCTGCCGGGATACGGTTTGCCCCGTTTCCCGCTGCAGTGACGTGGCGATTTCCCTTATCTCTTCAGGAAAAACGTCGGTCGCAATATTTACATTGATGCCAATTCCCATCACAATATAATTTATCGCATCCCATTCCGCATGCAGTTCGGTTAGTATGCCCACCAACTTCCGCCCCTGATAATGTATATCATTAGGCCACTTGATTTCCACCGCCAGCCCGGTGACTGCACGTATGGCGTTAGCAACGGCAACCGCTCCCAAAAAAGTAAACTTCGCCGCCTCCGCAGGCTGCACCTCCGGCCGAAGAATGACGGAAAACCAAATTCCGCCCGTTTTGGGTGAGAACCACTGGCGGGAAAGCCGGCCGCGTCCCGCTGTTTGCTGCTCGGCAACGACAATTGCCCCTTCCGGTTCATCCTCCGCCGCAAAACGCTTTGCCTCCTGATTAGTCGAGCCTATGGTCATGAAATGATGAATTATCCGGCCGATATAGTCGGTCTTTAAGCCGTTTGAAACTTCCCGGGGCAGCAATAAATCGGGAGCAGCCGCCAATCTGTAACCTTGACGAGGATTGGATTCAATAATATACCCCTCCCGGCGCAACCCCTGAATATGCTTCCAAACGGCGGTACGGGAAACATCCATCAGCCGACTGATCTGTTCCCCCGATACATATTCTCCAGCATTATGCCGTAATAAATCCAAGATTTTGGTCGCGCTCCGGCTCATGCTCCCGCACTCCTTCATTTTATCTCTCCGTGTTTTTCTTCCGCCTTAATTTCCATTACCTCGTTATCGGCGCCCAGAAATACCACCGTCGGCTTAAAGGACTTAGCCTCCTTGCTGTCCAGCAAAGCATAAGTAATAATAATAATCTTATCCCCGGGTTGCACCAGCCGGGCTGCTGCACCATTCAGACAGATTACACCGGAGCCGCGCGGCCCGGGAATTACATAGGTTTCCAAGCGTTCGCCATTATTATTGTTTACAATCTGTACTTTTTCATTTGTATAGATATCAGCCGCTTCCATTAAATCTTCATCAATGGTGATACTACCCACGTAGTTCAATTTCGCATCGGTAACCGTCGCACGATGTAGTTTGGATTTCATAATAGTGCGAAACATCTTTAACCCTCCCAGACCAGATTGTCAATTAACCTCGTTTTACCAAATCTTACAGCCAGTGCAATCAAAACGGACCCGGTAACAATGTCTGCTTCTTTCAGGGTACCGGCCTCACAGATAGAAATATAATCGATATCCGCTAAAGGTTCGGCCGTAATTCTTTCCTGTAAAAACACACGCAACAGTCCGGCATCCCGCTCGCCGGCCAATAACCGCCGCCGCACATCTCCTAATGAGCGGGATAAGACCAGCGCAGCCTTTCGTTCTTCCTCCGTTAAATAAATATTCCGCGAACTCATGGCTAAACCATCCGTCTCCCGCATAATGGGGCCGGTTACGATCTTGACATTCATGTTTAGATCTTTCACCATTTGTTTTATAACTGCAACCTGTTGGGCATCCTTTTGGCCAAAAAACGCCTGATCCGGCTGAACGATATTGAACAATTTATTCACGACTGTTGTAACTCCGCGAAAGTGCCCGGGGCGCGATGCTCCGCACAGCCTTGACGTAATATCAGTTACTTCCACATAAGAAATAAAATCGCGGGGATACATCTCTTGTACGGGGGGCGCAAAGATGACATCCACGCCGGCTCCCTCCGCTACGGCGGCATCCCGGCTTAAATCCCGGGGATATGTTTCATAATCCTCTCCCGCACCGAATTGGATCGGATTCACAAAAATACTGGCTGCGACCACATCACACGCGGCCTTTGCCTGTCGCATCAGCGACAGGTGTCCTTCGTGCAGAAATCCCATCGTTGGTACCAAGCCCAAGGTAGCACCGTTATTTTTAACTTTTCGTACAAATTCTTTCATGGCTGCTATCTGCCGTACGATTTCCATGCGTATTGCCCCCTCTTCACCAAAAATGAAGCCCTCCGGGGCATACGGAGGGCGTTCTTTTGTCACACTATACGCTCCGTCTCAGTCCCGGGGATCTAAGCGGCCATTATTTATTAGCATAACCAAAGCTTTCCTTGTGTGATTCCCGTGGGATATCACCAAAGCCTAGTAATAAAATACATAATATCATTTTTTCTTTTGTTAGGCAAGAATATTCATTACTGCCGGCGCATGAGGGACGTCTAATGAATCTCGAAAGCGAGGCATGTAAACAATGCCTCGCTTAAAAACGCCGATTCGCACAATAATGGTGTAATTCGCCTGTTGGGGTGAATTTACGGTTTTGGTACTCTAATTGTTGAAACCATTAACCCGGCTAACACAAGCAAGATTCCTATCAACACATAATTATGGAGCCATTGGGTTAATAGCGCCGCCAGCACCAAAAGCCCCCCTGCCGCCGGTATCGGTAATCCCACGAAATAGCCCGATATGTTTTGTACGTTAAAACGGGCGAGACGTAAAGCGCCGGCCACCGGAAACAAACCAATGACGGGGTAAATCCACCATGGGTAGCCCGAAAAAGCCTCATTATAGAGTAAGATGGCCGGTGCCACGCCGAAAGAAACCAGATCGGCAAGGGAATCCAACTCCTTGCCGAAATCACTGGCCGCATCAAGGCGCCGAGCTACCCGTCCGTCCGCACCATCAAAAAGGGCTGCCCCCCAAATAAGCAAAGATGCCAGATATTTATGTGATGTTATAGTCAGCATGATTGCCAGCAAGCCGGCAAATAAATTGAGGCTTGTCAGCAAATTTGGAATCCATGTTTTTTTCATGTGCTTCCTCTATTCCCGGTTTTCTGTTTCATCCGGACGTTCACCAATACGTATTTGCGGTCCCCGTTCAGCCTGGGCGGCTGCCGTCACGTTGGGCTGCTGTGTTACGTCGTATTGTTTCATAAGTGACTCCAGTTCCTCACCTTCAAGGGTTTCCTTCTCAATCAGCTTTTCGGCGATCAAATGCAGCGCCGGCAGGTGAGTCTGAATCATCTCTTCCGTTTTATCATAAGCGTCCTCAATCATGTGGCGTACTTCCTTGTCAATGGAGTACGCAACTTCCTCACTGTAGTTTCTTTCCTGGGCAATATCCCTTCCCAGAAAAACCTGTTCTTGACGGCGCCCAAAGGTAATGGGACCAAGTTCTTCGCTCATTCCCCACTGGGTGACCATCTTTCGTACAAGTTCTGTTGCCCGTTCAAGATCATTTTGCGCCCCTGTGCTAATTTCTTTTAGCACCAAAGACTCGGAGACCCGGCCGCCCAGCAATGATTTAACACGGTCCAGCAGTTCTGATTTTGTCGCGTAATATCTGTCCTCCTTGGGAAGATGCAAAGTATAGCCGCCCGCACTCCCCCGGGGAATAATCGAAACCTTATGCACCGGATCCGTGCCCGGCAGCAACATGCCAATAAGCGCGTGACCTGCCTCGTGATAAGCAACAAGCCGTTTTTCCTTATCGCTAATAACTTTGCTCTTTCGCTCCGGTCCGGCAATAACCCGCTCAATAGCCTCTTCCAGTTCCGACATATCGACTTTCTTTTTATTGCGCCGGGCAGCCAGCAGGGCGGCTTCATTGACCATATTACTTAAATCCGCCCCTGTAAACCCGGGCGTTCTGCGCGCCAGAATATCCAGGTCGACTTCCTTGGAAATCGGCTTCCCTTTCGTATGCACCTTGAGGATTTCCTTGCGTCCATTTACATCCGGACGATCCACGGTGATTTGACGGTCAAAGCGGCCCGGGCGCAATAACGCCGGATCAAGAATGTCCGGGCGATTAGTCGCGGCAATAATGATGATGCCTTCGTTTACACCAAATCCATCCATTTCAACCAACAACTGATTCAGGGTTTGCTCGCGCTCGTCATGTCCGCCGCCCAAACCTGCCCCGCGCTGGCGTCCCACGGCATCTATCTCGTCGATAAATACGATGCACGGCGCGTTTTTCTTCGCCTGTTCAAAGAGGTCGCGCACCCGTGAAGCTCCGACACCAACGAACATTTCCACAAAATCCGAACCGCTAATACTAAAAAAAGGTACTCCCGCTTCACCGGCGACAGCACGGGCAAGCAGAGTTTTTCCTGTACCGGGAGGGCCAAACAGCAAAACGCCTTTCGGTATCCGGGCTCCCAGTTCGTTAAACTTCTTTGGGTGTTTAAGAAACTCTACGACTTCCTGCAACTCTTGCTTAGCCTCGTCTGCACCGGCCACATCTGCAAAAGTAACCTTTATTTTTTCTTCACTATGCAGCTTCGCGCGACTTTTCCCAAAAGACATTACCCGGTTTCCTCCGCCCTGTGTCTGCTGCATAACGAAAAACCATATCCCAATAATAATCAGCATTGGTAAAATGGAAGATAAAATCGTCGTCCACCAGGGCGGCTGCGGTGGCTGCTCCGCTTTAATATTAATCTTTTTCTCACGCAATATTTTGACTAAATCCGGATCATCGGGCGTGATCGTCATAAAGCCCGTTCCGTCCTTTAACGAGCCACGAATCGTATTTTCCTGAATTGTCACCCGATCAATCTTATCCTCTTCTACATTCTGCAGAAATTGACTATAAGCAATTTCCTGCTCATTACTTGTCCGGGCTTTATAAAAATCTATGATTGAGATGGCAATAATGATCAGCAGCAAATAAAAACTTATGTTGCGGAAGAATCTATTCAACCATAGCCCTCCTCTCATGGGAAAATTGTTTTATTTCATAGGTTATAATTATACCATAGTCTGACAACCGTTTCAATCAATTCTCTCTTAGTCTATTCTCCGGCGTTTACTTATAGACCTCGGGCTTGAGTACGCCGATAAACGGCAGATTCCGGTACTTCTCGGCGTAATCCAATCCGTATCCCACCACGAATGCGTCAGGAATGGAAAAGCCCATATAATCGACCTCCACATTTACCTGGCGACGTTCAGGCTTGCTCAACAGGGTACATAGTTTAACACTCGCCGGGTTACGGGATCTTAGCAATTCCATTAAATAATTCAGGGTTAATCCGCTGTCAATAATATCCTCCACCACAAGTACATGTTTCTTTTCCAGATCCTCATCCAAATCTTTTAATATCCGTACAACCCCCGAGGTGCTTGTTGATGCACCGTAACTTGACACGGCCATAAAATCAAGGGCCAACGGAATATCTATGGCCCGCGCCAGGTCCGCCATAAAAATCACTGCGCCGCGCAAAACGCCAATCATCAGCAATTCCTTGCCTTTATAGTCGCGGGAAATGGCGGCCCCCAATTCCTTAACCTTCGCCTGTAATTCTTCCGAGGTAAACAGCACTTCCTGAATGTCCCGCTGCATAAATGTTACTCCTCTCTTAACTCAATGCACAAAACCTTTTGTGTAGTGTTATGGGCTAAATAACGCTCATCGGCGTAATAGCCCACAATCCATAATATATCGTCTCCGTGGGTAATGAGCAGAATACGGTCCCGCTCGGCCCGGGGAACCTTCCGGTCAATGAAATACTCCTTAAGTTTTTTTCGATGGCCGGTACCCGTATGAAAGAATTTGTCTCCCGGCTTTCGCGTGCGCACATACAAGGGACTGTGCAGCTTTTCTAAATCAAACAGCCCGACCTTATCCCCGGGTCGCCCTGTACATCGCCCGGATCCTACGGTAATTTCCGCAACCAGCTTAGCCGCCGGCAGACGCACCGTGCCGGGAACCTTAAGCAAGACAGGCTCGGGCACATTAATAATTTCCTCCTCGCCCGGCACCTCCTTTTCCAGTGCAACATGTGCGTAATGCCGTATAACTCGCCAATTGCCCGGTAAATGAAGGGCCGCGCCCACGGATCCCCGGACCAGTAAATCTCTAACCTCCTCCACATGAACAAAGCCCGCACCGGTAATTTCTTTTCGCTGAAAAACAGCCCGCAGGACCCGCCGTTGTAAAGCCTTCGACAATGCATTAAACTGCTCTATTTGAATATATGGCGCCCCCTCCTGCCACAACACCGTTCGCGATAATTCATTTTCAACAATTTCCGACCAATAGGATTCTTCGCCTTGCAGTATCTCTCCCAAAATCACGAGGTTCTTACGCAATTGATTATTGTAATCGCTCTCCAAATGGGGAATTAGATTATGGCGAATACGGTTACGCAGATAAATCAATCTTTTATTTGATGAATCTTCCCGTGTCTCAATACTCCATTCCTGGCAATATTGCGCTATATCTACCCGGAAAATTTCAATAAGCGGGCGGATAATTCCGGACCGCACCGCCGGAATCCCCGTGAGGCCCCCCGGCCCGCTGCCCCGAAGAAACCGCATTAATATCGTTTCGGCCTGGTCGTCCGCATTATGGCCAACGGCAATTTTGTTACTGCCCGTAATAGCAGCAACATGCTGCAAAAAATGATAGCGTACTTCCCTTGCCGCTTCTTCCGCCGATAGTTTCCGTTCCGCCATAATAGACGGCACATTAATGCGCGTTACAAAGCACGGTATCTCCCATGCCTTGCAGAGGTTTGCCACAAAAGCTGCGTCCTCATCCGCTTCCACTCCCCGCAACATATGGTTAACATGCGCCGCATACAGTTGCAGTTTATATTCTTTCTGCATATTTCGCATGATATGTAATAACGCCATAGAATCAGGTCCGCCGGAAACAGCAACTACGATTTTATCACATCTCTTCAGCATATCGAACTTACGAATTGTATCTCGAACCCTGGCCAGCATCCGTTTTATTCCCCTCTTCTCAGTGCCGGCGGCACAAGTCCCGGCAGCGCCCGGCATGCGCACAAATCCCGTAATTTCTTTATTCGCTCTGTCCTTTGGCTATTCCTGCCGTACAATTACCCAAAGAAACACAGGCATATTAAACATTCCCTTGCTCCGCCGTCAAAGTGTTTTCATTTGTGATATTTTTAATATTTTTTCCGGTTTTCTACCACAATACACATTCCCGGCCTTGCCCATATTCCAGTTTTCTGGAAAAATAAATTTCCGGACATGCGCAGGCAGATCCGGAAATTTAAAATACATTATATTTATTGCTTTTTAGCCCCGCTGCAATATTGCCCCTCTCAGCAACATTAATGCAGCAGCAGTCTTTCTTCCAGCCGCAGCACCAATACCGTCATATCATCGATTATTTCACCATGCGTAAGGTTCTTTGCCTGACGTATAATTATGTCTGCGATTTCGCGCGGATTCTCGCTGGCAATCCTGCGCAGCATCTTCATAACCCATTCTTCTTTCTCTATGTTCTTTTTCTCAGCGTCCAAAATACCGTCGGTGACCATAATTATTAAATCTCCCGCCGTCAACTGCCGTTTAGTGGTTTCTATTTCGAGATGATTTATAATCCCGATAGGTAAAGAGGCAGAGCGCACAGCGCTTACCTCATGCACCCGCTTTATAAAAGACGGGGCTGAACCGATTTTGAGAAAATCTGCTTCCCCGTTATGCAGGTCAATTACCGCAAGATCCACCGTCGCAAAAGTTTCCTCGGGAGTATGCAACAATAATAAAGAATTAACCGTTTTCACCGCGATCGTCAAATCAAAACCAACCGCCATTAGTTGTTGCAGCAAATTGATCGTAGTGGCGCTTTGTTGAGCCGCTTTGCTGCCGATACCCATGCCATCGCTCAACATAACCGCAATCTTCCCGCGTTGCAAAGGTATGATGGCATGTGAATCCCCCAACACTCCGCTCGGATCTTTTGCCGCCGTCGCCACACCTGATAAAAGATAAAAACGCTCCTGGGTAGTCAGGCTTAAGCGGCAACGGCCGCTTCGCCTGTCCCGGGCACACTCCCTGCGCAGGACAAACCTTTTCTGCAGTAAATTATTCAATAACGGCACTATATTATTTACACATTCCTGATTGCCACGACAGGCTTGCTTGTAAATATCAATTTGCAAAGGCCCTTCACCGTCGCCTGTGACCTTTATTTCGCCGATGCTATAGCCCAGTTCCTCGGATTTTTCCCGGATAATCTGCGCAAATTCCTCATTATTTACATACTGTTCCTTGTTCATCTCCTGCGCGAAGTTGTTTAAAATGAGCGCCAGGGCGCGCATCTGTTCCATTACCATATCGCGGGTTTCCCGGATTTTCCGTTGCCAGTAGCTATACGCCTGCTGGCGTTCCAGCAAAAGGTTTACCCCGCTTACAAGTTCCTGCGGCCGGGTACAGTTATTCTTTAAATAGGCCGGCAGATTATGCATTGTCAGACTCCCGCCCGCTTCTACCGCCGTCAAAACTTCGCTCAAATTCCGGTACGTCTGATCGAAATCCCGCTCCCAGCAATAAGGACGTTTGTTGCAGGCAGCGCACAATTTATCACCCAGGCCTCCGATTATATGGACGGATAAGTCCTCCTGCGTCAGTTGCTGCACCTTGGTGTCATGCTGCCCGAAAGTGGCCGCCATCTCACTAAACACATTCGCGAAGCTTAACAGCTTATACCGGGATATCTCCCGCAGCCTGCTGTCCGTGTACTCCATGTCCACTCCGGTGGCAGGAATCATTTGTCTGATGGCGTTAATCCATCTTTTGGGCAAAAGCAGCAGCAGAAGCGCCGCCGTAATTGTTTCCGCCAAGGAATACAGAATTTCCGCCGACTGGCCGATATATAAAGTAAGTATTAAGTTGCCGGCAATAAATCCCAGACCGACTCCCCATTTGCCGATATTGCGAAACAGGCCGGCCAACAGACCTGAAAACGCGTAAAACCCAATGCCGGCGAATACACTTACCTCGGACAGGCTGGAGACTACGCCCACGGCCACCCCTACGGTGGCGCCCATGCTCCCCCCGCCGATAAAAGCCAGCATCATAATAATAAGACGACCAAATATATGGTCCACCGCGACGCCTTGGACAATGATGTGAGGTATACCTGCCACCACGGAGGCCAGCATCACAACGATAGACATCATCTCTTCCGAAGATAACGTGCGCCCTAACTCCCGGTTTGTGACCATGGGTGCCCCATAGAGAAATATCAGCGTCAATACCAGCGTAATCGCCGCATCGAATAAGGCTAATAAATAACCATACAGTGTTTGATTAAAGATCGTCGCTGTTACAACCCGGGCGATCAGTACGCAAACGAACATTAGTATGGGGTAAGCAATCAGCTTTTTATCGGGGCGTACCCTTCCCCCCCGCATGAAGCGAAAAAACAGCACGCACGCTCCAACGGCGGCTAATCCCCCTAAAATCGGTTTGGCGGAAAAGAAGCCGGCTAATGTCCAGATTGCAACGCCGACAGCACGTTCACGACTGACACTGGCAACCGCGGCAAAAAAAGCCAGACCAAAGGGGGAAATTTCCCCCAGGATAGATACCCTGCCCAGCAAAAAAGCGACAAGGTTGATAAGCCATCCATCTCTTTGCAGCAAAATTTGCAATAATTTTCGCAGGTTTTGCCACAGCTTTACGCAAAAACGCCTGATCGGGGATAGCTCTTTATGCTGATGCTGCATACGCGGATAAGGAATTACTGTGATTTTGGGATTCATCCACCGCTCCACCGCCTTCGAAACCTGTTGCATTTTTTATTGTAACGAACAGCATTCGCATTCTTTGTCTTATAGAGGTAATGCGGCGATTAAATATTCCGACAAAATCCTGCTTCCCCGCTAAAAATAAAACCTTTCTCTATCTAGATAGAGAAAGGCCGTTTTTATTTGCTGCGCACCCCGCCACCGCGTCCACCGCGCTTGGATTCTGTATTCCGTTTTAGATCAAGCAGTCTTTCGTCACTGTCCTTCATAAATTTAGATAATTTATCCTCAAAAGACATGCTGGGTTTACGCCGTCCATCTGTTGCAGGACTTGGCTTCTTTTGGAGCGCCTTAATCGAGAGACCGATTTTCCCCTTTTCATCAATGGATAATACTTTGACTTTGACAACTTCACTTTCTTTTAAAAACTCTCTTACGTCCTTGACGTAAACATCCGCAACCTCGGAAATGTGGATCAAACCGACCTTGCCACCGGCTAACTCGACAAAGGCCCCAAAGTTGGTAATACCTGTTACAACTCCTTCAACTATGCTGCCGATCTCAATGGACGACATACTTGCCAAATTCCTCCTAACGTTTAACTATGCAAAAACATTATACTGTAAGCTTTTCAGAAGTGTCAAGTGAGTTTGCTATTTGGGCTGCTTTTGCTCCCCAAGTATGTATGGCGTCTCCCCGGGTTTTACCAAACCCAGCTCTTCTCTGGCCACTTTCTCCACATAAGCATCGGTTTGCAGGAGTTGCTGTTCCTGGCTTAACCGCTCATTATCGGATTTCAGAGTGGCTTCCCTGGCGCGTAAATTGCTCGCCTCATGCCTTAATTTACTTAGCTGCAACGCCTGATCGGCAAAGCTGTACACAACATAAAGCAGACAAAAACCGATTAAGACAACCACCCAATGTATGCGCTTGCGCTTTCTCAACGGTTTTGACATACAAATCCCTCACCTAACTATGATACATAGTATTTCGTGATCCAACCCCGTTTCCCTGCTGTGAAAAAAAAAGGATGCATGCAGGAAGCGCATAAAGGACAAGCCCATGTTATTTCTCTCCTGGCGGTCCTGCGGGCGGATCGCGGGGAAAGAGTAAAAGCTTTATGCTTGCTTTAAATTCAGCCCCTACTTTGCGGGTTCGTTTCATCAGGTAAAGACCCGGTTTTCTGCACAGCCACACAAAGGGCGTTGTAAATAGGCGCACAATCCACACCAGCGGCCGCCAGACCATGGTATTGATAAGCTTGACACACCCTCTGCACACCGTACAGCTAACCCGCCAGGCGGAGATTAACATGCGGGTTACTATGCGGCTGCACAGTTTCATATAAGCAAAAATACCAATTGCCAGTCCGAGAAAAACATATAACCGTACTTCACCCCAGTTCGTCAATAGCAGTGTTGCAAATACCACCAAAGTTGACACAACCCAGAATATCAGGTCCCCAATGCCCGTAAAAAGAGTTTTGGGTGTTAAAATGCCCCTGACTACCCGGTACCCGTCAAACAACCCCCCGATTAGCAAACCGCAAAATATGGTCATTAAAAAATTTGCGATTTGAATGCTTACCGGATCTATTGCTACCACCTCCTTATTTGCCTTTGCCGCCAATGCCACAGGCAAATAAAACAGCAGATACCGCCAATTCCCCAATGAAAATAAGTGCGCATCTTACGCCCCGACTGCTCCAAGAAGAAGCCCCAGCGATAACATATGGTCGAAGCATCGGCTATACCGCGATATTCTTGCCAGGTAGCGGCCACGTGATGAACGTAGCGTATTGTTTCGCGATAAGGCGGTATACCCTCGCAACGGTCCACACTCCCCGGACCGGCGTTATAAGCCGCTACGGCTCTCACCGGATCGCCTCCGTAGCGCGTAAGCATCGACCGGAGATACAAAGTACCGGCTGCGATGTTTATCTCCGGCCGGTAAAGAACCTGCAGATCATTTTCCTGCCCGGCAATATTCTCCCACTGAGGCTGATTCTTCTTTATTTCCCGCCAAGTAGGGAGACATATCTGCATCAGGCCCACCGCTCCTGCTTTAGAGACAGCCCGGGGGTTAAAACTGCTTTCACAGCGTATGACCGCGGCTATTAAGGCCGGATCGACACCATACTCCTTCCCATATTGATTAATCAGCGCAGCAAAAGGCACATCCTGTACCGGCTGCCCCGCATTAATCATTCGCTGCCAATGCAGCCAGAAAACCTGCTGCAGCCCTTCCCCGCAGGATATTTCTCCCCAAAATACACCTTCCACAATTAAGATAATTAGCACACACTTTACAAATAATCTCTGTTTAGGGCACAGACGATACCCCTTTATCCGCATGCCTTCCTCCAACCGATGCATGGGCTGTGCAAAAAAGAGCGTCCACAAACGCCCTTCTCATTTACGCTATCATTTAAGCAGCCGGCCAAAAAAGCCCGCACCCTTTTTCTGTCCCCGCGAATCATCATATTCCAGGGATTTCAGAAAGCCCTCGACAATAATCGTGCCCTGTTCCAGATTAAGCTGCTTTACGTTTAAGTCCTCCCCTTTTAAGACAAGCATGCCCTGATCCGTTTCCAAAACCACTTGCTGATCATCATAGCTGCCTAAGTTGGTGATCCCGTCAATCGTTATTTCTTCCCGGTCAATAACTTTAATTTGATGATGCCAGTTGGGGTTTTTTTCATCCATAACCGCTTCCCTCCCTCTCCCCCCTGAAAAAATACCTTTCAAGCAATCTATATGATTCATATCTACAAAAAAGTACGCACAAAAAAATAGTTCGGTCAACAACACCGAACTATTTTCCTTATTTTATCTTAAATACGCAACTCCCGCCTCTACAGGCGGCAGCGGGAGTTTACTGCCAGCGCTTCTCCACGGTCACACCGGTAAAATAATGGGTAACTATCTCTTCCGGCTTCTTTCCTTCCTTGGCCATGGTCAACGCGCCATATTGTGAAAGTCCCACGCCATGTCCAAAGCCCTTACCGGAAAAGATTATCTGCCCTCCGGCAACTTTTACATTATTCAAAAGCATCGAACGCAGTTTTGTACTGCCAATGGCCACGCGGAAATCCGGTCCGGACACATCGGTGTCGCCGTTAAACTTCAATGTTGTTGTCCGCCCTGAAGGTCCCCGCTGGGCAATTTCAACAGAAGAAATATCGGATACCTTTTTCCCTAGCTGGTCTAAAGCCTTTATGACATCCGCCTGGGAAAAAGCCGCGTCCCATGATCTTACTTCCGGCGGAGCAGAAGCATCATCGGGGGAATCGACAGACTGGATATAGGGCGGCTCCGCCTCCCTGTAGTTCAAACCTTCCTTGGCAGTCGCCGTCTTCCCTCCTGCGCTGGCATGAAACCACGTATACGCCGGTTTCCCCTGATACACCATAATCATGCCCCGGGTCATCGCCACCGCTTTTCTTACGTTGTCATTGATGTCCTTGGCACTATAAGCCTGAAATTCTTTAATATCAGTCGATGCCTGCGTTCCCCGTTCCTTAACACCGCCCTTTGTTTCAATCTGATACACGGTAAACGAACGCGCCACAATTGCCTGGGCGGCAAGTGCTTCTACCGGCCAGTCGTTACGCATTTCCCCCGCTACCACCCCGGCGATGTATTCCTCCATCTTCATATCCTTTTTTTCCCCGGTTTCATGCATGTAGACGGAAATAGTCGGTTCAACCCCCGGCGCCGTCATCTGCTGGCCCGGCGCGCCCGGTTCAGGTTTCTCCTGTTTTCCCTGCCATTTACAGCCGCCATAGGCAAATACGCTTAAAATACACAGGCCGATGATGATTATACGTTTCATAATTTTCCTCCTTTCTGTCTATTTCTAGTATTTCAATCAGCACCACAGTTATGCTCATAAAGTTCCAAAAAAAAAACAGCTGAATGTGCACTGCACATTCAGCTGTTTTTTATGTACTTATTTATTTACAACGTCTTTCAAACCTTTGCCTGCTTTAAAAACAGGGGATTTTGAAGCAGGAATAGTAATCTCTTTACCGGTTTGCGGGTTGCGTCCTTTACGCTCTTCACGGGTTTTTACTTCAAATGTGCCAAAACCAATGATTTGTACCTTGTCTTCGTTGGCTAGGGCTTCTTCGATGCTGCTGAACACAGCGTTAATAACCTTCTCAGCATCTTTTTTCGTAATACCAGCTTTCTCTGCTACACTCGCGACCAATTCGGTTTTATTCAACTATATTCCCTCCTTGAGAGTTTTACTTTTAGCATAATTCGCTAAATTCATTTTTATTCCTTCTTGTCCAGAAAAAAAATACCTGAAATTACTGATTTTATGCGGTTTCCCGACCTTTAGCCCTGTTCCACAACTCATCCAGTTCACATAATGATAGATTTTCCAGTTTAAGATCCTGCTTTTTTGCCATCTCCTCCATCATTTTAAACCGTCTGATAAACTTATTATTGGTTTTATGCAGCGCGGTCTCCGGTTCAACTCCGGCAAAACGGGCCAGGTTTACCATGGTGAATAAAAGATCCCCCATTTCCTCTTCCTTTGCCCTCCCGTCATTTTGGGCACAGGCGGCTTTAAACTCTGCTGTTTCCTCCGCTATTTTTTCCCATACCCCCTCAACCGTTTCCCAGTCAAAACCTATTTTAGCCACTTTCCCCTGCAGTTTATACGCCCGCAATAATGATGGCATGCCGCCGGGCACCCCGTCCAACACCGAAGTCCTACCCGCGCCGGCTTTCTCCGCCTTCTTAATCCTTTCCCAATTGACCATTACCGCATCCGCGGTCGCCGCCAGAGCATCACCAAATACGTGGGGATGGCGGCGCAGCATCTTTTCCGTGACCGTATCAATTACATTTTGCAGGGAAAAATTGCCCTGCTCCTCGGCAATACGGGCATGAAACACAACCTGCAGCAACAGATCCCCTAATTCATCGCAGAGTTTGTCCCAATCCCCGGCGTCAATCGCTTCCAATACTTCATAAACTTCCTCCACCAAATACTGTTTCAGACTCCCATGGGTTTGTTCAATATCCCATGGACAGCCTCCCGGCCCACGCAGTGTCCCCATCACTTCCGCCAAGGGAGTTAAGTCGTAGGCCTGTTTTTTGCTTTCGCCCCGCGGAATGAAGACGCTGGTTAAATGATCAACCCAGGCTAATCTGTCCAATTCGTAGAGCGGTACCCAGGCGATTTTTTCCGCTCCGGGCACACCGGCGGCACGCACTACCGCGATCCGGTGATCATCGGCATAGTGCTCCATCAATGTTAATTTTGTCTCGGAGGCAATCAAAGGATTATACACCTGGGTCACAATGAGCGGTACCCTGGAATCAATGCCCTGCTTGTCCATTTGCAAACCGTCAAGTAGTTTCAGACCTTGAATAGGATCAATTTTCAGCGCACTGAAGATTGAATCAAGAAAACTCACCGCCGGCAAGATCTCCACCTGCAGACCCACTTCCTCCGCTCCGGCTATAATATTGGTCACCGACTGCTCCGCGACCAGCGGATGCCCCGGTACGGCATAAACAACATCTCCCTGGCGGGCCGCAGACAGCACTTCGTCCGCAATCCTGCGGTAAACTTCCGTGAAATCCGCGGACTGCTCATAAATATCGTCAAAACTTTGAAATACCACCCCTTCCGTCCTTAAATGCTCCACCAGCGGATGGATTTCCGTGCGTAAAAAAACGGGAAACGGAGCACGCAACAGTTCCAGTGCTCCCAGTGATAGATCTTTATAACTTCCGGGACCCAGCCCGACCACGTATATTGCCATTTTTCCTACCCCCTCAGCAGACCCATCTTCTTCAAGAATTTTGCTAATTCGTTGCCATAAAGCGGAATCATGCCTATATCGTTTCCGTTTACACCTCCCACCAGCAGCAGGACTATCCCATAGGTGACGGCGCCGGCTCCGATGGCGGTAATTGTGCCGAAGGTATTGCTGGCGGACAAATGCAGCGCATAATTGTAGCAGTACAGAACGACTACCCCCATAACGCTAACCGCCACCAGCGCTTTTATTGTCTCCCGCACATCAATGGTAAAACCAATCAGTCTCCCCGTCCAGTATATATTCAAGATGGCGGCGAAAAAGAAATCCGCCACCGTGGCCCAAGCGGCGCCCTTTATCCCCAGACCGGGTATCGCCGTTAATATGTAGCTGAGAATAATTTTGACCACCGCGGAAAAAACCAGGTTTTTTACAGGAATCCCCGTCCGGCCAAGCCCTTGCAGCACACCTGTGGTCGTTTGATGAATACCTAAAAAGACGATGCCTAACGAGAGAATGGCGATTGATGTCCCCGCATTGGGTGTACCATATAACATGCGCGAAATCGGTGTCGCCAGCAGCCACATCCCCACAAAGCTGGGAAAGCAGATGAGCATCGTTAACCGCATAGCGGTTGACGTACGATTAATGATTGTTGCCTGGTTGCCCAGGGTGTATGCTTCCGAAATGGCCGGTACGAGACTTGCCGCCAAGGAAGCAGTTAATATGGTCGGCAGGTTAATCAACGAAACAGCCATGCCGGTAAGGTACCCGTAAAGCTCCGTTGCCTGTTCAGTGGTACAACCCGCCACTTCCAGGCGCGCCGGAACGATGAGCAGATCGATATTGGCCACAATTGGCACCATAATACTGGCCAGGGACACCGGAATGGCCAATTCAATAATACGATAAATAATGCGCCCGCTACTATCACCGCCCGTTGTGGTCTGCATTTGCATCTGTTCCTTGAAATAAGCGCGTTTGCGGTAATAAAAGTACAATAAAACCAGTAGCCCAAAAACGGCCCCGGGCGCCGCGCCAAAGGTCGCACCCGCCGCCGCATATTCTATCCCTTTGGGCAGCAGCATATATGCCAGCACAATCATGGTCGCCACCCGCAGCAACTGTTCGGCAATCTGCGAAATTGCTGAAGGCACCATCATTTGCAAACCCTGAAAATAACCCCGATACGAAGATAAGATCGTGACAAAGAATATCGCCGGCGCCAGTGCCAATATGGCGTAATAGGCGCGGGGATCCCGAATGAAATGCCAGTCGATCAGCCATTGCGCCCCAAACCATAATAAGCCTGTGAAAATGCTCCCCAAAACGGCCAGCACCATGAGTGATAACCGGAAAACTTTATTTGCACCCCGATAGTCCTTTAAGGCAACCTTTTCCGCTACCAGAATCGATATGGCCACCGGTATGCCGGCGGAAGAAATACTGAGTGCCAAGAGGTAAATAGGGTATGCCAGTTGATAAAGCCCGATTCCTTCTCCACCTAACAGACGGGATAAAAGAATTCGGTTTACGGCGCCAATTACTTTAACTACAACACCGGCGATGGTTAATATAAGTGCGCCCTTGATAAACGTATCCTTACTCACCTTGAGGTTCTTCCTCCCCCTGCAAATACCGGCTTAATACTTCCTAACCTATGCCAGGCTGCATTTTATTATACCCCAAGTCTTTTGGGAATGTAAAATTATTCTAACATAAAAAAGCAGCGAACTTTGTCCGCTACTTTTATTCGTCCGCCCAAGGCCCTTCACGGTGCCATTTGCTTTGCCAGAAAGCCCGCTGCAGTCTCAGCCAGCTTCAGTTCCATGTCACCCATCTGTACGTCCGGTTCTTTTGAGCTAATAACGACGGCTCCTATCGCATCACCTTCCACGATAATTGGCGCAATAACTTCCGCCGAAAACTTGCACCCTTCTTCGTTGTTATCAACGATGCATCCCCGACAGTGCTTATATTCTCCCGGGTTGTTGATCAATACGGCTTTGCGCTCTTCCAGCACTTTTTCCACCGCCGTTCCAAGAGGCTTGTTTAAAAATTCTTTCTTTGAAGCACCGGCAACAGCGACAACATTGTCACGATCGGTTATGCAAATAATATGTCCTATGGCCTCATAAAGTGAATCCGCGTATTCTTTTGCAAAGTCCCCCAGTTCACCAACCGGGGAGTATTTCTTCAAAATCACTTCACCTTCGCGGTCCACGTATATTTCGAGGGGGTCACCTTCACGAATGCGTAATGTGCGTCGAATTTCTTTAGGAATTACGACCCTTCCGAGATCGTCTATACGTCTTACAATTCCAGTCGCTTTCAACGTCATCCCTCCTTTTCTACAGTTTATGACAAAACTGGGTTTTCACTGATAGTATATATATCCGGCCAGCCTTTTATTCATCGTGGTCATGCTCTGTTAGAAAAAATACCCTGTTTTTAGTTCACGTAATTTGTTGGTCACTTTCCGCCAATTTACCCAGGATATCCTGTATCAGGCTAATAATTTCCGTGCCCCGCGCCCCGGTCATCCGCACCGTGATACTTGGCTGACCGCCGGCGGCGAGCGTTACCTTTCCCCGGTATTCTTTAGTAAGAGCGACGACAGTCGATGGGTCCACCATACTTTGCGCCGTAAAATTCAGCAATACCCGGTCTTTCACTTGCTGAACGGACTGCATTGCCAGCTGTTTGGCCAAATTCCGGATGCGGGCCACCGTCAGTAAATTAAAAACTTCCTGGGGCATATCGCCGAACCGGTCAATCATTTCATCATATATTTCCGTTATTTCCCCATCCGTACCTGTTTGCGCGATCCGCTGATACATCTCGATTTTTTGCGCAGCATCTCCGATATAAGTATCGGCAATATATGCTTCCACTGCAATATCGATATTCGGTTCCGGCACCCGGGCTTTTGGGGGGAGCTGCTTCAACTCATCTACTGCTTCCTCCAGTAAGCGACAGTACATTTCAAAACCAACGTTCAGCATATGTCCGCTTTGTTCCGCTCCGAGCAAATTTCCCGCCCCCCGGATCTCCAAGTCGCGCATGGCAATTTTAAAGCCCGCTCCCAATTCCGTAAATTCCTTGATCGCCTGCAATCGTTTTTCGGCAACCTCCGTAAGGATTTTATCCTTACGATATGTAAAATAAGCATAAGCAAGCCGGTCGGAGCGGCCAACCCGCCCCCTTAACTGATATAATTGCGACAGCCCGAAGTAATCCGCATCATACACAATGAGGGTATTTACATTGGGAATATCCAGGCCGTTTTCGACAATAGAAGTACTTACCAGGATATCCGACTCCCCCTCATAGAAGGAAACCATCACCTTTTCCAGCCGGTCTTCAGACATTTGGCCATGCCCCACAACCACCTTTGCTTCCGGGAGCAGCTGCTTAACCATGATCTGCGCTTTTTCAATGGTTTGCACCCTGTTATAGACAAAATAAACCTGCCCGCCGCGATGTAATTCACGCCGCAGGGCCTCGTGCACCATTTCCGCATTAAATTCCAGCACATAAGTCTGGACAGGGTAGCGATCCTCCGGCGGCGTCTCCAAAATACTCATATCCCGCACGCCCACAAGAGACATATGCAGGGTACGGGGTATGGGCGTCGCCGTTAGTGTCAGGACATCGATGTTTTTTTGCCAGCTTTTCAGCCGTTCTTTTTGCATTACGCCAAAGCGCTGTTCTTCATCCACAATCAGCAGGCCCAAATCTTTAAAAACCAAATCACATTGAATCATCCGGTGCGTCCCGATCAAAATATCTATTTGCCCGGTATGGACCTTTTTAAGTGTTTCCTGCTGCTCCTTTTCGGTGCGAAAACGGCTTATTAAATCGATATTTACCGGGAAACCCTGCATGCGTTTAGTAAAGCTTTGAAAATGCTGCTGCGCCAGAATGGTAGTCGGTACAAGCACCGCCACCTGTTTGCCGTCCATCACCGCTTTAAAGGCCGCCCGCATGGCTACTTCCGTTTTCCCGAACCCAACATCCCCGCATAAGAGACGGTCCATGGGCTTTGGCTGTTCCATGTCCCGCTTAATCTCCTCAATCGCCTTCAGTTGATCCGGTGTTTCCACGTAGGCAAAGGTTTCTTCGAATTCCTTCTGCCAAGGGGTGTCCGGGCCAAAGGCATATCCCTCTATCGCCTGCCGTTCGGCATAAAGCTGTATTAGCTCCTGGGCCAGTTCCTGCACCGAAGCCCGGGCTCTCGCTTTTTGCTTGCCCCATTCGGCCCCTCCCAGTTTGTGCAGTTTGGGAGCTTCCCCTTCAGCACCAATATATTTCTGCAGTAAATGGACCTGCTCCGTTGGTATATAAAGTTTATCGTCCCCGGCATACCGCAACAGAAAATAATCTTTATGCATCCCGTCGACAACCAGCGTCTCGACACCCACATATTTCCCAATGCCATGATTGACATGGACCACATAGTCTCCGATTTTCAAATCGCGAAAGTGAAGAATTGCCTCCCCGGAAGCGGTACGGAAAATGCGCTTCTTCTTTTGCTTGCCGAATAAGTCGCCTTCCGTCAGCCAAACCAGCTTCGCCGCCGGCAGTTCAAACCCGGCGGACAGAAAAGCGGGGAAAATATGGATGCCCGTAGCCGCCGGTTCCCGGGGCTTGCGTCCATAAAGCCGGCTAACCATGCCCTGCTCAAGCAGCATGTCCTGTACCGCTTTGCCGCGCTCTTCAGTCGTTGTACTGATAAGCACCTGAAATCCCCGTTCCTGCCAGCCCTTTAATTCTTCAACCAGCAACGGGATTTGCTTATGAAAAGAGGGCAGTGTTTTGGCCGTGAAACCCGCGATTTGCTGAATTTGCGCATCAGCCACGTTCTGAGGCAGCAACGCCACATAGTTAACACGCCGCGCCCGGGCCGTGCTTAAAATCCGTTCCCAGGGCACGATCAGCTGTTTTATATCTTTATGTTCCTTCTGGTATTGCCCTACCGTTTCCCGGATGCGGGCGGGTTCTTCGAAAAAAATCAGCGTATCCGCCGGTGCATAGTCGAATAAAGTGCTGTAAAGACTGTGCGGCGCTATTTCCTTCGCCGGCAATACCAAAATAGATTCCAGGTTTTCCTTAGAACGCTGGTCCGCAATCGTAAATTCCCGCAACGAATCAATATCGTCCCCAAACAATTCCATACGGATGGGACATTCCCGGTTTAAGGGGAAGATATCCACGATCCCGCCCCGGGCGGCAAATTGCCCCCATCCCTCGACTTGATCCGCCCGTTCGTAACCGTATTCCACCAAGGCGGCAAGCAATGCGTCCCGCTTGATCTGCCCGCCCGCTTGTAAAATTATACTGCGCTCCGTAAAGTCATTAGAGGGCGCCAGTTTGGGCAGTAACGCTTCCACCGGGGCAACAACCACCGACATGGTTCCTCTGTTCAGCCGCTCAAGCACAGCCAGCCGGCGGGCGGTGATTTCCTGGCTGCGGGCATCAACCGCGTATGGCATGATATCCTGTACGGGAAAGTAAAGCACCCGGTCGCCGGGCAAAAAAGCCTGCAAATCAGCGAAAGTTTGCTCCGCCTGTGCCGTGTGAGCTGCAACGATAATACAACTAACCTGCAAGGCATCCGCAATTGCCGCCTGCACAAAAGTTTTGGCGGACCCCGTCAGTCCATAAAGGAGCTGTTCCCTTTTCCCCCTGCTTGTCGCCGCTATTACGTTACTATATTCCTCCATGTTTGTAAGCTTCTGAAAAATACCGTTCATCCTTATGTCCTTCCTCAAGTAAACAAAATACCGTTCCCTAATATATACATCATGCCGCCCAGCCGTTTACGTACAAAAAAGGCTTTGACCATAAACTATGGTGAAAGCCTGATTTAGCAGCAGACTGTTAATTTAGAAAATTAGTCCCTTTGGCGCAAATATTTCCCTCGTCTAAGCCTAGTATCTGAATACACTTGTCGCACAAAGATGTTACGACCATGGTATTGGTTTTTTCATCCACTTTAATTATATCCCTGCGTTCCTCTTCCGTCAAGCAATGCAGCCCCAGCCGTTCTTCATCCACCACGTCCATGCGCAGTTCACCGATGGAGCTTGTACAATACTCACACACATAACGTATTAACAAAGGGCCTCCTCCTTACTTGCGCCTTTCTTTCAGCAGAAATAATACTACGTAGCTGTTCCAAAACATGTGCGCCATAACCGCCGGCAATATTCCTCCCCACCAGCTTGCAAAAATTTCGTGTCCCCAGACGGTGATATAGCCAAAAATACCGTGTCCCAGCACACTTACGACCGCCGCAGCACCGCTTTGCCGCGTCCCTCCCCGCAGGTCGAACATACCTTCCGTTATCCCAAAGCATACATGCACCGGCAGAACCATCGCGCCTAAAACCAGGGCAATACAGGTTTTCCCCAGCTCCTCAATGGCCGGCCCTATCCATACAACTTCGGCAAAGGCGAAGCGTTTAATTCCCCAGCGGTTGATCACCAAAGCACCTGCTGTTGCCAGCAGCGCCGCCGCCAATTCTTTCATGACCGCCTCCTGACCAAGTATGCAGTTAGTATGGACCTTGCATCCCCCTAATTATGTATGCTGCATCGGCAGGCACATCCTACAAAATACATAAAACGCAAGTATTGCCTGCGGCAAACTTGCGCCTTCCGAAAAATATCTCACTTACTATAATGATTCATAGCCGCGGTCAGTCCTTCATCCAGCCACAGCTGGATTGCTTCCGCCGCCTGCAAAACTGCCTGCTGTATCGCCTCTCTCTCGGCCGGTAGAAATTTGCTCAATACATAATCAACCGTCTGGGCATCCACGGGCGGACGCCCCACCCCCACTCTGATCCTGGGAAAGTCCTCCGTATTTAAATGGGCGATAAGCGATTTCATTCCGTTGTGGCCGCCGGCACTCCCCCGCGCCCGAATGCGCAATTGCCCCAGCGGCAAATCAAGGTCGTCATAGATTATGATAATATCCGCCGGCTCAATCTTATGCCAACGGGCCAGGGAGCCTACGGCCTGTCCGCTAAGATTCATGTACGTTTGCGGTTTGATGATGAGCACCTTTTCACCGTCATGATTGAACTCTGCGTTTAATACCTGTTCCCGGCCCTTGCCAAAGGCGACGCCTTTATGCGCGGCAAAAAAATCAACCACTTTAAAGCCGATGTTATGCCGGGTTTCCTCATATTCTTTTCCCGGATTGCCCAATCCCACAATCAACTTCATATTTTTCTTCCTCCGCAATAAAAATAAAGCGCAAAGTTCCCTCAGTCCAATCACTTATTATTTCACCTCGTTTTAAACAAATAAACAGAGGACACTTAAAAAAATTTTCTCTGCGTCCTCTGCGTCTCAGCGATTTCAAAATGTTTATCTATTACTTGCCAGTAATTCGTCAATGGTTACAAACCGGTAGCCTTGCTGCTGCAGTCGCTGAATAACCAGTTCCGTGGCCGTCACGGACTGGCTGCGGTCGCCGCCGTGATTTAACCCGTCCCCGTCATGCATGAGGATGATGGCACCGTTATGGACCTGGCGCACAACCCGCTCCGCAATCACCTCTGCGCCGGGCTTTTTCCAGTCACGGGGCATTACTGACCATTGTATCACCCGTAAATTACGTTCCTGGGCCTGTTCGAGCACCACCAGATCTCTGAACCCGTGGGGCGGCCGGAATACTTTGGGTGAAACGCCGGTCGCAGCCTCAATGAGCTCTGTCGTAGCGTCGATTTCTTTATCCATTTGTGTTCTGTTCAGTTTCAACAAATCTTCATGATGAAATGTATGGTTCCCCACCTGGTGGCCGCGCTGCACGATTGTACGGGCCACCTCCGGGTAAGTCCTGACATTTTCCCCCACAAGAAAGAAAGTCGCTTTCACTGAATACTTGTCCAGAATATCCAGGATCTGCAAAGTATATGGCGGATTGGGACCGTCATCATAAGTAAGCGCCACCAGCTTTTCCACAGACGGCCCCTGATAGACTACCGCCCCGTAAAATAAGCTGGTTGGCAATACCGCATTTGACGTAAGAAACACCGCGCCGGCAATGCCCAGAATGCCCAGGTATAACCCGGGACGCCAGGGGCGCCGCCGCAAATGGAAATAATCCAGCACCAGGCATCCGATGACCAGAACCGTTAACACGATTAAAATGCTAACCAAGCGGAGCTTGTAATCAAGCATAACTAGCGCTCCATTTCTTTTAACATAATTAACCAGTCGCCCTGGCTGTCTTTTGTCAGACCGGCCGCTATAAACCCTAGCTTTTCGTAGATCCGCTTGGCCGGAACATTATCCGGCCTTACTTCCAAACGGATAAGAGGCGCCTTTTGCTCCCGAAAATACGCCAGCGCACACTGCATTAGTTTTGTTCCCAGACCTTGCCCGCGTACCGTGGGACTAACGGCAATGGAGAGAATCCGCGCTTCAGCTGCTTTGTGCGGCGTAAACGCCGAACGGAAGAACTCCATTTTATTGAAAAACATGATTTTTACCGGATGCAGGCCAAAACCGTAGTCACCTTTCAGCCAGCGCCACAGCCAGCGGCATAAATGCCCGCCCAACACGGCATGCCGCCAGATATAGCTGATTCGCGCAGGGGCAAAGACATAGCCGACGATTTGCCCGCCGGCATCACGGACGACAAAAGCTCCCTCCGGCTCCGCCGTATATACACAGTTGAACAAATCCTCGATCGCTGCGAAATGCGGAATTTTTCCACAAGTATGTATCACACTGTCCGCAAATGATTCAAGGAAGAGCTTCCCGATCCCGGGGATATCCCGCTGCACAGCCCTCGTACATTCCAGCATGCGGCACTCCTTTAATCAAATAGCGTACTAACAG
Source organism: Firmicutes bacterium UBA5324 (assembly GCA_002411145.1). Lineage (GTDB taxonomy): Bacteria > Bacillota > Negativicutes > UBA11029 > UBA11029 > UBA11029. The sequence continues at coordinate 12,184 of DHRA01000047.1, read as the reverse complement.
ATAAATCACCGTAGATACGGGTGATGGCTTCACCCAGTAATCCGGCAACAGAAAGAACACGGATTTTCGGACTGCTTTTTTCCGGTGAAACCGGAATCGTATTTGTCACGATCAGTTCCGTAATCACAGATTTTTCGATCCGCTCAACTGCCGGGGGCGACAGAACAGGGTGAGTACAACAGGCGTAAACAGCTTTCGCGCCCCGGTCATACAAAGCCTTTGCCCCTTCAGTCAGCGACCCGGCCGTATCCACGATGTCGTCGATAATTACCGCCGTTTTGCCTTGTATATTGCCGATGAAGTTCATCACTTCCGCCACTCCCGGCTGAGGACGCCGTTTTTCAATAATTGCAATCTGGGCATGCAAATGATCTGCAAGCTGCCGGGCCCTGGTCACTCCCCCCAGATCAGGGGATACAACCACGAGTTCCTCCAGCTGTTTTGAGCGTATATATTCGGCCAGCGTCGGTACCCCCAGCAAATGATCCACCGGTACATTAAAGAACCCTTGAATTTGTCCGGCATGTAAATCCATGGTCACCACGCGGGTCACACCTGCCGTCTGTAACAAGTCGGCCACCAGTTTTGCGGATATGGGCTCTCTGCCCCGGGTTTTGCGATCCTGACGCGCGTAGGCATAATAAGGAATAACCGCTGTAATATTGCGGGCGGAGGCGCGTTTCACCGCATCGGCCATAATTAATAATTCCATTAAATTGTCATTCACGGGATAGGATGTCGGCTGAATAATGAATACATCCGAACCGCGCACGCTCTCATCAATCATCACTTGGATTTCTCCATTATTAAACCGTCCAACATACGCTTCGCATAGTGGAATACCGAGGTGCTGGGCGATTTCCTGCGCCAGCACCGGATTTGCATTTCCTGTCAATAATTTTAACCGTTTACCGTGTTCCACCATCTTTACTCCCCCTACTTCTTCCTTTGGGTCCATCCTTCGATATTTGACTGCCGGGCCCGGGCCACGCCAAGGGCGGCAGGCGGTACATCCTTTGTGATGGTTGAACCCGCCGCCACATATGCCCCCCGTCCGACCGTAACCGGTGCGATCAAGTTGGAATTGCAGCCCACAAAAGCCTCATCTTCTATCACCGTACGATGTTTGACTTTGCCGTCGTAATTTACCGTAATCGTGCCTGAGCCGATATTCACCTTCGCGCCCATGTCGGTATCGCCAATGTAACTTAAATGCGGTACTTTACTGCCCTGCCCGATCTGAGAATTTTTCACTTCCACGAAATTCCCCACACGCACATTATCGGCCAGGTGCGTTCCCGGCCGTAAATTAACAAAAGGACCGACATTAACATGCTCACCCAGGCTACTGTCCATGACATGGGCAAAATGCACGTGGGCGTTATGTCCGATCACACTGTTTTTTATATGCACCTGGGGGCCGATAATACAGTCCCGCCCTATCCTTGTCCGGCCGGCCAGCCAGGTTTGCGGATAGATAACGGTATCCGGTTCAAGGATAACGTCGCAATCTATATAAGTGCTCGCCGGGTCCATCAGCGTCACGCCGGCTTCCATCCAGTGCAGCCGGATCCGGTCCCGCATAATCGTCTCGGCTTCAGCCAGTTGGGCCCGCGAATTAACCCCTAAAGTATCAACAAAATCTTCGGTGGTAAATGCGCCAACCCTTTTGCCGGCTCGCACAGCAACTTCCATAACGTCCGTCAGATAATACTCTCCCTGGGCATTGTCGGCCGTAATGCCATGCAGGGCGTTAAACAACTCCTGCCCGGCGAAACAATATATGCCTGTGTTTATTTCCTGCACCAGTTGTTCTTCGGCTGAGGCATCTTTTTGCTCGACAATTTTTACCACCCCGCCGGCCTGATCACGGATTACTCTGCCATAGCCGGTCGGGTTGGTCAGACACGCAGTTAAAACCGTCGCCGCATTTTGCTGTTTTTCATGTTCCGCCAGCAAACCGGCGAGCAGTTCTTTGGTCAGTAATGGCGTATCTCCGCAAAGCACCATCACGGTGCCCGTAAAATTCGCAAACAATGCCTCCGCTTGCAAAACCGCATGGCCGGTACCCAACTGTTCCTTTTGCACAACATAGGCGCATTGGTCGCCAAGTGCCGTCTGCACATCCTCGGCCCCAAAACCCACGACAACAACCTGCTTCTCTATCCCTAGCGCTTGGGCCGCGGTTAGCACATGTTCCACCATCGGCTTACCGCATACCTGGTGCAGTACCTTAGGCAGCCGGGACTTCATGCGTGTTCCCTTTCCGGCGGCTAAAACAATCGTCGCCACTTCCGCCATTTTAACGACCTCCTAAAATCATATGCATTAAGGCATAACTTTTTCAATGTTCGACAAAAAGATTTAATCTCCTGTCTGTCCGAGGATTTTAACAGCATAGCCTTCATCATTTAAAGCTTTGAGGAGTTGTGCCGAATGCTCCTCGTTCCTGGTTTCCAGGGACAGGATCACTTCCGCCTGTCCTAACGCCACATTTGCGCCAATTCTGTCGTGGTAAATGGAAATCACATTGACCCGTAAGCCGGCGATGGTATTAAGCACTTTCCCCAAAGTCCCCGGACGGTCAGGTACGGACATCGCCAAGCGGATCCGGCGGCCGGCTTTCCGCAGCCCCCGTTCGATAATCCGCGATATTACATTTACGTCAATGTTTCCGCCGCTGATCACCACGGCCGTTTTTCTGTCCCTGCCGGGGATTTTTCCGTTCAAAACCGCCGCCAGGCCAACCGCTCCGGCGCCTTCCGCCACAACCTTGGCCCGTTCCAACAGGATGAGAATTGTGCCGGCGATTTCCTCATCGCTCACCGTTACGATATCATCAACATGGTCCCGTATTATATCATAGGTAAGGGAGCCGGGCACCTTGACGGCAATGCCGTCCGCCACCGTAGCAGCCTCTTTTATTGTTACCAAATGGTGCTCCTGTTTTGATAAATACATCGCCGGCGCCCCACTGGCCTGCACACCGATGATCCGCACCTGGGGCGCCAAGGCCTTTACCGCGGTGGCAAGGCCGGCAATTAAGCCGCCGCCGCCGACGGGCACCACAATCGTGGACACATCCGGTAAGTCCTCAAGAATTTCCAGACCCACGGTCCCCTGCCCGGCGATCACCGCCGCGTCATCAAAGGCATGGATAAATGTCGCTCCCTGCTCCGCCTCTAATTCCTTGGCCCGCTGGAAAGCTTCATCGTAAATCTGGCCCGCGAGCACAACCTCCGCGCCATAACCCCGTGTCGCCATGACTTTCGTCAGGGGCGCCGTTTCCGGCATCACAATCGTGGCGCGCAGGCCGGCCCGGGCAGCGGCATAGGCGACGCCCTGGGCATGATTGCCCGCGGAAGCGGCAATAACCCCCCGCCGCTTTTCCTCCGGAGAGAGCCGGTGTATCTTATTATAAGCGCCCCGGATTTTAAAAGAGCCGGTCTTTTGTAAATTCTCCATCTTGAGATAAATTTCGTTATGGGCCAACTTACTGAAGGTCCTGCTTAAATCCAGCGATGTATGGCGTATTACGCCCCTTAACGCGGTCCTTGCCGCTTCCACATCGCTACAGGCGACGGTTGTCATGTTAAATCCCCTTTCGTTATCCATGGACTGGCCTGTACTTCTATTTCCCTGGTAGTATCCTCAATTTTGTTCAGTACCATCAGGGCACAGTAATCCCGGACCAATTTATCTTCCGGCTGGGCAGTGGCCACTAAAACAGCCGTGCCCACCACCTCCGCCCCCACTTCATGCACCAGATCAATCATTGCTTTCGCCGTCCCGCCGGCCTTCATAAAATCGTCCATGACCAAAACCCTTGCCCCCTGCGGCAAAGCCCGCCGGGGCAGCGACATGGTCTGAATCCGCCGGGTGGATCCGGAAATGTAATTAATACTCACGGAAGACCCTTCCGTTACCCTGCTGTCGCGTCTCACCATTACCACCGGCACATTAAAAGCGCGGGCCGTCATCATCGCCAGGGGGATCCCCTTGGTTTCCACCGTTAAAATATGATCCGGTTTCGACGCCGCAAGCTTTGTTAAAAATATTGCTCCCACGCTGGTCATGAGCTGAGGCGAAAATAAAATGTCAGACATATATAAAAACCCGCCCGGAATCACCCGTTCGGGATTGGTAAGCTTGATACACAGTTGCTCTACAAGTTGCTGTATCCGGTCTGTTGTGCTGTAAGGCAGATAACGAACCCCGCCGGTTGCGCCGGGTAGTGTTTCAATAATCCCAATCCCGTAATTCACCACCGCCTCCTTAATAATGCCTAAATCCTCACTAATCGTTGACTTGGCGGTGCCGAACAAACTGCTGAAATGATTTAGCGAAAATAACTGATTTGGTTGATCCGTCAGCACTTTTGTCATCGCAACAATGCGCTCCGTTCTCCGTACTTTTTGCATGAAAAATCCTCCATAATCGGGAATACAGCGAATAATGTCCCCGTATTTTCCTATTTTATTCATGGTTTCGCGGCTATGCTAAAAAATCCTTCCCGGTCAATACCTAAAATACAGACGCAAACCGCGCAGTAAAATTAAACAAACATAAAGAAGCAAAGCAGCAACGGGCAAAATATTTTATTCTCCCTTTGCTGCTTTGTTTCTTTATGTTTAAAAAGGTTTAAGCTATGCGCGCAGGGCAAAACGGCTTCTGACCAAGTCTAAATCACTTGGTTTATCAACATCAATCCCCACTTCCGGATAAGTCGACACCACCACTGCGCCGCGTAAGGTTAAGATTTCGGAAACCCGCTTGGCCACTTCGGGCAAAGTAAGCGTACCCAGGAAATATTGCAATATAAACTTAAACCCCAAAATCCGGCACAACTGCACGGGTTGTTTGCGATAGGCGATAATGCCTTTGGCGGCTTCCACACACTGCTTTACCACCTGCGGATTTACCAGAAAGATATTCCCGCCGGTGAAAACCCCTTCCCGCAATCTCACATAAGTACGGCGCATCCCGGGATAGTTCTTCTCATTTTCCTCCTTCGCCACAATCGGATAATAAAAATCCGCGTCAAAACGGGCGCAGCAGTCGATAAAGTCCCTCACCGCTTCCGGAGTGAGCAGGGGAATGTCACCGGTGGCCACAACGACCCTCTCCGTTGGCTGCATGTTAGCTAAAGCGAGTAAAACATTTTCCATGATCCCGTCCCCGTTTTCCACGAGCTTAACGCGATCGTTATCAAAGTATCTATTTAATTCAGAACGCGGCCCCACTACCACCACGTTACGTATTTCCGCTACATTTAACAGGGCATCCACAACAAAACTAACCATCGGCTTGCCGCCAATTTCGATAAGAGCTTCGTATTCCGCTCTGCTGTATTGCCGTAACTGTTCGCTATTTATTCCTCCCGCCAATACAATGGCGTCATACATAAACAAAAGCCCCCTTGTTATTGTTCAGTTCGATTGCCCGATGGCTAACCCGCTCTAGAACTCCCGCTTCTGCAAGCGGTGAGTGAAGCGCAAGCCCCTGGATAAGGGCGACTAACCTTCAGATGGAGGTTAAACCCCACCTGAAGCTAAGTCTACTTTATCGCGCGACAGTGTCCCTAATAAGATACCCTCCGCATTGTCCATATGTTCTCTGGCCAACTGCTGAGCCAGTTCCACATTCCGCTGAGAGATCGCTTCAACCAGACATTTATGTTCTTCAATCGTGTTCTTCAACCGCCCGGGGGAGCCCATGGTGATGCTGCGAAAACGCTGGAACAATTCACGCAGGTTGCCAATGATGCCCACCAGCCGGTCGTTACGACTGGCTTTATATAAAATATCATGAAATTGCGTATCTATATCCACCGCCCGGTCAATATCACCCTCTTCAACAGATTCGGCAATTTCCACCAATAAACGTTCCAGCAGCTCTAATTCGTCGTCGGTTATGCGCTCGGCAGCCAGCCCGGCGGCAAGCGCATCAAGCGCTGTTCTGATTTCGAATACATCATTAATATCCTTTAGGGAGATGTCCGAAACATAAGCACCCTTCCTGGGGATCATGACCACAAAGCCTTCCAGTTCCAATTTGCGAATGGCCTCCCGGACCGGCGTGCGGCTTACGCCCATTTCCTCCGCCAGCTGTATCTCCATCAGCCGTTCCCCGGCATGAAGCGTACCATTCATAATCGCTTCCCGCAAGGCGTCACTTACCAGTTCCCGTAAAGGCTTGTAACTATCCAATTTTATCGGCAGAATACGGCGTTTTTCCATATCTTTCTACGCCTCCTTTTCCCTCCGGACGGGTCTGGCTGAAAACCTAATAAATGGATTCCCGTTCCCCATCCCTTTTATAATTTATCCGATGGCTAACTCGCTCTAAGACTCCCGCCTCTTTTGGCGGGAGTAAGAGCGACTAAGC
>DHRA01000047.1:0-5658 GCA_002411145.1 Firmicutes bacterium UBA5324 | reverse complement strand
CTGAATCAAGTCTCCATTTATCGTTTCTGTGACAAAAACCTCAAATCCACCGGTCAGCCTACGGGCACTCCTCTCTGCTTCTTCCTTTGTTTCGGTCAAGCCAAAAACCGTTGGGCCGCTGCCGGACATCAATACTCCCTGGACACCGGCCCGTTTTAACCTTTCTTTAACTTGCACAATTTCCGGATGCATCAGAAGGGTAACCTGTTCCAGCATATTGCTCATTGCTGCCGTCACCGCACCGCGGTTTCCGGTCTGCAGTGCCTGCAGCATCTTATTTGTAGTTGGTTTTACCGCCGGGTTAAGGCGAAACTGCTGATAGACCGCCTTGGTAGAAACAGCAAAGGGCATTTTTACGATTATCACCCCAAAGCGCGGCAGGGGAGGCAAAAGCGTTAACTTTTCTCCCCGTCCTTGTCCCAGAGCAGTACCCCCTAAGAGACAGAAGGCCACATCAGAGCCCAATTGCCCGGCCAATTCAAACAGGCATTGTTCCGGCAGCGCCAACTCCCAAAACATGTTTAACCCCCGTAAAACCGCTGCGGCATCCGTGCTTCCGCCGGCAAGTCCCGCAGCCACGGGAATCCGTTTCGTGATCCGGATTCGTGCTCCCCGCCGGATTCCCGCCCGTTCACATAGCGCTTCTGCCGCCCGGGCGGCCAGGTTTGCCCGGCCCGGTGGTACCGCGGGGTGATCACACTCCACTTCAATGTCCGCTGCTTCCGTGATGTGAATCGTATCCCCCAGGGCGATGGTCTGCATCACCGTTTCAACCTCATGATAGCCGTCGGCACGTTTTTCCAAAATATCCAGTGTTAAATTTATTTTCGCCGGTGCAAATAATTCCAACATCACATCGCCACTCCGTATCCTGTTTTTCGACGGCTCAGTTTTCACTATTCTGTGCTTAATCGGTTTATATTCGCTTTCCAGACCCTTTAACCCTGCTTTCTTTTTAAACTTTATTCCCCGCAGACGTAAGAAATCCCTTAACGGCCCGCCGGTTTCATTGCCTAGTAGTCCGCTAACTCTTAAACTATATTACCTTCGCGGGCTTTTTCCGCAATGTTGCGTTGTCGTCGGCTTACATATGTTGATATGCGCGCCTCCTCCGCCTTGCCTTACGAAAAAATCCCACGAATTTAATTTATACTTTTAGAGTTAACGGACTACTGGGCTGAAACTGCGCAGGGGGCAATTAATTAATTGCCCCCTCCCTTACCACCGCTTGCCGGCGCTCTTTAGAAAAATTCCGCGGTTAGTGCTTGTTTGCTCCCGGCAGCCAGCGGTATATATTTATCCTCCTCCGCATTGGCCGGTAAGTTTCGTCTTCGGAGACAAAAATCATTTATCACCCGCATTGTACTGTCATATTTTTCATAACAAATCGCAATCAGATCATTCTCACAGGCACATTCCAAGGCATGCCCGACCGCTTCCTCTTCAGACGGAATAACTTTGATCTCTTGCTCACTCCGGCCCGCTTCCAGCGCGCCCCGCATCAGCAGTTGGGCGGTTTCGCCCGCCGTGCGGCCGCGCAAGTCCTTATCTTCCTTGATGATTAGATGATCGAAGCCATTGCCGGCAATCCGCCCGATATTCGTAATAACATCATCCCGGCGATCTCCCGGTGCGGCGATTACGCCGATTAACCGTCCGGGATTCAGTTGCTGGAGCGTTTCAATCAAAGCACGATATCCGGCGGGATTATGTCCGTAATCCACCATTACCCGAAAATTATCGATTTCAATCAGATTGAGCCGTCCGGGATTCTGCGCAAAAGTATTTAAGGCTTTCCGGATTACCGGCCCGGAGACGCCCAGGCATAAACCAACCGCTGCCGCCATCATGGCATTTTGCAGATTATGCTTGGCGATGCCGTTCAAGGTTGCGGGAATATCGGCAATACGTATCATTTCTTCCGCCCGACGCCCTTCAGCCTTAATAATATGACCGTTGCGCTGAAAAAGGGCCGTGCCGCCAATGGCTAAGTGACGGCAAATGTACGGGGAATTTTCTTCAATACTGAACAACACCGGTTTCCCCCGGCATTGTTTTACCATGCCCAGCGTATAGGGGTCGTCAGCATTTAAAATGACATACCCGTTAGGGGCCACCGTTTCTACAATGAGGGATTTTACATGGGCCAAATCAGCTAAATCCTCGATCCCGTCCTGCCCGAGATGATCTTCCGTCACGTTGGTCACCACGGCAATGTCGCACTGCGTAAAGGCCAATCCTCCCCGGATTATCCCTCCCCGGGCCGTTTCCAACACGGCTATTTCCACGGAAGGATCGTATAATACGGTTCTGGCACTGTCGGGACCGGTGGTATCCCCCTGCATAATGCAATCGCCACCGATAAATATTCCGTCCGTGGTGGTCATGCCCACCTTCATGCCTGCCGTGGCCAGAATATGGCCCACCATTCTTGTGGTCGTAGTTTTCCCGTTGGTTCCGGTGATGGAGATTATCGGAATACGGCCCTGCTCCCCGGGGGGAAAAAGCTTCCCGACAATGATATCGGCAACCGCCCTTGGTTTCCCCTTCGCGGGATAGTGGTGCATGCGAATACCGGGCGCGGCATTTATTTCAATAATTGCCCCTCCTGTCTTCGCCAGTGGTTTGCCGATATCGCCCGTCACCACGTCGATGCCTGCCACATCCAGCCCAATGTGCTGTACGGCCCGCACCGCTAATCTGATATTGTCCGGATGAATTCTATCCGTCACATCTATCGCCGTCCCTCCGGTGCTAATATTGGCATTTTCCCGCAAATATACCACTTCCCCCGGCCCCGGAATGGACTGCGGCGTATAATTGTGCCGTTTTAGTACCAGGTCGGTAACCTTATCGAATTTAATCTTCGTCAGGGGTTTTTCATGATCCTCCCCCCTTAAGGGGTCCTCATTTATCCTTGCAATCAGGTCTGTTACCGAGGTTTTTCCGTCACCGGTCACACAGGCGGGGATCCGTTCCGCAACCGCGACCACCTTATCCTGGACAACCAATATGCGATATTGGCGCCCCGCGATATACTCCTCCACCAACACTTGCCCATTGACCTCTTTGGCTAAAAGAAAAGCCGACGCGATCTCCTCCGGACCTTCGAGCAGCAAACTGACCCCTTGCCCTTTGCTCCCGTTGCAAGGTTTTATCACCACCGGCCCGCCGAGCCAACCGGCGGCTTCCAGCGCCTCCGCCGGTGTATTCGCCACTACGCCGCGGGGCACAGGAATCCCGGCCTCCGCCAGTATCTCCTTTGTCAGCGCTTTATCGCAGGCAATATCAACAGCAATACACCCCGTCTCTTCGGTAGTGGTAGCCTGGATCCTTTTTTGTTTTTTACCGTAACCAAGGACAAGTAAACTGCCTTCCCCCAGGCGCCGGACAGGAATGCCCTGTTTCCGGGCAGCCGCGAAAATAGCGGCCGTACTGGGGCCCAGTTCTTTTTCCGCAACGAGCCTCTTTATTTCTCGCAACTCTGTCGACAATGCAAATTCCTCATTTTTCAGCAGGGCGTTTACCAGCTTTAAGGCGGTTCGCCCTGCCTCAATACCGCCTGTTTTCGTTCCATATGCGTAGATCACATCATAAATACCGCTGCCTTCTCTGCCTATCTCACGCACTTTGCCGTAAGTTACATCGTAGCCCAGCAAGAATTGTAATTCCAAGGCAATGTGTTCGACGACATGTCCGAAATAGGTCCCCTCGTGTAGTCGTTCAATAAATCCGCCCTTTTTCCCCCGGGAGCAATGGTGCTCATGGAGTCCCGGCAACAATGCCGGCAGTCTTTCCGTAAAGCCTGTAAAAACATTGCAAGGCAGCGCCGCATAGGCTCCTAACGCCAGCCGCAGGCGAATTACTGGTTTATGGCTGTAGATACTCGGTCCCTCAAAGGCGCGTATCTCCAGTATGTCCATCCGTGTATTCTCCCTTCAATTATTAAGGTCTGAGGAAAAAACCCCTTCCGTCAACTCTGCTCAACTGCTGATTTCCGCTCAGCGGTTTGTTTCTCTGCTGCAGAAAAAGGCTGCCGCAAATCGAGATTAAAATAATATCCCGTCGGCAAAATGTGCAGGATTACGTTGGATAATGCCAATGGTTCATTTGGCTCTGACTCCGACACATTCGTATAACGGATAAAACGCCCATCAACCACCGTTACTGTTTGTGAGCCAATCACTTCAAAAATCCCCTCGGCATTAACAACAATGGCCGTGTCTTCATCAAGACCCACCCCCAATACATGGGGATTTTGCGCCACTGCCGTCAGTAGCCGGTTAATCCGCCCGCGCTGTGCAAAATGTTGATCCACCACGACCTCTTTAAGCAATCCCATGCCATGTGCCATATTGAGCGTGCATTTTTTCGCCGTATCCGTACTGTCTCCCTCGACGATCATCGTGTCACTCATTACCGAGGCCCCCGCACTGGTTCCGGCAATAACCACGCCATGTTCATAGGCTTTCCGGATTGCATCATCCACCGCTGATCCGCCAATGATGCTTGTTATTCTCAACTGATCGCCGCCGGTAAAAAAAACCCCTGTACATTGTTGGATTTGTTCTATGATCCGGGGATCGCCCGCATCTTCACGCTCCGAAATGAACAAAACCTCCACGCGCTGTGCGCCCAAGTCATATAGCAAGGCCCGATATTGGTTACCGACTTTGCGCGGCTGCTCCGCTGCCGTCGTAATGATTGCAATGATCGCATTTTTTCCGCCCGCCAACTCCACGAATCGCCGCAAGATGATACAATCCGATTTTTTATCTTCAGCCCCCCCAATAATCAGCAGGTTGCCGCGCACTTTTTCATCCATGATTCCTCCTGCACCGCATGCATTTGTTTCTTATTTTTCCCTTTATTGTCTTATCCATGCAGTAATTTTAAAAATTGTCATTTAAATGGGGCCGCCTGTGCACGAACATACCGGCAGTTTCATAAAATGTTATTGCCATTAAACATGACGGAGGTGCCAACCTATGCGGCTGTGTATAGCCTACCTGGAAAAACCGCTCAGCAAAATCAACCTGGTACCGGGCAGCAAGGGCGAAACCGTAACCTCCCTGCAAAAGCGTCTCCACAAATTGGGTGTATTCACCCAATCTCCCACCGGCAATTATGACCAGGCAACAGAGGAAGCCATTCGCGCTTATCAAGCTGCGCAAAACCTCCCGCCAACCGGAATCACGGACTGGAAAACATACCTGCACATTTATCGCCACCCAGAAGAAGAAATTACCCCCGCCGTAAGAGTTGCCGCCTTGGCCGCCGCGAACACCAGTATCCACATTGCCCGCGGAGCCAGAACTTTATCCCTGTTTCGCGGTACCTCCCTAGTTGGCCGCTATGGAATTGCCGTGGGTAAGTCCAATACCCCGACTCCCCTGGGTGACTTTGCCATCTCCACCAAAGTTGTCAACCCCGGAGGCATCCTGGGAACGCGCTGGATGGGCCTCAATCTGCCAAGCTACGGTATCCACGGCACAAACAGACCCTGGCTTATCGGACAGGCCGTATCCTTAGGATGCATCCGCATGCATAACGCGAATGCGGAAACTGTTTTTGACCATGTGCGTGTCGGCACATCTGTATATATCCGCGAATAATAACAAAACTATCCAACCGCAGAGACACAGAGAACACAGAGTA
>DHRA01000058.1:18136-18913 GCA_002411145.1 Firmicutes bacterium UBA5324 | reverse complement strand
TTCTTCGTACCAGTTAATTTTTGCGCACTCAAGGTATTTCCTCAGATTTTCAGCAGCATAGAGAAAAGCAAACTTGCGTAGTCTCGGTTCAATAGCTTTATTAACAAAATTTAGACCCGCAGCAATGCGTGCCAATAATGTCTGTTTAGCTACTTCTTTAGCATGACCCGCTACGAGAGGGTGCACCGCAGCCCATGATCTTATACCTTGCCTAATATTCCATATATTAGGCACTACTCCCGGGTCCTCCCCAGCCAGATTAACATCAAAAGGGTCAGACGACACCAACGATTGCAATATTCCGAGCCACTGTTCCGGTGCAACATACCCTATCGCGGAAAACAGCAAACTCAATTCTAAATAGGCATGATCATAAAACAAAAATGCTTCTTCCTCTGCCAACGCAAAATCTATTAAATAATAAAGAGCGTCGGCGAAATTACTTTTGCCAAGTATATTACCACCGTGCAGATCACCATGTAATCTGCCTTTTATGCCGATTATTTCTTCTTTGTGCCAGAGAGAATTGTTCGCGACATAGGCACATGGGTTAGGATACCAGCGGCCGCCGCTATTACACAACCGGCTTTCCCTATTAAGTTTTAGCTCCTTTTCGACGAACTCGAAAATGCGCCCTCCTTCCGCCGGAATAATTCTATAGCCCAGCCATTCTCTTAAAATGAAAGCCGGGGGCAATGCTGAATTAAGTTTACAGTCGCTGTTCCAACCCTTGAGAATACCGGTCGATAACGCTAAAATTACTTTATTTCGCTGGTT
>DHRA01000058.1:7933-17945 GCA_002411145.1 Firmicutes bacterium UBA5324 | reverse complement strand
GCTGCAAAATATTCTTCATCTTCAAAGGTAGCCAGCAGCGGCGGGAAATGAAGGCGTGCATACTCTCCCGTGCATACCTTTTTAAACCTGATAGATTCAACCTGCTCCGTTACTGACCACTCACTTTTTGTAGAAAACTTCAACACTGCCTGACCATTGTGAACCTTAGACAGGATCTCTATGACATAGACCAACGCCTGTGACTTTCCGCCACCAAGGGTACGTAAAAAAGTAATCTTCTCCATTCCCCAATGTTCATAAAGCCTGTCTTTTATGCCGTGATAAAACTCCGGCCACTGCATAAACCCACCCCGCTCGGCTAATCAATATCATCGCCTTTACCATTGTAAAATAAAATGGGTCAGGAAGACCCTGACCCATTTTAGCTTGTTTAGTAGTCTTTATACACTCTTTGCTACTTTCTCAAAATACTGTTCCAGGGTGTCATATTTTTTCTTTGGTACAAAAATTGCTTCGTTGTTTGCAACAGCGAGAACCGCTTTTTTACTATCGGTGGCAAACCCTTCGGCATACAACACGTTTACACCCTGAGAATTTTCCGCATAGGCCGGTACCTCCCTGGCCATTGCATCTCTGACAGCAGCAATATTGTCGTATTTAACGCCCAAGGAGCCCGCTGTATCCAATAATACTTGCAGGTTATCTTTGCCGGTCTTCGGACGCAGTGCAGCGTTTACAGCCTGGATACGCCGGTCACTTCGGGTATAGGCGCCCGCGGTCTCAGCACTGCTGACTAAGGGCAGTACCACATCAGCGGCAGCTGCCGTTTCGGTCATAAAGATGTCATATACGGCCAGGAAAGACAAATTGTTCAGCAATTTAACGTTTTCCGGAGAAATGGCCGGATTTTCGCCAATAACTACCAGTGCTTTAATTTTTCCACCGTTAATGTCTTTAATCACGCTATCCGCAGGCAGGACAAAGCCCATATCAATGGCGCCCTGTGTGTTATTTTTACTTCTAGCCAGAACGATACCCCTGTATGCGGCACCCACTTTACCAGCCAGTACGGCCGCGGACGCGAACAGTTTTACCGCTTCCCGGCCGACGGTGTCTTCATCAAGCAGGATGATCGGTTTTTTCGCTTTGTTGTAGCTTTCCGCCAACGCTTTTGCCGCCTCAGTCACTTTAACACTAGCCAGCGAAGCCTTAAGTTCGGCATAGCCGTCAGCCTTCGCCGCCAGTTGTTGCTCATCAGCCAGTTCCAGCAGCGCTTTGACAAATGCCTTTACATCGTCCGCACCCGACAAAGATGCGGGCCATTCCCTAGGCACTATTTCCGCCGCCCTAAATACGAAGTCCATCACCGGATGGTTGCCCTTCATATCACCAACCGTCAGAATAAAGTCGCTGTTGTTAAGTTCGGCAAAACTATTGGTCGAGGCATCATAGCCAAATACTGCCTCAAGCCCGCTGCCACCGTTCACACTAAAGGAAGTTTTCACGCTGGTTTGCAAAGCGTCGGCCAATTTACCGGCCACAAACAATTCTTCATTGGTCAGGCGGGGGGAGACCACCACACCGATGCTGTCCCGGCCGTGGATGGCCGAGATAGCCTGCAAACGCTTGACTATTTCCAGATTAGCTTCCTTCCAGTCCACCTGGACAAACTCGCCATTTCGTTTGATTGCCGGTTGCATAAGACGGGCGGGATCGTTAGCATAGCCGAGTCCGAATTTACCCCGCTGACAAAGCCAACCCGCTCCCTTTTCTTTGTCCGGAGTAACTCTGAAGATAACATCTCCCTTATACTCGACATTAACATTACAGCCCAGGCCACAGTAGCCGCACACCGAAGCAACACGGTCCAGATCCACCGGCACTTGCTTAGAAGCAGCCAGTTTTTCCAGGCACGCGCCTGTCGGGCAAATATCCGCGCATTGTCCGCAGGCGATACAGGCACTTTCACTGAGGGGCAGGCCGAATTCCGGTTTAATGACGGAATCGAAACCACGGTCCACCAGTCCGATGGCTGTTTCGCCCACCACTTCGTCACATACGCGTACGCATAGACCGCAGAGTACGCATTTATCGGCATTTCGTTCAATAAAGGGATGATCGTCCTTTACCCTCCGTTTGGGACACTCTTCCCCTTCAACTTTGGCCGTCTCAACGCCATATTCCTGGATATATTTGATGAGTTGACATTCAAAATAGTCAAGACAGCCGCATTCCAGGCAACGTTTGCTTTCCCGCAAGGCGTCTTCTTCCGTATAGGTTTGCGAGACTTGCATGAAACTCTTGTTTCTTACGTTTTTGTCCGCCACCTTCAAGGCAATGCGCGGCGCCTGCTCCCGGTCGGCAAAATCCGCCTTGGTAAGATCTTCCTGGGTAATAACCTTCGGTTCGAAACAGGGCACCAGCCGGCCATTAAGATAGCTGTTAATTACCTGGGCCGCATCCCTGCCCTGGGCGATGGCCTGAATCGCTATTTTGGGTCCGGTGACCGCGTCGCCGCCGGCAAATACCTTGTCCAGGCTGGTGGTAAAGGTACCCGCTTCAACGACAATATTCCCCGCTTTATCAGTGTCGATATCTTTAATGTTGCCAATTACCGTTTTTTGCCCGATGGCGGCGATGATTTTATCAGCCTGATAGGTCACAAACTTGCCGGTGGGCACCGGTTTTCTCCGTCCCGAAGCATCTGGTTCGCCCAACTCCATGAGTTCGCACTTTAATTCCTTGACTTTACCGTTTTCGCCCAGTACTTCCACCGGTGCAACCAGGAACTGGAATTTAACGCCTTCTTCCATAGCTTCGTCAATTTCCAGTTTTTCCGCCGGCATTTCTTCCAGGGTGCGCCGATAGATAACCGTTACCTCCTCGGCACCCAGCCTTACGGAAGTGCGCGCCACGTCCATCGCCGTGTTACCGCCGCCGACTACTAGGACTTTGCCGCCTAAGGCAACCCGTTTATTCAGGGTTACTTCCCGTAAGAAATCGATGCCGCCGAGTACACCCTCCATGTCTTCGCCTTTGCAGCGGAGTCCCTGACTCTGCCAGGAACCGATACCGAGGAATACGGCATCATAACTGTCCCGCAGGTGTTCCAGGGTAACATCGTCACCGATCCGGGTATTGTAGACAATGTCCACACCCATTTTTTCAATCAGCGCGACTTCGGCATCAAGCATCGCTTTATCAAGCCGGTATTGGGGAATGCCGTAACGCAACATTCCCCCCGGATTGGGCATCGCTTCGAGAACAACTACTTTATGACCTTCCCTTGCCAGGAAATAAGCGGCCGTCAAACCGGCAGGGCCAGCACCGACAACTGCTACTTTCTTGCCGGAGGGGGATTCCATCGACGGAAGATATTTTTCCCCGTTCAGATCAAGCTCCCCAACAAAGCTCTTTAACGCGGCAATGGAGATGGGTTCTTCCACCAGTTCCCGCCGGCAAGCCTCTTCACAAGGATGCGGGCAGATTTTGCCAATACTGGCCGGGATCGGTATTACCTCTTTTATAAGCTTCAGCGCTTCTCCGTATTGACCATTGGCGATCAGTCCGACATAACCCTGACAATCGGTGTGCGCAGGACAGGCCAGTACACAGGGGGGTCTGCAGTCACCACGGTGATCAGAAGCTAAAAGCTCCAACGCCGTTTTCCGGGCGGTGACGGTCCGCGGGGTATTGGTTTTAATTACCTGGCCGTTTTGCACAAAAGCCGCACAGGATCTGACCAGTTTCGGACTTCCTTCCACTTCCACCACACAAAGCCCGCAGGCACCGTAAGGTTTTATCCTTTCATCATAACAGAGATGTGGTATATCAATCCCGTTATTCGTAGCGGCCTGCAGAATAGTTTGGTCCGCCAGCGCGACTATTTCCCGGCCGTTTATATTTATACTTATCTTGCTCATCGTCACCACTCCCCTCTACTCGATACCAACTGCGTTAAACCGGCAAACGGTTGCACAGTTTCCGCATTTGGTACACAACGCCTGATCAATAACATGTAGTTGCTTGGGTTTACCGGTGATGGCCTGTACCGCACATTTCTTGGCACAGAGGGTGCAACCTTTACATGCATCCGCGTTGATGGTATATGTCAATAACGGTTTGCATATTTTTGCCGGACATTTCTTATCCCTGATATGGGCTTCGTATTCATGCCGGAAGTAGCGGATCGTGGTCAGTACCGGATTGGGCGCTGTTTGTCCCAGACCGCAGAGAGATCCGTCCTTTACACTGACAGCCAACTCCTGCAATTTTTCAATATCTCCCTCACGGCCCTGGCCGGCGGTGATTCTTTCTAATATTTCAAGCATCCGTTTGGTGCCGATGCGGCAATAGATGCATTTTCCACAGGATTCTTTACACGTAAAATCGAGGAAGAACCTGGCCATATCAACCATACAGGTATCCTCATCCATAACAATCATGCCGCCGGAACCCATAATCGCACCGGTCTTCGTGATGGAATCATAGTCAACCGGCGTATCCAAGAGTTCTTTGGGAATACAGCCCCCGGAGGGACCACCCATCTGTACGGCTTTGAAATCTTTATCGTTAGCAATACCGCCGCCGATGTCATAAATAACTTCACGTAGTTTCATACCCATCGGCACTTCAACCAAGCCGCCGTTTTTAATTTTCCCGGCCAGCGCAAATACCTTGGTTCCCTTGCTCTTTTCGGTGCCGTAGGCAGCATATGCTTTGCCGCCGTTGAACAGGATCCAAGGTACATTGGCAAAGGTCTCTACGTTATTAATATTCGTCGGTTTAGCCCAAAAACCTGATTGCGCAGGAAACGGCGGTTTGAGACGCGGCATGCCCCGTTCGCCTTCCAGCGAAGCAATAAGAGCTGTCTCTTCACCGCAGACAAAAGCGCCTGCGCCCTTCTTAATATGCATGTCAAAGGAGAAGCCTGTTCCCATAATATTATCGCCCAACAAATTCTTCTTTTTCGCCTCGGAGATCGCGATTTCCAAACGTTTGATTGCCAGTGGATATTCAGCACGACAATAGATATGTCCTTCACGCGCACCGATGGCATAACCGCAAATGGCCATGCCCTCCAGCAGCGCATGCGGGTCTCCTTCCAGCACACTCCGGTCCATGAATGCGCCGGGATCACCTTCGTCAGCGTTGCAGACAACATATTTTATATCGCCTTTAGACTTATTGGCTGCATTCCATTTGAACCAGGTGGGAAAACCGGCGCCACCCCGTCCGCGTAAGCCGGATACCTTTACTTCTTCAATAACACCTTCCGGCGTCATCTCTTTAATGACTTTCGCCAAAGCCTTATAACCATCCTTGGCAAGATAATCATCCAAATTCTCCGGGTTGATGATCCCGCAGTTCTTTAAAGCGATTCGCACCTGTTTAGACAAGATCGGATAGGGCTTGTCTGAAGTTGATACAATATATTGTTCCAGCGGCTTGCCGCCAAGAATATGAGTGTTGAATATCTCTTCCGCTTTTTCCGGCGTAACGTTCGCGTAAGTGTATACTTTATCGTTGTTGTCAATAACATCCACGATAGGCTCGTAAAAACACATGCCAATGCAGCCGGTAAGGATCAGTTCAACCTGCTGGCCATGATTTTTCATCTCAGCTTCCAATTTCTCCACGACTTTACGGCCGCCGGCGGCGATACCGCAACTGCCGAATCCAACTCTAAGCTTCACAGACAACACCGCCTTTCTCGGCTTCCGCGATATTTTGCAGGATTTTTCTCACGCTATCCGGTGTGAGTTTTCCGTAGGTCTCACCGTTGATCATAATAACCGGCGCCAGACTGCAGCAGCCCAGACAGGCGACATCTTCAAGGGTGAAAAGGCCATCCGTGGTGGTTTCACCAGGGGAAATCCCCAGTTCATCACAAATGGCACTGCCTACCTTCTCAGCACCAAGTACATGGCAAGCAGTCCCATGACACTGCAAAATAACATATTTCCCGACGGGCGACAAACGAAATTGAGAATAAAATGTCGCTATGCCATATATTTTCGCACGTTTATTACCGGTTTTGTCTGCGATAGCCTGGAGAGCGCTCAAAGGCAGATAACCGTAAATTTCCTGCGTTTTCTGCAATATGCTGATAATACTGCCCGGCTTGCCGGTATATTCAGCAAAAATAGGTTCCAGCAATGTCAAGTCCACATTGCCGTCGGCAAACTTTGTTTCGAGCTGTTTTTCGCACGAATTACACATAAATCTTACCTCCTCTAAATGCCTGGGTATCTTAAATCTGACTTATCTGGAGCAAAAACAGCAGTAATAAAAGACTAAGGGATCAACTGGTTTCTTCAATTGATCCCTTTGCCATTACTACACAGCTTTGCATGGGAACTAATTAAATATTAGCTGTACAACCACCATTTCCCTTCCCCTAGATCTCTAAAGCCCTTTCTTGCTTGCCGTTAAATTAAAACTACCGGCTTGATCAAATCTTTGGGTTTATCTTTCATGAGTAAAAGAGCTTCTTCAATATGGTCAAACCCTTTAAACACATGCGTAACTAACTTGCTTAAGTCAACACGGTTGTATTTTACGAGGTCAATTAATTGTTCCATTCTGAGACGTCCGCCCGGGCAAAGCCCTCCTCTGATCTGTTTATGTGCCATGCCGCAGCCCCATGCGAGACGAGGAATCGGCAGAAATTCTCCTTTTCCGTGGTAATTAACATTAGACACAATACCACCAGGCTTAACCAGCGTAACAGCCTGGGCCATAACGTCGGTGCCGCCTCCTGCCATTATAACACGATCGACTCCTTTACCGTTAGTCAAATTAAGGATTTGCTCTACGATATCGCCATTCCGATAGTTGATAATATCTGTTGCGCCATAGAACTTAGCTGCTTCAACGCAGACAGGCCGACTGCCTACACCAAAAATTCTCCCGGCGCCGCGTAATTTAGCACCGGCAATAGCCATTAAACCAACCGCACCAATACCAACCACGGCAACACTGGATCCCAATTGAATGTCGGCCATTTCCGCCCCATGAAATCCGGTGGTCATCATATCGGTGATCATTACAGCAACTTCCAAAGGCATATCATCCGGCATAACGGCTAAGTTCATATCTGCATCGTTTACATGAAATAGCTCGCCAAATGTACCATCTTTAAAGTTAGAAAATTTCCAGCCTGCGAGACAGGCATCATCATGTTGATGGAATCCGGCCTGGGCGCCCATGGAACGCCAGTTAGGAGTAATGGCGGGAACAACTACTTTATCGCCGGGTTTAAAGTCTTTTACTTCACTGCCGACTTCCGCAACTACACCTACCGCTTCGTGGCCGAGAATCATGTTGTGACGATCACCGATTGCGCCTTCAAAAACGGTGTGAATGTCTGATGTACAAGGAGAAGCAGCTGTCGGACGAACAAGAGCATCATACGGCCCGCATGCCGGTTTCTCCTTTTCAATCCACCCTAATTCATTGATACGTAACATGGCAAAACCCTTCATTGTAAAGACCTCCTCAATTATTAAAAATGTGTCAGCTTACGCTTGTACCGGTAAGGAGGAACAACTCTCTCCCTAAACCAACCCCAAGCCAGCCACCTAATTAATACGCAAGTCTCGTGCCAATTACGCTTTGTTTTTTAGCGTTAAGCGCATAATATGCCTTGAAGCCTTGTGCGGTCCGGGAAACTAATCATTTAACGCTTCGGGTAACAATGACCCTAAACGGCAGAAAAAAATTGATGGTGAAATCTTTCACCATCAACAGAAGCTTTACTCAGTTAACGCCAGCCAACCATAAATCATCATTGGTGTATTTAAGCACCATCTTTCGCGAAGAATTTTAGCTTCTTTGCCAATGCAACAGGTTAATCCCGTATTTAGCCGCTTTTTTGACAATCGTGGAATGATCAAGCATTACTTTTTGCGCCACTTTCCGGGTAGAACCGTATTCCTCAATTACTTGCTGAAAATATTGCCGTTCAAATTGTTCTTTTGCTTCCTTATATGTCAGACCACGGCCGTAAAGACCGTCTCTCCCTTTTGTGCCCACAGCTTTTCCCATCATTTCCGGTAGAGAATCAGCCGTGATCACCCTGCTCTCACTGGTCACCACCAGCCGTTCCACAAGGTTTTCCAATTCACGCACATTTCCTTCCCAGGAGTAATTTGTAAAAATACGATACACCTCCGGCGAAAGCGCTTTACCGGTATTGTATTTTTCATTAAACCTTTTCAGGAAATGTTGGGTCAAAGGAATAATATCACTTGGCCGTTCCCGCAGCGCGGGAATATGAATGGTTAATACCTGCAAACGATAAAATAAGTCGGAGCGAAATTCCTTATGCAGCACCATTGTTTCCAAATCCCGGTTGGTCGCCGCAATAATGCGGGTATTAACTTTAATGGAACGATTCCCCCCGATACGATAAAAATCACCGTTTTGGACGCAGCGCAACAGTTTTACCTGCAGCGAGAAAGGAAGATCCCCTATTTCATCAAGCAGGACCGTGCCATTATGCGCCAATTCAAAAAAACCTATTTTCCCGCCTTTCTTCGCACCGCTAAAGGCACCTTCCTCGTAGCCGAATAATTCCGATTCAAGCAATGGTTCCGGAATTGCCCCGCAATTTATTTTTAAAAAAGGTGCGTTTTTGCGGTCACTGAAATTATGGATAAGGTCGGCAACAACTTCCTTCCCTACACCCGATTCCCCGGTGATAAGCACGGGCGCGTCCACTTTGGCATACTTCTCAATGTTTTTGACAAGATTGTTCATCTGCGGGCTGATAAACTTCAGATTTGCGGCGAGCCCTTGTTTCTGGGTGAGCGTATTAACGATCTCGCAGTACCGGGTCAGCTTGGCTTGGGATTCCCGCAGTTGTTGTCTTTCATATTCAATATCTCTTATCGTACCCGCAATCCGCAGGGGCACACCCTGGTCATTCCGCAAGGTAGCCCCGGTGGCATGAAACCAGCGATACTCACCGTTTTTTAGACAAAGGCGATAATCAACGGAATAGGGTGTTTTTCCGGAATAATCCGCCAAATGATCAAACAGGGCTTTAAGGGTTCGTTCTTTATCTGCGGGATGCAGCCTGTTGCTCCAGCTACTCAGCACATTAGGAAAGTCACGTTCGTCCTTGAAACCCAGCGCTTTCCGAAATTGAGGCGACCACCAAAATTCATTCTGGGAATTTATCGAGTCGCCGGCAATAACTTTCATATCCCATGGTCCCTCAGTCAACGCGCAGCTAATCAATTTAAAACGTGTAACCAGAAACTCCATTTCTTCTTCTTTTCTTCTCTTTTCATCAATATCAATTAAACTGCCTGTAAATTGTACGGGTACCCCTTCTTCGTCCCGGGCAGTCATACCGGTGCTCCGAAACCAGCAGTAGTCGCCGCTATGCAAACTGAGCCGGTATTCCACGTCAAAATTTGTACCGCCGGATTTATCCGTCAAATGCGCGGTGAAAGCCTGCAATACCCTGTCGCTATCGTCCGGATGAATTTTGGACATCCAACTTCCCAGCACATTGGGAAAACCCAGTTCATCGCGAAAACCAAGCATTCGCCGGAAACTATCGGTCCACAGGACCTGATGGGCGTGATTTAGCGGGTCACCGGCTACGACAGTCATCTGCCACGTCCCGATATTATTAATTCTGGTAAAATGCGCGAACTTTACATTCAGTTCTTGGATCTCTTTCTTTAATGCAGCATTCTCCCGGCCTAATTTTTTGTTGTTTTCGGTTAATAATGCAAACTCCCCATCTGACCAATCAGCGCTGTCTTGATCATGAAATTCCACCGTAGCCCACCCCCATGTCAATACATAATTACGGCATGATCGTCCATACACCTTATTCTGCTTGTACCGCAAAATACCTCCAAGCAAGTTTTCCCTATAACCCTTTATTAGTCTTTTACCGCGCAACGACATCAACGTAGTAAATTGACTAAACAATGATTTATACACTCCTCCTACGAAGACATCATATTATGTAATGTAATCAGTAATGCAAGCTATAAATGGAGACTTGATTCAGGTGGGGTTTTAACCC
>DHRA01000058.1:6140-7732 GCA_002411145.1 Firmicutes bacterium UBA5324 | reverse complement strand
TGCAGAAGCGGGAGTTTTAGAGCGGGTTAGTCATCGGATAAAACTGAGGAGTGGATAACCAGTGTTAACCATATTTTTAAGCGATATGCATATCGGGCTAAACACACCAACCAACTGGTATCAGAAATCCCTCCACCAGAAGTATCTTAAAGCAATTCTCAGGTACATTCAAACTAATGGTTACCGGATCAAAGATGTAGTTATCCTCGGCGATTGGTTTGAATATTCGCTGTACTTGCCAAACGGGCCGATACCTGTAAGTTTACGAGAAATATTCCAGGCAAATGCGGACATTTTTACTCCGGCACGGGATGGAGATTTCATTAGTTGCCTGGACAGTATTCAGGGGAATTTTCGCTATGTAAATGGCAATCATGATATATTGGTTTCTGCCAAAGAAATCAATAAACATTTTCACCGCCTCAGCCGCAAAAGAAAGTATGTCGTTTGCGACGGAACACCGCAAGACAATACTGCGTATAAGGCAAATGGTATCTATGCGGAACACGGACACAATTATAGTATGATTTCTCGTCCGGACAACAGCAGCGACAATCTTTTTGCGCCGTTACCGGTCGACTATTATGTCTGCAGGACCTGGACAGATATAGTTTCGCAGTATATAGACTGCTTGGGGGAGAAAAATTCGGCTGACTTTTTTGCCGAAAATAAGCCTCTTTTCGGAACCGGGGGAATTTCCCTGGATAGTTTAATCAAATCCGCCGATCGGAGAAAAAGCTTCGCGGAAGTAGTTTTGTATCTTTTGGTATCCCTTGCGACCAAAGGTAAAGGAAATCCCCGGCAGTACTTTTATTTAATGCCTGATGGATCGCGCATAAGTGCCGCCGAAGCAGCAGAAATGTTCCCCGGCCCCACCATTACAAAAAAAACTCTACCGGGTTTGCTGGTAGACCTCAGCCGTTCTTTAACCAGTGTAGGAAAAACCTTCTGTCAACAGGGTAATAAGGTTGTTTTAATGGGGCATACACATATTCCCAAAATAGAACATTGCCTTTACATGAAATCTTTTAATGTAAATTTGGGTATCATCGTAAATACTGGTTTCCTTTGCCCAAGTATGAAAGAGTTTAACAACGGCAACACGATGACTTTTGCCGAAGTTGAGCAAAAAGACGGTAAATACTATACCCGTCTAAAGAAAGTTGATTACCCGCATACTACGATTTCGACAATGAAAGAACTTATGGTTAATGCTTGATATGAGTTAAAAGACCCTTTATCTTATCTCAATAATGAAAAAATCGGCTTTCTTCTGAGTCGCATAATACAAAGCCCCCACCGGAGTGAGGGCCTGACTGGAGGCTGTTACGATTTACGATTTTGGGTTTTGGAAGGTGTACTCCCGGCTCCGGTATATAAATCGGCGCCTTGGTCAGAAGTTTGGATATTTCTATCCTCGCTGGCATTGTACAAGCCTTTTTTCATTTGATCCATTACTTCCTTTTCGCTTTTTGGCATCGTATCACCCCCTGCAAGATATTATGTGTTAACACTGCAGGAAAAATAAATACCCGCCGAAATTTTATCCGATGGCTAACTCGCTCTAAGACTCCCGCCTCTTTAGGCGGGAG
>DHRA01000058.1:1769-5999 GCA_002411145.1 Firmicutes bacterium UBA5324 | reverse complement strand
TAATTCCGACTAGGATTCAGATGGGGTTAAAACCCCACCTGAATCCTAGTCTCCATTTATCCCGTCAAAAAAACTGATTCTAGCTCATCTCTCCAAAGTAATCAACAATCCCCAGCGAAATGGCCCAGGCCATCCGCGAAAGCCACGCGGGGTCAGCCAGCCACTTGGCCTCCAATGGATTTGAAATAAAGGCCATTTCCACCAGGCAGGCGGGTGCCTCGGTATGGGTCAGGACATAAAATTTATTTCTCCGCTCAGGGTCACCGTTGACATAGTCCGCTCTACCGGTCAAGTCGGGATATTCCTGCGATATCCGGTTAAATAAACAAGTCGCCAACTCGTCTCCCCCGGTTCGCCAGGGTAATGTCCAGATCTCGTATCCCCTTGCCACCGGGTTATCAGCGCTGTTACAGTGCAGACTGACAAACACATGCGCCTTCCAATTATTGGACAGTTCGGTACGATAGGCTAAATCATTGGTCTCAAGCTGCTTCCGCAATATCCTGGTGAGCATGACCTCATACCCTACGGAGGCTAAATATTTTTGCATCAGGTACGCAACATCCAACGTGACGTCCGCCTCCTGCAAACCTGTAAGCTCATTTATTGCGCCAGGGTCCGGATGCCCGGAATGTCCCGCGTCCAAACAAATCCTCGCCATCATCTTTCCTCCCTTAGCTGACTTTGCCTCCTATTTTGAATTATGCGGGCCAACCATTTGATATACCGTCCCTCCTGCTTTTACCAGTATTGAAACGGATGCGCAGACCGGCTGCCGCGGGAAGTCCGTTCAGCCCCCTATCCGGCACCGCTGTTTTGAAAAAGGATCCTAAAAATGGCCAAAAAAAAATCCCCCCCATCCGGCAGGGATAAGCGGTGCGTATTAAACTTGTTTTTCTCTCATGAGACCTTCATTTTGTCCCATTGTTTTTTCTCCAACCCGGCCGTTTTCTGATTTCGCAAACACTCTCCGGATTTCCTCAGTTTAGATAAGCAGACAGAGACGGCCCGGACACCTCTTCCAGCCGTGAGAAATCCGGATTTAAAATACTGCTTCCATATTTAACAGTGGCGCCTAACAGCTCTACTCCCAGCACCTTCCCGTCCCCGGAAAGATCAAAGATTGTCTCATCGTTTATCAGCAGCTGTTTTTCTCTGGGAGCATCGGATAAAGAAATGTACAAGGAATCGGTTTCAGGATCATAAGTGATTTTCATGATATTTCTCCTTCCTTCACCCAGGATGCGCCATCCGGGCGATTCATTTTTTACACATAATTCCATATTATTTCCGACATTAAAATAGCCCCCCATCAAAATGAGAGCCTCATTTCTTATTTTAACCAGGGAAAACGTTTTATTAATTACCAGTATAGCCGAGGGTAAAGAAAAGATTTGTCGAAAGTATGCCGGTAAATTAAATTTCTAACAAATTATTTCGACTTTAATCGACTTTCTTACTTTGCGTTACGCAAACATCCCGGAGCAGCAATATTGTGCCTACCGTTAAAGGAAACCAGCCGGGTCGTTGCCCCACCCGCAGCGCGGTGTCCGGATGCTGAAATATCTATCAGTAAACCGGAAATTGAATATGAAAGACCGTCCCCGCAGGTGATGAATCTATGGATATCTTTGCCTTGTGCCTTTCGGCGATCCTGTAGCATACGGATAACCCCAAGCCGGTGCCGCCCTCCTTCGTAGAAATAAAAGGAGTGCCGATTTTCTTTAATATTTCCTTGGGCATGCCTGGTCCGGTATCCTGGATGAGCAAAGTTACAATACCTTTGTAATAATAGGTTTTTATTGTTAGTATTCCACTGGCAGCCATGGACTCGAAGCCGTTGCGCACCAGGTTCAAAATAAGTTGCCGGATATCTTTTTCATCATAATTAATTATCGGTATGTTGCCCGTGTCGGTAATAATTTGGTGTCCAAAACGGAAAGCCTCCGCTTGCAATAAGGGGAATAACGCGTGTATTGTCTCATTTATATTCCCGGGTTTTAATTCCACCGCCTTATTTTTGGCAAGAGAGAGAAATTCCGTAATAATCCCATTGGCCCTATCTAATTCTTCCACCATAGTAGCCAATTGTTCCCGATATTTTACAAACTCCTGTTTTTGCATAAACAGCTGCAAATATCCCCGAACCGTAGTCATGGGATTACGCACCTCATGTCCGATACTGGCCGCCATTTCCCCCACAAGATTAAGCCTTTCCAGCCGCGCCAATCCCTGCTCGGCTTTTTTACGCCGGCGCATGTTAATAAATAATAACACAAGCAGCGTTGACTGCAAAATGAAAAGTAAAATAGCACTGATTATATATGTTCTGTAATTATCCCAAAGAGAGTTTGGTTTATTTCTTATGAAACTCGCGGGGGGAAGCTTATGCTCGTCGATATTCCAGCGCCGCAGCTGACTCCACTCAAAGGCATAGCGCGCCGTATCTAATTCCACTACAGGACTGCCCGCATTTTCCTTCCCCTGCAGTTTAAGGTTAACCTCTTCAGCAAGTTGCATCCCCAAAGATGTGGGATCCTGCATATAGCCGCCGATACAGCCGCTGTCCAAATAGGTTTCCGTGATCCCGAATACCGGCACCGGCGACACTGCGCAAATTTCCTCGGCCGCCTTCGCCGGCACAAAGATATTTCCCTGAACATCCTCACCAAAGGAAGTATAAAAAATTACGGCATTCCCTTCAATATGCTTTATCCGGTCCAGTAAATCGGGAAACGGCATTCCTTTCAGGAAGCTAATCTCTACCCGCCCCGTAAAAGCCGCTAACTGTCTGGATATGTCTTCATAAAGATATTTTTGGTTTCGGGTTTCTCCTATGACGACATATATTTTCCTGGTGTCCGGTTTTAGATTCAGTATGAGCTGCAAGTTTCTCTCAATATCAATCGGCGTCGTAAATATTCTATAGTTATCCGGTATCGGGCGAATAACCTCCGCATAATTGTAAACCGATACAATGACCGGAATATCACTAAATATTTTATGGCCGAACCTGAGCAAAAAATTCGCAGCCGGTTTACCGTTCACTAAAATCAGATCCGGCAGATTATCAGCGTACTTTCTTTCCAGTGTTGCGGCAAGATTGAGACAAAAATCCTCGTCCAGGCTAAATTTAATCAGGTCCAACGACTCGTAGTAAACCCCGACGTTCCTCTCCTGTAAACGATCTTGCAGACCTTCGTTAAAAAGCTTGTAAAAGGGGTGATTCGCACTAAAAGAGTCAATAATGAGCACCTCTTTGTGGATACCGGGACTAGCTTCCGCCGGACTTCCCCCGGGGCAGGATGCCTGTATAAAAATAATCGTTAACAATAATAGCGAAATCGACCAGGTTAACCAACTATTTTGGTCAATAAGGCGGTGGATTTTACCCATTCTTCGCACTCCCAAAAGATGTCCGTCGTTAATTTTCGAGTGTACCGCGGAACGTTCCGGCGATATGGCGGCATTCATAACTTGGACTGTAATCAACACTCATCATAATACACTTTCCATAAAAATACAATGTTTTTACATATTCCCCTTTTCTTTACAGGCATCCACCGGTATTATGTACGCTTCCCCTCTTTCTTCCCCCCAGCCGGATCTAATTTTTCAGCGCTATTTTTGTATAGTATTCAATAATATCGCTGCGTCGAATGATGCCGATAAACACTTCACTGTCATCCACCACCGGGATAAAACTCTGCACGATGGCCAAGGAAAGAAGATCCTCGATATTCGCATAAATACGTACAGGCACATTGGTCATCCGTTGCGGCACATCTTTAATCATAACCCGCTCCGTATCGGCAAAGGTCAACCCCGGCGTATTCTTCATCTTCCACAATAAATCCCCTTCCGTAATAGTCCCCGCGTATTTCCCCTGTTCATCAATAAGCGGTACGGCTGTGTGCCGGTGATATTCCATTTTTTCGAGTGCCTGTCGCATCGTACTATTAAGGGGTATATAAATTACCTCACTTTTCGGGGTTAGAAAAAAAGCAATATTCATAAATTTATCCTCCGCTATTTAATCAATCAACGAGAGTATTTTCCCATGCGAAGAAAAAATACTTACCTATCCTCCTTCGCCGGTATGTTTATACTTATTCTTCTCTCCCCTATCAAAACCTTTCCCTCCTTTAATATAAGTCAAGGCAAACCACACTATCTCATCGAAACTCTTTTCCCCGCTTCAGACAAATAAGTCAACACACGCCATTTATC
>DHRA01000058.1:0-1620 GCA_002411145.1 Firmicutes bacterium UBA5324 | reverse complement strand
GATAAATGGCGTGTGTTGACTTAAAAGCTTTTTTCGCAGCAATCCAGCCCGCCCTAAGACTCCCTCCTCCGCCTGTGCCCTTTAGGATATAAGGGAAAATCAAGCGCGGCCGGCGTAATAATTATTAAAAATAATTACGCAGCGGCTGCTTTTGAAAAAGTAATTTTCTTTTTAGTTTGTATATGTAAGCTGGGGAGCCCGGGTGAAAGCCCCCAACAAGGAAAAATCAAGGTCTATAATACTCCCGCCATATTTTGCCGTGGCACTTAATAGTTCAATCCCCAGTACCTGACCGTCCGCTGAAAGGTCAAAAGTCGTTTCATCATTTATGGGCAACTGCTTTGCGCGGGGATCATCGGACAGGGAAATATATAAGGTGTCTGCTTCCGGATTATAGATGATTTTCACGCTTATTTCCTCTCCTTCACTTCACAATGTTTTTCCGGGTGATATTTTGTATTTTGAGTTGCACGTTATGTCTTTGCCGGCCAGTCTCTTCAATTCGACACAGTCCTTTCCGGTGTCCTTTACGCTATGCGGCGAGCGTGTAGATCATCCACCTAAATATGTCAATATTTTACGCTATCCAAATAATTTGGCTTACAATATTTTCTCAAAACAGACACCAATTTATGGTAATTAATGTGTTATTATTTACAGTATAGCGGAGAGCAGACAGAAACTTTGTCGAACGGGTAATTAGTTTTTATAAATATTTGTAAATATTTCGCACATAATCGACTTTATTTGCTATGCATGAGAGGCAAATCAAGATACATCCTGCCTGTACCGGAGTTTTCCCACAGGCAAAAGTACCCTCTGAAACAAAATGCTTCAGAGGGTTCTTTATCGTCCACTGTCTAAAGGTTTATTCTTCCACATTATGAGCGATTGCCGAGGTTTTCTCAATACCTTCAATAATACTTTGCATTGATCCCTCCACACTACTTAAAATACTGCCAATCCTGGTAGCCGCCCCCACGCTATCCTCCGCCAGTTTTCTCACTTCACCGGCGACAACCGCAAAGCCTCTCCCTTCAGTACCGGCCCTTGCCGCCTCAATGGCGGCATTGAGGCCAAGTAAATTTGTACGATCCGCCACCTGTTTTATAAAACTGATAATCTCATGTACGTTGCCAATGTAGTTCCGGGCACTTTCCGCTGCCAACTCAAGCTTATTAACCTCTTGGCGTAAAGTTTCTCCCTGCATTTCAATATGTTTGGCTAAAACATACATTAAATTCGCTGTGCCGGAATCAATTGCACTAACTCCGTCGGGTTTGGCATTGGAAATCACTTCGGCTACCCTCGCACTGCCCGTAACATCGATCACATAATTAATGCCCTCTATTTTCAGTGCATGGACGATATCAGTATAAACAGGAATCTTTTTTTGTTTTGCGAGTATTATAGCGGGCGCATCTTCCTTAATATCTACCACCCCGGCAATCTTTATATCTTTCACCCCGGTGAATAATTGGATCATTGCCACCCCGCCGTGGCCGCCGCCGATTATGATGAGATTGTTCACTTTAACAACCGCCCTTCAAAATATATTAATATTATGTGAAAAATTCGACAAATAGTTGGGGGAACCTCCATAAAAAGCAAAAGAATTAG
>DHRA01000070.1:21191-28558 GCA_002411145.1 Firmicutes bacterium UBA5324 | reverse complement strand
TTTCTTTCGGATCCCACTGCCAATATGACCCCCAGGCGTATTCGGCCCAGATCGCGCCCGTAATAATCAATAAAGTGAGGAAGGGTATTGCCCAGGAAATTAAACGTCCCGCCATTAGATCAAGTCCCTGAAGGGACGGTCCTAAATCCCGCTCATTCCCGGAGGCGGCCAGTCTTTGCTTCCATAAATACATCACCGCCGTAGCACAGGCGGCAGCCAGCAAGCCATACGCAACGACCGCCGCCGCGACATGGATAACCAACCAGCAGCTTTTCAACGCAGGCACCAGGGGCTTAATCCCATGGTAAGAAAGATCAACCGTAACCGCTAAAATAACCATGATGGGCAGGACAAAAGCATATAAGCTCCGGCACTCATACCTGCGGGCCAAAAAGACCGTCAGCATTACGGTGGCAAATACAAATACGATGCCAAACTCATACATGCCGGTAAAAGGAAAATACCCGGCCTGAAGCGTGCGGGCGGCGATGGCCAAACCGTTGAAAATAAGGCCGGCGCACAAGGTGATTTTTAATGTGTGATTCAGCAGGGTTTGTTTTTTGAACAACAGGCCCATGGCGCCAAAGGCAGCCGCCAAATATGCGGCCATGGCCAAATAAAACAAGGGCCGCTCGATCCCCGCCCAGCTTATCATGCAATACAACCTCCTAACAGTTATCGCTCCCCTTGAGGCAGCGGCGTATCTTGTCCTCTATGTTTTCCAAACCCGGCCCGCTCCCTGCACAGACAATTTCCAGCCTGCCTTTTACTTGCGCAAATTGAAGCCAAATCTGTCGATAGGGCAGATAGTAGACCGCAAAAAAGCCAACCAACAACATACCAAAGCCACCCCAAACCAACGGCAGGCCCGGATCAGCCTTCACGTGCACCCCCACCACCGGCGCCACGGAAAAAACAAGGGACGTCGCCTCCCCGGCCAGGGGCTGAGCCACGTTTACCGGCACGGCCACAGGTTTTTCCGGTTCATATTCCCCGGACAAAGTGTAGATGATGTAAGGGTTGCGGGGTTGCGGGCTTTTACCGGCCATCGGCTGTGAAGGGTCGTAATCCGGGAGATAGCGCAGAATACGCAGGACTCTTCCGCCCAGCATCGCTTTCTCCCCCGGTGCGCCTTCCCATTCCATTAACGGACGGCCGTCACCATCCAGCAGCCGGGTATGAATCAGCACTCCCTGTGAGGCCAGGTAGACCTTCGTAAGACCGACGGAAAGCGGATGATTAATTCTGATTACCCGGCGCACTTCCGCCTCATCCTTCCGCTGGACGCTCACATCACAAAGCCAGTCGGAAACCGTGCCGTCCTCATAATATAAAGTGGAAAACCCGTTAAGCCGCACTGCTAAAGCCTGTTCTCCTTTGTACGTGATGTTTTGACTGCTTCCTTCCGTCAGGGTGATGGTAGTTTCAAAGCCCGCCTGCGCGCCGATCAGCACCCCCGCCGCGATAAAGACCATGGAGAAATGCGCGCAGCAGGTACCCCACAGCCCGCTTAAATTCCGGGCCCCGTACAAAAGGGACTTTCCGTCCCCCTGGTGGAGGGCCGTCTTAAACCCCTCCCCTTCCAGCACGCTCTTTAACGCCGTGACCTGCGCGGCAATTGGCGCGGATACCGTTTCGCGGAAGATAAAAGCGCAATGCTGCGAGCCGGGCAGGTTGTTCCGCCCCCGCCGGTTCCGCCATAACCGCTCTAAACTGCATAGTGCGGTATTTATACATAAAATTATTAATAATAGCTGAAATAAAGGCGTATGGTATACGTCTACGGATCCGAAGCTGCCGAGGGCCAGAATTCCTCCCATGGCGCCCAAAAGATATATGCCGGTACGCATACTGACAAATTTCCGGTATAGCCGGCGGATTATGCCGGACTTTATAAACCCAGGAATGAATCACACCCCCTCTCATTACAGGAAACCCGGCGGATATTCCCGGGTCCCGGCAGACTGCCGTTTCAGATACAAAAATTCAAGAATATCTCGCCAAATCCTCCTATTATGTCAAAATATCCCCCTTGCCCTTTATATTTTGTATTGTTACGAACTTAAAATTATTGAAACCGTCCTTATCGTATGCAACAATTACAATATAAAGAAATACGGAGGTTTAGGTTTATGGAACAAGAGAAAATTAAGGAATCTCCCCTGACACTAAATCAACGACTAAGACAATGGGCGCGAAAACTTAAACACGAAATAATAGCTCTGTCCTTTGTAATGAAGCACCCTGAAACACCCCTATACGCAAAGGTCCTCGCCACCATCATTGTTGGATACGCACTAAGCCCGATAGACTTAATCCCCGACTTTGTACCGATCCTGGGCTACGTAGATGATGTAATTCTTCTGCCCTTAGGCATCGCCCTCGTAATCAGGATGATACCGGCAAGCATACTTGCGTCATGCCGTGAAAAAGCCAAAACTAACCCGCCGGCTACAAAGCCAAAATTTTGGGTCGCGGCATATGTCATTGTTATGTTATGGCTTATGGTCCTGTACTCACTGTATAAGTGGTTTAAATAACTTTCAGCTATTCGGTTGGCACATGACGCGAGAGGATAAAGGCCCACATTAACAGTTGTTAAGGTACTTGATCGCCACACCATTAAGGCGTTCCATCCGTTTCCGATTAAAATGGGAGCAATGCGTTATGCAAACAGCGCCTAAAAAAAGAAAAAACCGTCTTCCGACGGTTTCGCTTCTTTCTTTTTATTACTTGATCCAGGGAGCGCACGGCACCAGATGCACAACCATGGCATCCCGTAATTTCGGTTCAAACCAGGTTGATTTCGGCGGCATTATTTCTCCGGCATCCGCAATAGCCATCAATTGTTCAATGGATGTGGCAAACAGGGAAAAGGCCACTGCATATTTGCCGCTGTCCACAAGCCGCTCCAGTTCCTGCATGCCCCGAATGCCGCCCACGAAATTAATCCGTTTGTCCGTGCGGGGATTCTCAATCCCCAGCAGCGGCTTCAACAAGTTGGTTTGCAGAATACTTACGTCGAGGACTTCGACGGGGTTATCCGCGGCGAAAGAGCCGGGCCGGGCATTGAGCTCGTACCACTTTCCGCCAAGATACATGCCAAAGGCATGCAGTTGTCCCGGCTTGAAGGCTTCCTTCCGTTCCTGCACAGAAAACCTCTCACCGGCTTTCACCAGGAACTGGTCGGGCGTTAAGCCGTTTAAATCCTGTACAACCCGGTTATAGTCCATAATATACATCATATCGTGGGGGAAAATAACCGCTTGAAAAGTGTTATATTCTTCTTGGCCGGTATGGGCCTTGTTGCCTTGACGGCACATCTCGCACACCCGGGCCGCCGCCGCGGAGCGATGGTGTCCATCGGCAATGTAGAGGTATTCGATGTTGGCGAAGGCTTCCTCAATGGCGGCAATTTTTGCCGGCTCATCCACCACATACAGCGTATGGCTAATACCGTCCGTGGAGGTGAAATCATAAACGGGGCGCTGCTGCAAACATTCATCTATTAGCGCGTTTACCCTTTCATTGGCTTTGTACGTCAGGAATACGGCCCCGGTTTGCGCCTCGGTGGCCACAATATGATTTATCCGGTCCTGTTCCTTATCGGGCCGCGTCAACTCATGCTTTTTAATCAGGTTTTGCTGGTATTCATCCACCGACGCGGCGGCCACCAACCCCACCTGTACATGCTCGCCCATTTTTTGCTTATAGATATAAAAATAAGGTTGTTCATCCTGCACCAGAACCTGGTCCTTAATAAACTGTGCCAAGTTTTCCTTGGCTTTGACATAGACCTCCGGCGCATGAACATCCACGCCGGGATCAAGGTCGACCTCCGATTTGGTTACCCGTAGAAAACTAAGCGGATTCTCCCTGGTTATCTGACGGGCTTCTTCCGAATCCATTACGTCATATGGCAGGGAAGCCACTTTCTCCGCCAATGCGGGCGCCGGACGCAGTCCGCGAAACGGTTTTACAACAGCCACTCTATTTCCCCCTTTATGTAATAACTCATTTCATCATATGTAGAAACTGAAAAAAGACTTCGCACTGCGAAGTCATGATATGCTTATGGTGCGCCCGAGATGACTCGAACATCCGCACACGGTTTAGGAATGCGTATAGTCGCTTTTTGCCCATTTTTGTTTTACATAAGCCAATTTTGCAGCCTGGAATTATCTTGTTTTTGGTTGTTTTTACTTATGGTCATTTGGTTTGATTTTGATACAAGGTATCCCCAAAACTATCCCCACGATAAAAATGTATATATGGGGATGGTTAAATGAAATTTTGTTACGTTTAATTTTATCAGTCTGGGGGTATTCAGTCAAGGAAGGGAAATAAAAACTACAAAAAAAGCCTCCTATTTCTGTACTATAAGCTCACTCTGAAAAAATCCGGGCATCCTCTACCATGTACCCCGCAAGGAAACCTATTTCTATCCACCATCCTTTGAATAATTATAGTTTAAATATCTTTTCATTAATTACTTTTAGAGGAATTAATTACCAAATATAGAACTATTATAGTAAAAATCTATTTATGGAGGTTTTTAACATGAAGAAACATTTAATTTTACTAATCTGTTTTTGTCTAGTTCTTGCTCTATCGTCCGTGTGTTACGGCCGAGAAATCTACCCCTTAGGTGGGCTAACTAGAGAGCAGCTTATCGAAAAATACTTTTCTGGGCGAGCTTTAGATCCTATTGAAGGAATTTGGGAATACCGTGCTGGGCAATATTATTTTGTTATCAATATCAATGCGTTAGGAAACCAGAAAGATCTGTACACAGGTTATGATTATCTTATGATTGAAGCCAACGATAAAAGCGAGTCTCGTATTTTCTATAAACTCAGAAAAACGACATCCCCATTTATTTACGAAGTAAACGATAATTACTCTTTCACTATACTCTCTCCTATCTCCATGGTTATACAAGAACGCCATACTTCTCCCGAAAGATGTTATTCACGTTCATATCCGCAGTTTGAACTTAAGGCTGTAAGGTAATTGAGAATTGGGGTAACTCCCCATCAACCCGTATTGTTGTTCGCATCCGGTAGCAGTGTATACTTGTCTCCAAAAGGAGGTTTCTCGTGCGACGTACTCTTGTTTTGACGCTTTTACTCTTGCTCATACTCAGTTCATTTCCTTATGTAGAAGCAAAAACATTCTCTGATTCCAATTACCAAGTGTCGATTCCCGATAATTGGGAAGTACCAGGATTTCAAGATAATGACTTTCTTGCCAGCACTCCTAACAAACTACTTTTTTTAATAATTTCCAAGAACCCTTACGATGGCAATAAAGAGAAATCGATGAACGAATTTAAAAGTTATATAAAGGATCATCCTCCTCGTTTTACGGTTGTTGATTCTGGTGAAACAATAGTTGCAAAACAGCCAACGCTATGGGGCCTCCAAACAGGGTATAACCCAGATAAAAACCGCAAGTGGTATATGTTGGAATATCTTATCCATGGACCTGATTATCGCTATGCAATACTCTTTAGTGGTTGGTACGATTCTCTTGATGATGATAAACCGATACTCCAGGAAATACTCGATTCGTTTACACTCCTATAACACGTGGTCCCTTACATAAAGCACCCAGAGAAAGTGCAACAGTAACCTTTCAGCCTTCCATTCCACGGCCTTCGGCATACCTCGGCCACCCTTTCCCTCGCAGACGGAGCTAATTTAGCCAATGTGAGTGAAAAACTAGGTCATGCGGATATAGCCACCACCCAGATTCTACCTTCACGCTCTCAAACGGGTGAACCGTGAAATGGCCCAAAAAAAGAAGAAGACCAGGAAAAATAATCCTGGTCTTTGGTTTTCGCTTTGTTTCTTTTTGTGCGGTTTTTGAAAAGGTATCCCCAAACTATCCCCAATTTGTAAAAGGAACCACGTTTTTATATTATGTTAACAGTATTCGGCCCTTGTATTTTGCGGGTTTTTATGGTGCGCCCGAGATGACTCGAACATCCGACACACGGTTTAGGAAACCGTTGCTCTATCCACCTGAGCTACGGGCGCATATTTACAGATACCGCAGCCCTCGCAACTTCACGATGAGTGGGATTGATACCAATATATGATACCATAGGCCCCCTGCGGCGTCAAGTTGCCCCGGGCGTTAACGGTCATGATTATTATGGTATCTTTACCGGAAAAATAACCTTCGTAAATCTATTATGATTGAACTGTAATAAATACGCAGGAGAGAGGCGCGGCCGCGGCAGGCCGCACCCGCCATGGCGCACAGCCGGAGTGAACACCCGGGGTCTATCGGGTGGCCCAAGCCGGCCGTTCTCCGGTCAAAAAAATGCGCCAAGGCGCGGCCCTGACGCAGAGATACTTATTTATCCGTCCGGAACTTGTTGAATATTTCCTCGCTCATCGGCAGAAAGAAAACCGGCAGGTCCACCGCCAGCGCTTCGGCGACGGAGCACAAAAACACGAGGCGTTTCTGAGACCGGGACCAATGGCCGTCATCCCCTTCAACCTGCCGGATATCCTGTGGTGAGCACCGCGCCATTTCCGCCAGTTGTTCCCGGGACAGGCCCCTTTTTTGACGATAATAAGCGATCCGTTGGCCGATGGCCCGGTATTGGGCCGCACGATCCGTGCGCATCACTTCCCTCTCCCGCGGCTTTTCGTCCTCACCCCGGGCCCTTTGCCCACCAGCCGGAGCAGCAAGCACCCGGGACCGCCCTCCACCGCCACCGTGTCGCCGGAGGCGAAGCCGAGGTCCCGGAGCCACTGCCCGCTCAGCCGGATAAAGGGACACTCCTCCTCCCCCCGCCACAGATAGCAGACCGTCAACCACCGCTTCACCGGCTTTTCCGTGTTCATATATATTCCCCCCTCATCCAAACCGGGCGGGGTTCCACCACAGTGAAACCCGCGCGTGGTTTGGGATATCGGGGAAAATCGAAAGCGCATGGCAGGCCGTTGTTGGACCTACACACGCGCTCTAAGTTGCGTAATTTTTTGATTGTGCGAGGGCGGACTTATGCCTCGTCCAGGCAACCCGAGCCAAACCAGGGATCAAGCAGGTTGCCGCGAAAAACAGTCCCTTTCCTCCGGTGCCGCGTATGTTGCTGCATGCGTCGCGCAGCCTCCGCCCAGACATAACACTAATCAAGAACTCCCGCCCGCCTTGTTCCAGGGACGCAAAACGGGTATAATATTAGTGTCGTCGTGGACAGTAACTGTTGCGTGTAGGTGTCTATGCACCTGCGCGAGCCCGGGAGTGTTACAGCACTTCCGGGTCACGGCGACTTTCGATTTCCACCTTATCCCAATTATAGCGTATTTTCCCGGCATTGGGAAGAGAAAAAGACAGTTATTTTCCGGTGG
>DHRA01000070.1:10151-21085 GCA_002411145.1 Firmicutes bacterium UBA5324 | reverse complement strand
GACAGTTATTTTCCGGTGGCTTTAGGCACGGCGTATTGTTGTTGTACGGTTGTCGTCAAAACCACTGATCATTGAGAATTTGTTTATTCTTCAAACATAGCTGTTTTAGCTACCTTATAATATCCAAAATTTGACGATGTGAGCTGTCCTCAATCTGCTATATAAGCCATAAATAAAACCCAGGGGTGCTGAAAATCCGCACATTACCTGGGTTTTCTATTAACGTAACTCCTCTTTGTCGGACGTTATAGACGACTTATTTTATTGTTCCACTAAAAGATAAAAATGACCGTCAATATGTTTTGTGATAGCCGGTTTCCGAGGCTCCCAAGAAACCGTAGTGGAAAAATGACTTAATCTAACCCCTTTAGCTTTTTGCGCCCAGTCAGCAGATCTCGATTCGGCAGGTAATAAAATCTGACCACTATCATCATATACCAATAGGTAATAATAATTCCCGCCGAGAAAAACAGCTATTTGACCCCAATCCCAAGTTTTCAGATGAGGTGGTCTGTCGTCTAGGAGTCGCATTGCGGCTATTTCGACAAGGTAGATAGGTTTACTAATTTGCAATCGAATCCAGGGCACTGCTATGTCAGAAGGAACACATAATCTAATCAACAACCACGCAATTACTAACACTATGATTGGTACGGCTTTAGAAGTAGTACGACGCCAATATCTATCATGAATGTCCCGGATAAGGTTCATAAGAAAAATAAAGATAGTAGGAGAAATCAGAACCAAGATCCCAATGCCTATCGTAGGTACAAAGACTAAAAAGACGGCACCCAAATAAACGATTTGTGGAAAAAAAGCTAAAGCCGGAATACAAAATAGGCAAAAGCCCCCAAAGAGAGCTGCATAAAACCAGGTGTAATTATCCTGTTTTTGTTTCGCTGTAGGTTGGTGAACAGTATCCTTCATTGAGATGCCCCCAAAGAGTCAAAGTACTATTTTCCATCAAGTTACACACTACCCTTATTTCCCCAACAGATGATCAATCACCTTTCGGTCGATAAAAAACTCTAAAAATGGCATTTTCGGCACCTAATGGCATCCGAAAACAAAAAAATCTCTGAAGTAAAATCCCCAGAACCATCTGTTATAATCAAACTGTAATAAATCTGTAATTCATATTTGGCTTGGTTTTTATTATGATATAAATTGTAAAGCGGGTAATGCAAACATGTCACCGGCTGATACTCTTTAAATAAACAAAAAAGGGCTGCAAATTTGCAAACCCTTCTGCATGGCGACCCCGGCAGGATTCGAACCTGCGACCTTTTGATTCGTAGTCAAACGCTCTATCCAGCTGAGCTACGGAGTCAATATTTAAATTAGGGGAGTTTCCTCTCGAACTGACGTAGAATATATTATCATGTTTAGCAGCCTGTGTCAAGGCATGTCTCACAACTTTTAGCCCGTCCCGTCATCCGGGGTACTCGCTAATAATAGCACAACCACCGGGCTTTTGCAAGGAGTACTTCTGGTAGGCAAGGCGCCGCCTTCCATTTGTTAGTAAAATTTAGTATTTTCGGGCAATGGAGTAATTTTTCGGAAGGATTTTTCAAATCGACGGCATATTATTATATAGTCAAACAGTACAAGAAAGGGTGGATTAATAATTATGAGGCGAGCAGTATCTATGTTGATGGTTTTCGTCTTGGCCGGCGTACTGGCGATTGTTCCCCAAACCGCTCAAGCAGCGAGCGATGCGGGTGGCCTGAAGTACACTGTCACCGTTTCCAAGTTTGAAAACCAGTCCAACTGGGCCGGGCAATGGTCTTTAGGCGATGCCTGGGGCACAGTAATGACCGATATCTTAAATAAGAGCGGTAAATTCATTGTCCTGGGTGAGACCGATATGCGCACCGAAGCTATGCGCGAACAGGATTTCGCTGCCTCCGGCCGCACAGTCCAGGGGCCTATCTCTCCGGTAACCGGGCAGATGACTCCGGCGCAAATCCTGATTAAAGGCGTTATCACCCACGCTCAAAGCACCTCCGGCGGCGGCGGTGGTATGGCCCTGGGCCATATTGCGCTCGGTGGCTCCAAAGCTAATGCGGAAATAAATGTAACCATGTACATGGTGGATAGCACAACCGGTCAGATTTTGGCCTCAACCAGCGTGGTCGGTAAATCCAGCAAACGTTCCGGCGGTCTTGGCTATGCCAATGGCAGCTTCGCCGTGGCCGGCAGCGGTTACAAAAATGATAACATGGGTAAAGCGGTCGAATCAGCCGTAGCACAGGGTGTGGAATGGATGATTCAGCAGCTGCCCCATATTCCCTGGTCAGGTTCCGTTGTAATGCTCCGTAACGGTCAGGTGTTTGTCAACAGAGGTCAGCGGGAAGGCGTGCAGGCCGGTCAGACCTTTATCCTTGGCAATGCGGAAACGATTCGCGATCCCGGCACCGGCGAAGTGCTTGAAGAAATAATCCATGAAGTAGCTCGCCTTCAAGTATCCAGCGCACGGGAGAAATTATCGATTTGCGATGTTATCAGCGGTGATTATGACGCAATTGAAACGGGCATGAAGA
The DNA here is from genome assembly GCA_002411145.1 of Firmicutes bacterium UBA5324. Lineage (GTDB taxonomy): Bacteria > Bacillota > Negativicutes > UBA11029 > UBA11029 > UBA11029. The sequence goes on along the minus strand of DHRA01000070.1, from coordinate 18,542 downwards.
TTTGCCTGCCCTAACCCCATAAGCGATTTCATTACATTAATGCAAAACAGAGGACCGAGGGTCTATAACCCTCAGTCCTCTTTCTTTCTGCGCCCAACCCTTGCCGTCCGCGCTTTCGCTTCATTTGCCAGTTCCTGATATTTAGGATGTTGCCGTAACTCATCAAGGCTTTGCACCCTAAAAAGCGTATACATTTCATCTTCAATGTTTTTCACTGTCTTTTCAATTTCCCGGCCCATTAAGCTTGACGCGGAAAAATTGGTTCCGCCTGTGCTTTTTTGATTTAAATAAGCAACCGCGGTAAATAAACGGTCCCGTATATCGCATGGCAGATAAACCATTACTTTCGCCGTATTGGGACTATATTGATTCGGCATGAAATTGTCTTCCTCCTTACTTTAGTGGACTTTCCGTATTTTTATAATTACTCTCCGCATATTCCTGCATAATTCATAATAGCCTTATTTCCATCTTTTGTCAATTGTCTGACAACTTTTTCCTTTAGGGGGATTTGTGTATAGACGTCCAAATTTGGGGTTGCTTGTCATAACATGTGCGTTGAAACAAACATGCACCCGATTGCCAAGGCTAATCTTTCCACAGCTTTGCGCATGCAAACAGTCCTGCGTTTTCGGCTACATAACAATTTAACCTGCATGTGCGCCCCACAGGGGTATGGGAACCGGCTTTTTTGTCAATGCTCAAATAAACAGGAGAAAAATATGATGAGAGAAGGAGAGGAATAAAATGGCTAAATACTTGATACTGGCGGGGAAAAATGTAAGTAAGTCGCAAATAAAACTAGCTTACGGCATCGAGGCGGAGTTCGTAAACGATCCATCCCTCGAAGATGATATTGCGTATATGATAGATCATGAACAGCCGATGCTTGGTCTAATTCCCTTGGCGTGCCGCCGCCGCGTCAGCCGTATTTCTTAATCCGGAAGCGGGCTCCGGAAATTGTTCAACCGGCGCACCCTTCACAAAAAAGAAAAAAAAGCCCTTCTAAATGTTTTTTTGACTGCCCCGCGCCCAGCAGACAATTGTCCCCAATGCGCCGATGAGCGCCGCTACCAGGTAAGTATTATGCAACGCAATTCGAAAGCTTAATTGAGTGCCGGCAAAAGCTAAATGCTTCGCTAACTGATGACTAAATACAGCCCCACTGACTGCAACTCCAAGTACCTGGCCTACGTTTCGCATTAAGGCCAAGGTGCCGGATGCGACCCCAATACTATTCTTGGGCACACTCCCCATAATGGCATTATTGTTTGGCGCCAGAAATAATCCCGTGCCCAAACCAATCAAAGCAAGGCCAAAGGCATTTTTAAAATAGGTAAAACTTTCGGTATGCCCTATGATTATAATCCCACTACAAATTATCGCCATCCCTGCGGACGTAAGTACGCGGGAACCTAAACGGTCGGATACCGTCCCGGCCAACGGCGAGGTTAACAACATGGTCAGGGGAAAGGCACTCATCAGTAAACCGGCTGATCTTGTTGGTAAGTCGAGAAATTTTATGAGGTAGAAAGGCAAAAGGAATGTTACCGTATACTGCGTCATGTAATTAATCATCGCGGCAAGATTCCCCGCCAAAAAAACCTGATTTCGGAAAAGTTTAAGATTAAACATAGGCTGCGCGTACGTCATTTCAAAATAAACAAACATGCCCAATGAAATTATCGCTGTCATAAGCAGGCTTCCACTGGCCAGTGAGTTCCAACCCCAAACCTGTCCATGACTAACCACCAGTAAAAAGGAACTAAGACACGCGAAAATGGTAACTGCCCCGCCTATATCGAATTTTTGGGGGGTCAAACGCTTCTTCGGTAAGATTACCCAGGCCCAGAGTATGCTTATGATACCCACAGGTATATTAATGATAAATATGGACTGCCAGCCAAAGGTGCCCACTAAAAGCCCTCCCAGGGAGGGACCGGTCGCAAGGCCAAGGGAAACAAACATCGCATTAATCCCGATTGCTTTTCCTCTCTCCGAAGGTTGGAACGTATCGGTTATAATGGCCTGCACAACAGCCAGGATGGCGCCGGCGCCAAGGGCCTGCAGCGCCCGGCACGCGATAAGTACCCAAATGGTCGGCGATAAACTATTAAACGCTGATGAGATGGTAAAAACGGCGAAGCCGGCAATAAAAACCGGCCGGTAACCGTACATGTCGCCAATCCTGCCGTAGGTTAGCAGGAGGCTGCTAATAAGCAACAGATATACCATTACCACCCATTCGGCGTTTGCGAGGGATGTATGAAAATATGCCGTAATTTCCGGTAAGGCAATGTTAACAATGCTCGCATCAAGCGTACTCATAAACACTCCCAGTGCTGTCGTGGAGTGGATAAGCCATTTATGAACTTTCGGAACGTTCATGGTATCGGTTAATAAGTGCAGCACAAAATATCCCTCCTATATACCGATAAGGGTTATTCTTTCTATAACTTCCGTATAATTCTACGCTGTTGCCTTCTTAATTGATACCACCAAGACAACTTTTCTTACAGTTATTATTATACATCATTAATAAAGACCCATAAGAAAAAAGCCATCGGCTCAATTAACCGATGGCTTTTCCTTATATCTGGCGGAGTGGCAGGGATTTGAACCCTGGCGGGGCTTGCACCCCCTAACGATTTAGCAAACCGTCCTCTTCAGCCACTTGAGTACCACTCCGTGCTGTAGAAATGATATCGAATATATACTTTTTTTAAGAAGTTATGCTGGCGGAGGAGGTGGGATTCGAACCCACGGTCCCTTTCGAGATCACCGGTTTTCAAGACCGGCTCCTTAAACCGCTCGGACACCCCTCCTGGTTCATCGACAAAAATTATTTTAACATAAACAAGCCCACATTGTCAACTAAGTTCTGCCGTTTTCCAAAGGAAATGAGAGGAAAAATGGCCGAGGGCCGGAAAGCAGTGTCGAAATCAAGCATAAAGGCTCTATAAAAGCCTGCACGTCCCCTTGACCCGCTTCAGCTGATCTCCGGCCTTTCCCGGTCATCGCTTTGTAATCACATCAACGCGCATATAGGGCCGCAGCACTTCGGGCACAATTACGCTGCCGTCCGCTTGCTGGTAATTCTCCAGTATGGCGGATACGGTCCGGCCAATGGCTAAACCCGACCCGTTTAATGTGTGCACAAATTCGGCCTTGGCCTTCGGTGCCGGGCGAAACTTTATGTCCGCGCGGCGGGCCTGAAAATCTTCAAAATTACTACAGGAGGAAATTTCACGATACGTATTGAAGCTGGGGAGCCAAACCTCGAGATCATAGGTTTTCGCCGATGAGAAGCCGATATCGCCGGCACACAGGCACACAACCCGGTATGGCAGTCCTAAGGCCTGCAAAATTCTTTCCGCGTCATTGGTCAGCTTCTCCAACTCCTCATAGGATTTTTCAGGATGTGCAAGCTTCACCAACTCGACCTTATTAAATTGATGCTGACGGATTAGCCCCCGGGTATCCCGTCCGGCCGCTCCGGCTTCGGCCCGGAAACAAGCGCTGTAGGCGCAGTAAGCTTTAGGCAGTTCCTGGACATCAAGGACTTCCGCCCGATGCATGTTTGTCACAGGTACTTCCGCCGTGGGGATGAGGTAATAATCGAGCCCATCCAATTTAAACATATCATCGGCAAATTTAGGCAATTGACCGGTGCCTATCATACTGTATTTATTTACGATAAAGGGCGGGAATACTTCCGTATAACCGGCATGGGCGTGGGTGTCCATCATAAAGTTGATTAAAGCCCGCTCCAAACGCGCGCCTAATCCTTTATAAAAGGTAAAGCGCGCGCCGGTTACCTTGCCGCCCCGTTCAAAATCCAATATATCCAGGCCCTCGCCAATTTCCCAGTGTGGTTTGGCGGGAAAATCAAATTGCGGCCTCTCTCCCCAGCGCCGGACTTCCAGATTGTCCTGCTCGTCTTTTCCCTCCGGCACGGAAGTATGCGGAATATTGGGGATGTTATATAGTATGGCTTGAATTTTTTCGTCTAATCCGCGAATGATTTCGTCTTTCTCTTTTATCCCCTGATTGACGTCACGCATTTGCAACATTAGTGGTTCCGCATCCTGTCCGGCTTTTTTCATTTTACCGACTTGTTCCGATACGGTATTACGCTGGTTTTTCAGTGTCTCGACTTCTACCAGCAGTCGCCGCCGCTGTTCATCCAGCGCAAGAAATGCATCCAGTTTTAAATCCGCATGGCGTCTTTCCAGCGCCTTTAAAACCTCCTGCGGATTACTGCGTACCCTCCGAATATCTAACATACAGCTACCTCCTAAAATACGATAATCTCTTGCCCGCCGCTAAAAAAATTTTTAAAAGCTTCTTCGAAAAATACCGCGCCCAACATACACTTTAGCAAGGATGTAGTAGCAGCGGGGTGATTATATGCAAAACAAACCGATTTATCTGACCATGCAAATCGGCGCAACCTATATTGGCACCGTGATCGGCGCCGGCTTTGCGTCGGGACAGGAAATCGTTCAGTTCTTCACCATGTTCGGCAGTAAAGGCATACTGGGCATCCTGCTCACAGGCCTGCTGTTTTGCCGGCTTGGTGTAAAAGTCATGCTCCTGTCGCATAAAATTGGCGCCCGGTCCTACCAGGACCTTGTCTGCCACATTTGCGGCCGCTCACTGGGGGGTGTCTTCAACTTTTTCATCGCCCTGTTTTTGCTGGGCGGCCTTTGCGTCATGCTGGCCGGCAGCGGCTCCATTTGCCTGTATTATTTAAATCTGCCCTACAACCTGGGCGTGTTTGTCACCATGTTTCTGTCCGCCCTCATCGTCCTCTACGGAATTCGCAGTATTATGGCGGCCAACACAATCATTGTTCCTTCCTTAATCATCACAACTTGCGTGGTAAGTATATTGTCTTTAACCCATCACGGTATTTCGGCAAGCCTCTTGAGCATTCCCGCGAACCCCCACGCCTTTACGCCTTATTGGCTGCTTTCGCCGTTTCTCTATGTGGCATACAATATGACCTTGGCCCTTACTCTTCTCGCACCCATGGGCGGTACCATTAAAGATCCGCGCGCGCTCGCCCGGGGTGGCTGGTGGGGCGGCATCGGACTGGGCCTCATTGCCCTGCTCCTCGTCATTGTAACACTCGCCCATTATCCCGCGGCGATCCTGGAGGAAATCCCCATGCTCTTCATTACAAAAGCCCAGGGTCCCCACACTACCGCTCCCTATATATTTGTACTCTGGGCAGAAATGCTTACTACGGCCATTGCCGGCCTGTATGGTGTCGCCCAGGCGGTCCAGCAATGGACCGGCATCCGTTTTTCTCTGGTGGTCACAGTTACTGTTCTCGCTGCCGTCGTGGGAAGTCAATGGGGATTTTCCCACCTGGTAAGTACGCTTTATCCGCTTTTTGGCTACTTAAGCCTGTTATTCATGACCGCATTAGCGATAGCACGCCACTGATTTGTTATCAATATACTGTACGGCATGAATCGCCGCCGTCAGTCCCTCACCCACAGCTTTTGCAATCTGCCAGGGCCTGCCTGTACAGTCCCCCGCGGCAAAAATACCGGGGATATTCGTGGCCATACAGCGATTTACTTTAATTACTTCTCCGTCCAGTTCCAGGCCCGCGAGAAGATTCTCCACCGGATCAGACTGCCGCAGCATAAAAATCCCTTTTACCGCCAGTTCGCGGTCTTTAATCAGTAAACCCTGCACCACGTCGTCCCCCTCCACGGCCAGGGGTTTTTCCTTAATCACTTCAATGTCGGGATGCAAACCTTCCGGTGCGTCTTTATATTGGGGCAGATAATATACTTTTTGGCAAATTTCCGCTAAGAAATTAGCCTCCTTCTCCCCTTCTTTCGTATAAGAAACGACGGCAACGGGTTTGTTTTTAAAAAACATGCCGTCACAGGTCGCACAATAACTAATCCCCTTGCCCAGCAGGTTCTTTTCCCCGCGTAACAGCGCGGTACTGATGACACCGGTGGCGATGATTACGCTGCGCGCCTGGTAGGTGTTGGCGGAAGTTACGATGGTATTCATTTCGTCGGGATAAATACTTGTAACTTTCTCCTTTACGATGGTTGGATTTAGCCGCATACAGTGTTTTACAAACTGCTCCATTAATTGTACACCGGTTACGTTCGGAATCCCCAGATAATTGTCTACTTCGGGGGCTTTACGCAGCTTTTCGCTATGTCCCCCGTGCTCAAACAAAATGGTCGATTTGTTCCTGATCCGCGCTGTTACAGCTGCGGATAGACCGGCAGGTCCGCCGCCAATAATCGCAATGTCATACACCTGGTTCATATGCATCCATCCTTTCGCTTCCCTTGTTTGATTTACTATGTTCTGTATTTTGCAAATATATGTAAGGAGGAATAGTATGTTCAACTACCGTATAACCCGTGTGCATACCGGCTCAGTTTTTAAGTATACCGCCGTCATTGGCCTTATTATCGGCAGCGTCTGGGGACTCTTCCTCGGTTTAATGGCACGTCCGCTTGTCGGTATATGGGAGGGGCTGTTTTTCGGTCTTGTTTTTGGTCTCTTCAATGGTATTGTTGCTTCTATATATGCCATTCTATTCAATTCGTTTGCTTCCTCCCTCAAAGGAATAGAAATCCAACTGACGCGCAAAGACTTTTTTCTCGAGGAGTTAGACCAACCCATTCCCCTGGTCAATGAACCGCCCGCCCAGCCTGTTTCGGAAAGTCCGCAAACCATGTCGCCGGCGAAAAATAACGGGCAATAGTTGTATATTCTTGTCTGGATAGCTGCTTTTCCTTTTTCGCATACTAACCATGCAATGTTTAGCGGCGAAAAGGAGGCAACATAAACAATGAGTCTGGTCGCTGATATGGGAATAGATCTCGGTACCGCACATACTTTAATCTATGTTAAGGGAAAAGGGGTATTGCTGGATGAACCCTCTGTCGTCGCCACAAGTCAGGACGGAAAAGAAATCTTGGCCATCGGCACGGAAGCCCGCAATATGATCGGCCGCAATCCTGGAAATATCCGCGTCATCAAACCCTTAAAAGATGGGGTAATTGCCCATTTTGACGCCACCAAGAAAATGCTTCGCCATTTCATTATTAAAGCGGGCGGCAACAAGTCCTTTTTCCGTCGGCGCGTTATTGTCAGTGTGCCTTCCGGCATTACTAACGTGGAAAAACACGCCGTCATTGACGCCACGTTGAATGCCGGCGCCAAGGAGGCTTATCTGATCGTAGAACCGGTGGCGGCCGCCATTGGCGCCGGATTACCCGTACAGGAACCCATCGGCAATATGATTATGAATATCGGCAGTGGGACCACCGAGGTCGCGATCGTCTCCCTCGGCGGCTTGGTGGTCAGCAAGTCCATCCGTCTCGGCGGGGATGAAATGGATGAGGCAATTATCCGCCATCTCCGTCGGGAGTATAATTTCATGGTGGGCGAAAGAACCGCCGAACAAGTAAAAATCCAAATCGGGGCCGCCTATCCCATCCCGGAAGAGAAAATGAATATTCGGGGCCGCGATTTATCAACCGGCTTGCCTAAGTTACTGGAAATCTCTGCGCAGGAAATCCACCATGCTCTCCAGGAACCCATCCGTGAAATTGTGGGCGCCGCCCGGTCTGTTCTGGAGGAGACCCCCCCGGATCTGGTAAGTGACATCATCGAACGCGGTTTAGTCATGACCGGCGGCGGTTCTTTATTGAGAGGCTTCCCCACCCTGCTGGCGGAGAAGCTAGGCATACCTGTCATTGTGGCAGACCAGCCCTTGCTGGCGACTGCCTACGGGGCAGGTTTGGCCTTGGGGGATCTTGATGCCCTTAAAAAATTACTTTTCACAAAAACCCACTAACTTACATCCCTGCAGTCTCTTCGGGCAAAATATGACTTATTTCCCGGGAAATAAGCCTGCTAAATATGTATTGTCCTCATATAACAAAATCCGCCCATGTCTGGATGGGTGGATTTTGTCTATGGGGACGGCGCAAATATTACTAGCCGTTTCGTTTTTGGAACTCCAGCATGAAGTCCCGCAGCGCCTGGCAGCCGGCCTTCGGCATGGCATTATAGATGGAAGCGCGCAGGCCGCCGACAGAACGGTGCCCTTTTAATCCATCCAAGCCCGCTTTGGTGGCTTCGGCGACAAAGACACTTTCCAGATCATTATTGGCAATACGGAAAGTAATGTTCATCAGGGAACGGCTGTCTTTTTCCGCATGGCCTTGATAGAAGCCTCCGCTTTGATCGATAGCGTCATAAATCAGCGCGGCCTTATCTCTATTGAGCTTTTCTACCCCTGCAACCCCGCCTTGGCCCTTGATCCAGCGTAAAACCAGGTTTACCATGTAAACCGCAAAGGTTGGCGGCGTATTGTACAGCGAGTTGTTCTTT
>DHRA01000070.1:426-9930 GCA_002411145.1 Firmicutes bacterium UBA5324 | reverse complement strand
CGCAAACTTTTTGGCGTCAAAGCTTTTACATAAAATATCTGAGGACATATCGGCGATCAGTGGTGCTGTGCCAAAATCGGGGAACTGCTGCCATTGCGTGCCGAAAATCGTATTGTTTGAAGTGATGTGGATATATACCGGATTTTCGCTTAATTTAATTTCTTCTTTCCGGGGAATCCGGCGATAGTTTCCGTCCGCCGTGGTTGCCGCAATATGCGTTTCTCCCAGCGGTTTGGCCTCTTTCAAAGCCTTTTCCGACCAGGAGCCGGTGAGCACATAATCGGCCGTGCGCCCGGCAGCAAGGAAATTGAGAGGAAGCATGGCAAACTGCATGCTGGCGCCGCCTTGCAAAAACAATACCCGGTAAGCATCACCCAGACCTAACAATTCCTTCATATTAGCTTCCGCTTCCGCGTTAATCGCTTCATAGGCTTTGGTCCGGTGACTCATTTCCAATACGGACATTCCCGTGTTCTGGTAGTTCAGGAGTTCTGCCTGTGCTTCCTGCAGCACCGTCAGGGGCAATGTTGCCGGACCGGCGCTAAAATTGAATATACGTTCTGTCATTGTTAAACCTCCTAATAATTATTAATACTGTTCATGGCCGCCAAAATCCACAAAAACGATATCCTTAATGCCATCGACACCTTTAATGGTATTAATTACATCCTGACTGGCAGGATTGTCGATCGCCAACAGCATGATTGATTCCCCGCCGGGTTTCTGTCCCGGTTTGCGGCCCACCTGCATGCCGGCGATGTTAATGCCGTTAGCGCCAAGAATTGTGCCCACCTGGCCAATGATACCCGGTTTGTCAATATGCGGGCTGACCAATACGTAGCCGGCGGGCGCTGCATCTACATGATAGCCGTTTATTTCTACGATGCGGGGATCCGTTTTGCCAAACAATGCACCGGATACCGTAATTTGATCTTTATCTGACGCAACACAAAGCGTAATAAAATTGGTAAAGTTCTCTGTTTCCTGGTTCACTGTTTCCCGAATTGTAATGCCTCTGTTTTTGGCAATATTCGGAGCATTTACAAAATTAACCGTTTCTTGCAGAATGGGTGCCAGCAATCCTTTAAGCGTTGCAGTTGTAATAGGATGAAACTCGCGTTTCCCGATTTCCCCCTGGTAGGTAATTTCGACCTTGGAAATAGGGCCTTTGATTAGACGGACAGCGAGATGCCCCATCTTTTCCGCCAGGTTAAGATATGGTCCAATAAAGGACAGCGCTTCTGCCGATACCGGCGCAATATTAACCGCCGTACGTACAGGCTCGCCTTTGAGGGCATTGATGATGCCCTCCGCCACGTCAACCGCCACGTTAACCTGGGCTTCTTCCGTTGATGCGCCAAGATGCGGCGTTACAATTACGTTGTCCAGTGTCAATAAGGGGTTATCCGGGTTAATCGGCTCCTTTTCAAAAACATCCAGTGCGGCGGCCGCGACTTTGCCGGATACCAAGGCGTCATAGAGCGCCTGTTCCTCGATAATACCGCCCCGGGCGCAGTTCACGAGACGTACGCCGGGTTTCATTTTTGCAAAGGCTTCTTTGTTTAGCAGATATTTTGTCTCTTTTGTTAAAGGTGCATGCACGGTAATAAAATCGGCCTGTTCAATAATATCCTGGACTTTGACCAGTTTAACGCCCATACTGGCCGCCCGCTCTTCCGAGAGGAAAGGATCATAAACCATTACCTTCATGTCCATGGCCAAAGCCCGCTTTGTTACACCGGCGCCAATCCGTCCCAAACCGATAACGCCCAGGGTTTTACCCCGCACTTCCACACCCATGAATTTCGCTCGTTCCCATTTTCCCTGCTTCATGCTTTGGAAAGCCTGCGGTACTTTGCGCGCCATCGCCAGCATTAAAGCCACCGTATGTTCCGTAGCCGCAATTGTATTCCCTTCAGGCGCATTTAACACGATAATGCCGCGGGCGGTGGCCATCTCTACGTCGATGTTATCCACCCCCACTCCGGCCCGGCCGATTACCTTGAGTTTGTCTGCTTTTGCGAGGATGTCCTTCGTTACTTTCGTTTCACTCCGCACGACTAAAGCGTCGTATTCACCAATAATGGCCGCCAGTTCTTCCGGGGGAAGCTTCAGTTTTACATCAACGGGAAAATGTTTTTGCAACACGTCGATGCCTGCTTGTGATATCTTATCACTTACCAATACTTTCATTACTGTTCCTCCTCACCATTAACATAATAAAAAACCCGTCCCCGGAAATCTCTTGGATTTCAAGGGACGGGATGATTCCCGCGGTGCCACCCTTTTTGCCTCAAAGAAAGAAGACTTTGAGACCGGCTTCAAACGCTTAACGGACGTAATACCGGGCCAATCTACTCTGATTTCAACCGGCCGCTTAGGGGTGGATTCACTGGTCTTCCTTACCGGTTTGCACCAGCCACCGGCTCTCTGCACAGAAACCACCAGCTACTATTCCCCCGCATCACTTTGGTTGTTATTATAAAACAATTGTCCTTTTTATGCAAGTACTCTTTTTCCCAAATTATAAATTTTTGCGCTGCGCCCTTTTATCTTTTGCATCCATCCTTCTTTGCTGAGTCTTGCACCATCTTTAGAAAATAACGGTGAATTCGGTCATCACCTGTCAATTCAGGATGAAATGAAGCAACAAGAATGTTTTTTTGCCGGGCGAAAATCGCTTTGCCCTCATGCTCGGCCAAAACCTGCACAGAGGGTTCATAGCTGTCTATATAGGGCGCCCGGATAAACACGGCTTTAAAAGGCATGTCGCCTAACTCCGGTATGGTAAACTCGTGTTCAAAGCTATCCACCTGCCGGCCATAGGCATTACGCTGCGCGCCAATATCTATCAATCCCAGCCGCGGTTGTGCTGCGTATCCGATAATTTCCTTTGCCACGACGATCAAGCCGGCACACGTGCCAAAGATCGGCATTCCTTGTTGAGCCCTCGCTTTAACGCGCTCAGCCAACCCCCATTCTACCAGGAGTTTACCGATAGTGGTACTTTCGCCCCCCGGGATTATCAACCCGTCGATTTGCTCGACATCCTCCGGTTTACGTACTTCAATTACATCTGCGCCGCATTGCTCCAGCATTTGCCGGTGCTCGCGAAAAGCCCCCTGCAGGGCGAGGACTCCTATTTTCATATGAACATCTCCCAACTACCAGCCGCGCTCTTGCATCCGGGCATTGGCCTGCAACGTGGAAATCTCAATGCCGGGCATCGCTTCTCCCAAATCCTTGGATATTTCCGCCAGCACTTTTGGATCGTTGTAGTAAGTAGTGGCCGCGACAATCGCCTTGGCGCGGGCTGCGGGATCCTTTGACTTGAAGATGCCGGAGCCGACAAAAATACCATCGCAGCCCAACTGCATCATCAGCGCGGCATCCGCCGGCGTGGCAATCCCTCCGGCGGCAAAGTTTACCACGGGCAATTTTCCCGTTCTCGCCACTTCACAAACCAGATCATAAGGTGCTGCCATGTCCTTTGCCGCTGTCATCAGTTCTTCTTTCGGCAGGTTTTGTAAGCGGCGGATTTCACTCATTACTGTCCGCATATGGCGAACCGCTTCCACCACATTGCCGGTACCGGGCTCACCTTTTGTACGAATCATGGCCGCCCCTTCACCGATGCGGCGCAGAGCTTCACCCAAGTTCTTCGCTCCGCAGACAAAAGGCACTTTAAACGCATGTTTATCAATATGGTAAGCATCATCGGCAGGCGTCAACACTTCACTTTCGTCGATATAGTCCGCCCCCAGCGCCTCCAGAATCTGCGCTTCAACAAAATGTCCAATTCTTGCCTTGGCCATTACCGGAATCGTGGCTACATCCATAATACGCTTTATGATTGTAGGATCCGCCATGCGGGCCACTCCTCCCGCTGCGCGGATATCCGAAGGTACCCGCTCCAAAGCCATTACGGCGCAAGCGCCGGCTTCTTCCGCTATCTTAGCTTGTTCCGGCGTCGTTACATCCATGATAACGCCGCCCTTAAGCATTTCCGCCAACCCGGCTTTTACCCGGAAAGTTCCTTGTTCCATTATATACTTGTCCCTCCTAAGTTGCTGTAGCCAACCATGCTAACAAATGTATTGTGTACTTATACGACATACCTATACAATTTCCTGCCTGATTTTTTTCTTCATTTATATTTATTTAAAAAATATATGAATTTTAGGTAATTTGATTATAAAAAACTTCCCCCCACGAATTCCCGCAAAATCGAATTGCGCGGTACCAATTCCATATCCATCGGCTGAAAATAGCTCAGTAAATTCAACAGCCGCTGCGCCTCCGCGTATGCTTTGCTATCGGAGCCAATCTCCTTTAATAATGGCTCGGCGACGGAGCGCAATACGCTCCATTCATAAAGCAGGGCTGAATTAAAGACAATGTCCGCCTCCTCCTGGAAGGGGAAGATATTTAATTGTTCACCCAGGCGCACAGAAGGCCATATTTGGATTGTTTGCTCCGCCCGGTAGTTGCGGAATTGATTATCCCGTACAATCCGGCGGAGCATCCTCGTATCCGTCGTCGATACGGTACTATGGTAATCCAGTCCGATGCGGGCCAATGCGCTTATATATATTTTAAATTTCTTCGTCCGCTCAATTGAAGCCGTCAAGTGTTCATTTAAACCGTGGATGCCTTCAATAATCACCGGCTGATCCAGTCCGACCTGCACCTGATTCCCGGTTTCCCGCTTCCCCGTCTGGAAATTGTATCTCGGCAGCTGCACTTTTTCCCCGGCCAACAGACTTTGCAGGTTAGCGTTGAATAATACTAAATCCAAGGCGTTGATGCTTTCAAAATCATAATCGTCCTCACCGTTTTTGGGCGTTAATTCCCTGGGCAAAAAATAATCGTCCAGAGAAATGGCCACGGGCTTTAACCCGTTTACGCGCAAATGGATCATTAATCTTTTGGCGAAAGTTGTCTTGCCTGATGACGTCGGTCCCGCGATGAGGATTAGCCGGAGTTTGTCCCGCTGACTGGAAATAAGTTCTGCCATCTGCACAATTCTTTTTTCGTGTAAAGCCTCCGCAAGCCAGAGGATTTCATGCATCGAACCATCCTGTACATGGCTGTTCAAATCAGCGATATACAGGCTTCCTAAATATTTCCCCCAGTTATCCGCCTCCTGCAACACGGCGGAGATTTTGTTATAGGAGATTGGCTGTTCGGGCCTTCCGCCATGTACGGCCGGCATATACAGCAGCAAACCCGGTGGATATAAAACAAGCCCGAAGTCACCTAAAAACCCGGTAGACGGCGCCAGACAGCCATAAAAATAATCATAATATCCGGCCAGGCTGTATACTTTTATCCTTTGAACAGGATCGTACCGCAGCCGGAAGACCTTATCCTGCGCATTTTGGGCCTTAAATATCTCGATCGCATCCTCTTTATCAATTACTTGGTCAATAAAGGGGATGTCCGCCTCTATTATCATGCGCATTCTTGTTTCAAGCTGGGAAAGTTCCGTCTGGGTTAATTCCTGTTCCAAGTCCCATTCGCAATAAATACCCTCTCCCAGAGAATACTTTATGATCATCGGTGCTGCGGGAAATAAATCCCGGGCGGCTTTTATCATCACAAAACACAGGCTGCGCTGATAGATTTGAAAACCTTCCGCGGAAGTCAGATCCAGAAACTCCACCTGTTCATCTGATTTAATGTGCCGGTTTAAACTGCAAATCTCCCCCGCCACCCGCGCGCCGACGATAGGCTGAGCATACCGGTCCTGATATTTTTTACTCAACTCAAGCAAGGAGACTGACTCGTCCTGCATTTCTCGTTCACCCCTTTGCAAAAGAAGTTCTGTATCTGTTCAGCCATTCCTCCTCACCGGCATTTCTCGCACCGGCAAATCAGCCGGACTCCTTGAATCAGGTTGCCGGGAAGATAATATTCCATGTAAGAAAGCCAGCCATGTTATAATGAACATGATATTCAAAAAGGAGGGTACAGCTTATGGCGCATGAAATTGATTATAAAGTTTTCGGCTCGGAAATGCAATTTGTAGAAGTGGAATTGGACCCGGGCGAGAGTGCGATTGCGGAAGCCGGAGCCATGATGTACAAGGATGCGGCCGTGGAAATGGATACGGTATTCGGAGACGGTGCGTCGGGAGGGGGCCTTTTTGACAAACTGGTCGGCGCCGGCAAGCGCTTACTGACAGGAGAAAGCTTGTTTATGACTGTTTTCACCCATACCGGTGCCGGCAAGGCCACCGTTGCCTTTAGCGCTCCCTATCCCGGGAATATTATCCCTGTCCACCTGGGGGAAATGGGCGGCACCATTATTTGCCAAAAAGATAGTTTTCTCTGCGCCGCGAGGGGTGTCTCCGTCGGTATCTATTTTCAACGCAAGATTTTAACCGGTTTGTTCGGCGGCGAAGGCTTTATCATGCAGAAGTTAGAAGGCGACGGACTGGCCTTTCTCCATGCCGGCGGAACCATCGTCCGGCGGGAACTGCAACCCGGAGAAACGCTTCATGTGGATACCGGTTGCATCGTAGCCATTGAACCAAGCGTGTCTTTCGATATTCAATATGCGGGGAAAATTAAAACCGCGTTTTTCGGCGGTGAGGGCTTGTTCTATGCCGTATTGCGCGGCCCGGGTAAAATCTGGCTGCAGTCTTTGCCCTTCTCCCGTCTGGCCGGCCGGATGCTGGCCGCCGCTCCGCAACGGGGCGGAAGCCGTGAGGAAGGCAGTGTACTCGGTACAGGAGTCCTGGGCGGTTCTCTCCTGGGCGGCCTGTTTGGAGATAACGAAGATTAGTTCGCGCTAATACACAAAAGGGCATCAGCTGCATAACGCCAGCATACATTGTATCATCATCAGTCCGCTGGAGGGTGGTTGCATGCCAAAATCAAAGACGGCGTCTTCTACGCCGGAACTACTCGATAAGCTTGTTAATGACTATTATGCGCTCGATACACAAATAAAAAAACTTACCGAACAAAAGGACCCGCTTAATAAAACCATAAAACATATTATGCGTGAATACCGCTTAAACGTTCACATCGTCAAAGACTTAAAAGTCGAGTACCGGCTCCAGGGCCGCCGCACTTTAGTTGTGGAGAAAGCCCTGGAAAAACTGAAAGAATTGGGTGTCGATCCGGAAAATACCCCTGAGCTTTGGAAAAGCACGGACATAGAATTGCTCTCCGTGAAGAAACAATAATGTTTCTCCTTATTTCATACCCGTTTACTCAGGAAAGCGCGCCCCCATGCAGGCGCGCTTTCTTTTTACCTTCGCCGGACGGGCCCCCTCGGTCTGCCAAACCGTGTGTTATTTAAAATAATCGTACAATTGTCCAAAGTCAATCGAGGCTACCTTTTTGTGCTCATATAAACCGTATAAAGAGTCTGCCCCGTCTTTTAAATGGCGTGATGAAATACCGTGGTACAAGGATAATTTTGCCTCGATATATGCGGCCAGGTGATCGCAGGCTTTAATTAATTCGCCGTCTATCGGTGAATAGCGGTCTTCATTGTATTTTGGGGTAATTTCCGCTGCGTCAACGAAATGAACCTTATCGTTGAGTAATACTTTGTTGGCGAATTCATCCTCAATGTAATATTTAATTTGCCGATGCCAGTCTGTTGGCAGAAGCGGAAGCAGCCTTTCCTGTATTTGCCGGTTTTCTATCTGCTTGATGAGCTCTTCCAGCCCTTCGACCGATTTTTTCACCGGCGACACTATGTCCCTGGTCAATACCTCGGGCAAATCGTGAAATAATCCGGAGAAATAATTATTACAGATCCTTTGCTCACACGCTCCCAGTTCCACGGACAGTATATATGCCAGCATCGCCACAATGAGCATATGCCCCATTACGGAAGTTTCCGGTATACGTGGTGACTGAGCCCAACGCTGTTGAAACCGCAGTTGTCCCACCAGGTTGATGAACCCGTAGGACTTTTTCCCCAGCCAGATTTTTTGTACGCCTACCAGATCGTAATGTTCTTCGATCTCGTTTTCAATACGTGTTCTCGTCTCATCCAAACCAAAAGTGTGGGCATTTAGATTATGAATGATCCGGAATTCCCAGTGGGTGGCCAGGTAGTGAGCGGCCTTAAGAATCTTTTTTTCCAACGCGCAATATTCCGGATCTGTCAGATACCTTTCAAATTTTTCGTAAAACCCGTTTCCTATCCCGTCGATTTTGGACTTTAATTGAGCTAAAACCCAACGGTTTAATCTTTCACCATGACTGGCCATCAATTCATAATATACCGGGGGTTTAATATCTGTGAGCCTGATTCTTTGCAGGAATTCAAAGAATCCGCCTTCGATCAGTGCCCGCCAATTTACGGTGGCCCGGCGGTCTTCCTCCTCAAATCTGCCTATCACATAAGCGATAATCATTTTATGCGCTTGTTTATCAAGTTCCGTAAACCCTTTGGGCCGTATATGATCATTCCATCTCTGAATATGCGCACTTTCATAGAGTAATTCCAACAACGCTTTACGGATCAATGCCCGTCACCTCATTTCTTTTCCTTTTGTACAAGTATTTCCGCTTACCACGAATAATCCTGCTTTCTTTAAGCTAAAAAAGCACCCCAACCCATTCCTTCGCCTTTATAGTCCATCACCGAGATGGCAGCCTCCCTCGCAATAAAGCAGTTCTAATAATAAAGTTCCCCGCGGCAGCGTTTTTTCAGAAGCACGTTGCAGTGCAGCTTCAACATCCTTCCCGCCATTGGCCTCTATTACCGGCAAATCCAATCCTGTAAAAAAGCCCGGCGGCACCGGTGACGCTTCCAGTCGCGGATAATTGGAAAGTCCCTCTTTTTCACAAAAGTCCTTCCAGGTAAGGAAACATACTTTCTCGCCGAAGAGTAAATCTCCCCTTTTTACAAGCCAGGTACAGGGAGAGATTACGATAAGTGCCGTACCCTTCACGTCCGGGGTCACATATTTTGCATATAATTCCTCCGCACAGGTTAAGAGAATCGGCTCGATAGGCGCTATGTTGTCAGCTAACAAGGGGTATTTTTCCCTGATCAGGGTGGTTACCTTCGGGCAGCGGGCGTCGATAACCGGTAGCCGGGAGGTTTTTGACACATAATCAAGGTAGGCTTTTCGTACCAGCCCAGCACCATTTGTACAGGCAACAATGGTATATCCTTTTTTCTCAAGGACCTCCCTTACCTCGTGCCGGTTTTTCCGGACCATGGCCTCCACAATAGGATTAAGCCAGATGTATTTCTTTATCATGTTGCCTCCTAACGATATATGGCTATGTCTTTACTAATTATTTTTTCGGTTTCACCGGTGACTTCTCCTTCCGGACCGGACCCTCGGGTCCGGTTTTCCGCCATGCATGGCGCCCACGGGCTATCCCCTGCTTAAAGCCTTGGTTGTCGCAAGTTCCTCTTTGCACCCCCTTAGAGGAACCACCCTTCATTTGGTTGCGCACATAGTAAAAAACCACTTGGCCTTTGTATCAAGTGGTTTTTCGTTTAACTGGCGACTACCTATCC
>DHRA01000070.1:0-120 GCA_002411145.1 Firmicutes bacterium UBA5324 | reverse complement strand
ACGACCTTCCAGAAGAAGGGCGGATTTTACAGAATGTTAGCGAAGATAAACAGGTGTAACCTCTCTGCCAAGCGAGACGATTGATAAGCTTCGTCTAGCGTCGTTGCTCGTCGTGAAAAA
>DHRA01000025.1:93500-111393 GCA_002411145.1 Firmicutes bacterium UBA5324 | reverse complement strand
TTGGCCACGATTTGGGCCATTTCATAACGGGTCATGGTTTTGTCGCCGCGGAAGGTGCCGTCCCCGTAGCCGTCTACAATACCGGCGGCAGCCAGTTTGGAAACGGAATCATAGGACCAGTGTTTGGCCGGTACGTCGGAAAAAGGATTGGCGGCGGCCATCGCGGGTGCTGCCACAGCCAGGGTTAAACCGGCCAGAATCGCAGCAGTCAGTTGTTTCTTTGCGCTTTTTTTCATGTTCATTCCTCCTTGTTTTGTGGGGGGAGAAAATGCAGCGGAGGACATGTAAGAGTAGCCATGTTTCCTCTACACTTACTCGCACTTGCACTTTCTCTCTATCCTATCATAAGGGGAAGTATCACCGGTCCGGGGAATACCCCGGCCACTGCATTTCCCCCTGATAAGCGAAGCTAATCTTGGGATTATATGGATTGGTATTTATCTGGAATTACAGTTATTATGTTTATTCGTCATATTACACTATTATCCTGCATTTTATATAAAATTTTTGTAAAATTTTCTAAAATACTTAACATATTTCAAGATCTTTGACATATTTTGTCAGCAAATGCCTATTAAACCCGCTGGCGGTAAACTATCTATGAGATGAAAAATTAAACAGCCCCAGTCCGAAGGTATTGCGGAACCAAGGCTGCCTAATCACTTTATTTTTTTTGTCTGCTTGACGGAACAATCTCCGTTTAAGTTTTCAGAGCCGCCCTCCCGGGCCGGCCGGATTGTGAGTTTAGAACATGTAGCGCAACTGGGTGACTAAACCTTTGCGATCGAACACGCCTATTGCCTCATCCTCCAGATCAAAGTATTGGACTGTAAAGATTCCGTTTTTAAAGACGGTATAGTCAAAGCCATAGTCGAAACCTTTTACATTGTCCATGAAGTAGCCTAGGCTTGCATCACCATAGATATTAGTCGGGGTCTCCCAAACATAGTCGCCGTTGATTCCAGCGAAGCCGGGTTCCGCTTTCCGGTAACCTACCCAGATGCCATAACTATGCGGTTTATTCCATTGAGCGCCTTTGTATTTTGCCTGGGCAACCCACGCCTTAGCGGAATCATAGCCTTCACCCCATACTGCATGCCATGCTTTAGCCAGGTCAGACCTGTTTTCGCCATATTCGCCTGTCAACGTAATATTATTGATGCCTTTATATACCGCACCAAGGGCCCAGGAATCTACCACATCCGCATCTAATGTAAAACTAGGTCCCCCTGGAATAGACACTTTATCACCTTTTCTGTTTTTGGCGTAAGCCAGTGACAGCTCAAGATCATCGGAAGCTTTATGGGACACGTTGGCCGCGACTAAGTTAAGATCTGCACGGACAGGCATGCCGAAAAAGCGGGCGTTCACTTCATGTTTGAATGCCGCCAGTGTCAACTTCGTATTGTCGCCGCCGAAGGTCAGGGTGGCGCCATCATTGTTGGCAAACCAGGCGTAAATGAGGCCCTGGCCCAGTTGGATGCCCTGACGGCCCAAAGTCCAGGTAACATTGCCGTTGGTCCCGACCAAATAAGCCTGGTCCATGGAAGCATCGGCCCCGGTGCCGTAATCGGTAGCCTCACCCCAGCCGCTTTCGGCCCAAATCCGGCCTTTAAAGTTAAGGTTGTCGCTCAGCGGCGCATTCAGGAACAGCAGCAGACGGGTGCGTAAATTAGTGTTGTCGCCATAATTGTCGTATGAATCATCGCGCCACTCGTACCATTCACGGACCTGACCGGACCAGGTAATGTTGCCAATTTTCTTTTCCAGGGTGCTAACACGTACGCCCAGGTTGTCCAGCTCATCCTGGTACTCTTTAGCCAGTTTTTCAATAATGGCTTTTTGTTCGGCATTGGCTTTGTCTTCATGGGCCAGTGCTTTGGCCACGATTTGGGCCATTTCGTAACGGGTCATGGTTTTGTCGCCGCGGAAGGTGCCGTCCCCGTAACCGTCTACAATACCGGCGGCAGCCAGTTTGGAAACGGAATCATAGGACCAGTGTTTGGCCGGGACATCGGAAAAAGGATTGGCAGCGGCCAGCGCGGGTGCTGCCACAGCCAGGGTTAAACCGGCCAGGATCGCAGCAGTCAGTTGTTTCTTTGCGCTTTTTTTCATATTCATTCCTCCTTGTTTTGTGGGGAGAAAACGCAACGGAGGACATGTAAGAGTAGCCATGTTTCCTTTACACTTACTCGCACTTGCACTTTCTCTCTATCCTATTATAAGGAGAAGTGTCACCGGTCCGGGGAATACCCCTGCCACTGCATTTCCCCTGATAAGCGGAGATAACTCGGGATTATATGGATTGGTATGTACCGGAATTACAATTATTGTGTTTTTTCGTCATATTACATGATTATCCTGCATTTTATATGAAATTTTTGCAAGATTTTTAACACTTTACATTGTCAATTTTTTTCCATATTTTAGTGATAGTGTAAACTATTAAGCCAGCTGGTGGGAAACTGCCTGTAAACGAAAAGCAGGTAAAAAGTTAAACAGCCTCAGTCCGAAGTATTTCGGAACCAAGGCTGCCTAATTACTTTATTTTATTATTTTCCTTAACGGAACACTCTCCGTTTAGGTTTCAGAGCCGCCCCCATGGCCAGGCCAGGTTCTTAGAACATGTAGCGCAACTGGGTTACAAAGCCCTTGCGGTCGTAATCACCCGTTGCCTCATCCTCCAGGTCAAAGTATTGGAAGGTGAAAATCCCGTTCTTGAAGACAGTCCCTTCGTCTTCTTTTATAATCTAAGTTTATAATGGATTTCCTCAACCCCGCATACAAGAAAAAATCCCGGCTTGGCCAAGCCGGGATTTTCTTTGCCAACATGCAATTGACTTTGAACTGAGCGAACTAGAACTGGTACCGCAACTGGGCTGTAAAACCTTGCTTATCAATTTGACCCCATGATTGCTCCTCATTTTCCATGTCAAAGTACTGTAAGGTGAGGATTCCGTTCTTGAATACGGTGTAATCGAAGCCAATATCGTAACCTTTAACATCATCCATAAAATAACCAAATTGGCTGCCAATACCGGTAGGTGTTTCCCAAACATAGTCGCCATTGAGACCGAGGAAACCGGGCTCGGCTTTACGGTAACCAACCCATACACCGTAGCTGTGCGGTGTTTCCCATTGCGCTCCCTTGTATTTGGCCTGGGCTACCCAAGCTTTCGCGTTGTCTCCATTTACTAATTTTGCAAGATCAGACCGATTTTCGCCGTATTCACCGGTGAGCTTGATATTATTTATGCCTTTATACACGGCACCAAGGGCCCAACTGTTTACGACTTCTATGTCATCTTCAATTTCCACTCCATAACAAGTAATGTTATCTTCACGGCTTTTAGCATAAGCCACTGTCAGATCGAGGTCCTCGGAAGCCTTGTGTGAAAGGTTGGCAGCTACAATATTAAGGTCTGTACGGCCAGGAAGATATATACCACTACCACTACCACCAACTTCATACATACCAACTGGGGTTTCATGTTTAAATGCCGCCAATGTCAATTTAGTCTTGTCGCCGCCAAAAGTAAGGGTGGCGCCATCGTTGTTGGCAAACCAGGCGTAAAGCAGACCCTGGCCAAGTTGAATTCCCTGGCGGCCCAGCGTCCAGGACGTATTGCCATGATGGCCTTCCAAATAAGCCTGGTCCATACTGGCGTCGGCGCCGGTTCCGCTATCGTTTAGATTAATCCCATAAGGGCCAACCTGCCCAAGATTGTAACTGCTAGGTTGACCCCAGCCGCTTTCGGCCCAAATCCGGCCTTTAAAGGTTATATCATCTGTCAGAGGCGCATTCAGGAACAACAATAGGCGGGTATTTAAGCCTGTGCCACCGCCATTGCCATGGCCGTCATCATCGACCCACTCATACCATTCACGGACCTGGCCGGACCAGGTAATGTTGCCGATTTTTTTCTCCAGGTTGCCGACGCGCACGCCCAGGTTGTCAAGTTCATCCTGGAACTCTTTCGCCAATTGATCGATCAGCGCCTTTTGCTCGGCGTTGGCTTTGTCTTCGTGGGCCATGGCTTTGGCCACGATTTGGGCCATTTCGTAACGGGTCATGGTGCGGTCGCCGCGGAAGGTGCCGTCGCCGTAGCCGTCGACGATACCGGCGGCGGCCAGCTTGGAGACGGAGTCATAGGACCAGTGCTTGGCCGGCACATCCGAGAAAGGATTGGCGGCGGCCATGGCCGGTGTCGCCACGGCCAGGGTCAGGCCCGCCAAAATGGCGGCGGCCAATTGTTTTTTCGCGTTTTTCTTCATACAGATTCCTCCCTAAGTTATTTAATGAGCCAAAGAAGCGTCCCGGGAGGTATGTAAGAGTTGCCATGTTTCCTCTTGCCGCTCCCGTTTCGTTTCCCTGTATCTCCTATCATGGGAGAGAACAGCCGCCGGTAAGGACACACCTCCTTTCCGCGGGCCACCCTCCCTGATATGCGAAGTAGTGGGGAAGTTGCTTTCCCAGTATATGTATTCTCCCTCCGGGAAATTATTCCTCCATATGTTTCCATATATTTCACATTTTCCCAGCCGCAAATTCATACAAAAAATGTCAAAAATGTTGCCGGTATTTATTATGCCCCCTAATCCGTTGTGTATACGTCAAAATGCTGCGGCACACTCCCGTAAGCCGCTGGATTGCCCGCCCCGCGCATAAGACAAAAAATAAAAGCCCCCGTCCCCGGGAAGCTTTTTTGCATCCAAATATTAACTTTCGGTCTTTTCCCCCGCTGCCGGCTTTAGCGCCAAATAGCGGGCGGCGAGAATACGCGCCACATAATCGTCGATGGGCCGGGGCGGCACCTGCAGCGATGTCGGCAGGAAACGGCGAAGCCCCCGGGGGGGATTCTCCCGCCAGTACAGCCGGCGCCCTTCCTCCGTGGAGTAGTCCTCATCCACGGACACGATCGCCCTGTTTTCCTCCAGACCAAGGGCCCGCAAGTGCTGGCTCAGCTTCCGGCCGCCCGTACGGTTGCCGATGACGATGACCGTGACGGCATGCCGCGCCAGCAACTCCTTTAGATGGGCGACCAGACGGCCCGTTTCCACGACAGACTGGCAGAGCACCTGTCCGGCGGCGGACACTACCGCTACCCCGTTCTTTTCCCGTCCCGGATCAATGGCTAATATATACTCCACATTACGCACCACCCCTTAAAATCATACCATCCGCCGGCGGGAAAGCCAAGGGCGGTTTCAATAATCCATCCCGCAAATTAAAAAAAAGAGAACCCCGGTCTTTTTCAACCGGGGTTCCGGGGAGAATTGTCCTTAAAACTTCACATTCAGAGATACTTTGGTTTCGTCGCCGGCGACATCAAGGTTTTTGTAGTCAATACCAAAGTTGGTATTTTTCGCAATCTCTTTGTTGTATGCTACTGCAAAGCCTTTGTCATCGACATCCTTATCACCGAAGTAGAAACCGCTGGTGGCAGGCAGAGCGCCGGCTTCAAAATCAATGTAGCTGACTTGGGCGCCGAGGATGTCGGTCCCTACTTTATAAGCGTTTGCATTGGTCTGCAGGTTTTGCGCGTATTCCACATCGACTTTGTTACGGCCTAAATTGAAATCGGTGCTCAAAGCGGCATATTCGTCGCCGTTTTTCATGTTGAGATAATCGGCGGTTATGTCTCTGCCGAGCAGATGCGCTTTGTATTGTACCGCGCTGAAGTCCTGGGTGTCGTCATTAACTACAGTCAGATTGCCCGCAGTCATGCGCGCGCCGCTTACATAGCTGCCGACGCCGCCTTCATGGGCAGGATCGTTAGTCAGTTCGTTGGTATCCAACAGTAAACCTTGGCCGAGTTTAAGATCTTGTTTACCAAGAACAAAATCAATGCCATGAATGTTGGTTTGCACATTCAAACGGTCAACTTCCCCTGTACGGATATCATTTACTTCACCGGCAAAACCAGTGGTCAAACGGGCGTTGATTTTCGTATCTTCATTGATTTTTCCGGTGGCGCCAAGGCGGAGACGGTATGCGGTGGCTTCGTCCATATCACTGTATTGGACAGTTGCGTCGCCGGCAAATTTAATTTGGTCATCCAGTTGTTTTTGAATGCCGTCAACTTTTACGCCCAGGTCGCTTAATTCCTGGCCAAATTCAGCAGCCAGTTTGTCGACAATGATTTTTTCATCTACCGTGGATACTTTGTTCATAGCTTTGGCCACGATTTGGGCCATTTCGTAACGAGTCATGGTTTTGTCGCCGCGGAAAGTACCGTCGCCGTAACCGTCAACCACACCGGCCGCAACAAGTTTGTTTACCGCATCATAGGCCCAGTGATTTGCCGGTACGTCGGTAAGCGCGTTGGCGAAAGCAGGCACAGCGAACGCCATAGTGACGGCTGCGCATACAGCCGCTTTAAGAATTCGTTTCTTCATTTGAAAGCCTCCTCATAAATATATGTTAATATGTTTCGTAAACTAGAACCCGCCACGGAGGAGTGCGTAGCGGCTCTTTCACCGCTGCAGGTAGGCACGTCTACAGGTGCACGTATTTGATCCCTAATCAGCCGGTGCTGCAAATGAGTATCCACGTTTCCTCTTCACAGGCCGTCTGATCGGTAAGTAAGTAACTCCACAATCCCCGTTTACTCCCCAGGGTATTGTGTTTTTCACTTTCTTGATTACATAATTCTACACTGGTCTACTTATTCCTTCTTTGTTTACGATGTATTTTTTACCAAATAGGCTATTTTGCTGATATTTTTTTTCATAAGCCAGACTTACCGGATTATTGTTGTTTACGTAATATTAGACAACTGTGTCGAATTTTCCTGCCGGCCCGCCCAGGAAAAGATTGCCGGAGCATTCAGGAGTCAGAATTCAGATTGGCGTCTTTGTGTCTATCCCGTAAATTTATTTTCATCCTTTGTGGTGAACACACAAGGGTAAATCTCTGCGGTAAAAAAATTAATAAACCACAGAGGCACAGAGACGCAGAGAGGATTAGATCCAAACTTATGAGCTACACCATGGATTATGGGTAAACAATCTGCATTTGTGATTACAGAGGGTGAGGTTTAAGTAGAAAAAAGCTGGATCAAGAGAATGATACGCACAGGGTAAAAAATACTTTCTCTGCGTCTCCGTGTCTCTGCGGTTCGTTATTTTCCACACTCTATCCCGTAGATCTATTGTCATCATTTGTGGTGACACCAGGGACATGTAAATCTCTGCGGCTCTGCGGTTAACAAATTCTTATACTTTCTTAGCAGATTTAAAAAGCTCTGCAGTTCGCATGGAACTGCAGAGCTCTGATTAGCCCAGGGGAAATGTGATAGACCCAGCCTTAATTTATTTTATCCTTTTACCTACCATGGGTTTACGCGTCTTGCCACCAGGCGGATTTGCAGCGGCCCAGCCACGGAGGTGTCTTCACTGACAATGGCCGCCAGTTCTACCTGGCCCCCCATTTTCTTAAGTTGACTGATGGTGTTGAAGAAGTCCGCTCCCCCCACCGAACCAACGGTTCCCCGCAAAGTGTCTTCCGGCAGCACACCTTTGGCAATCGCCGTATTATTAACCTGCTGGAGAAAACTCAAAACTATCTGTTCCACATTATCCGCCTGACCGTCCATATTGATGGTCGCTTTATAAATTTCCTCACCCCGTTCAAAAATGCGCTTGTCGGGATACAATTCCAGGTGCGCAATAACCGGTTCGCCCAGGACGGTATTTTCGTCCACCACGATCCGGACTACCATACTCCGGTCCGCGTTCTGCAGGTTCTTTAGGGCGGCTTGGTAATCAGACTGGCTGATCCACAAGGCTTCCACCTGCTCATTGGGTTTACCCATCCGCGCCAGGACCTTTTGGTTGGTTTCCAAAATTACTGTCAGCAATTCATTCTGAATGCCGTCCACCGTCGTATTCACCGTAGCCGTGGTCAGCACCTCGTTGGCCCGGAACAGCACTTTCCCTTCACGGAAGTACTGGATACCGGTACGCAGTCTCGCGGTTGTTTCGGTAAGCCGGTCAACATCCCCTTTCAGGCTGTCCCGGGCTACGCTCAAATCATTGATCTTGCTATCCAAATCCTTTTTGGTTTTTTCCAGGGCCGCGATATCCTCCCGGGCTTTTGCCAAATCACCGCGGGCGCTGTCGTAGTCAGCCTGCACGCGGGCCAGGGCAGCCATGGTCTGATCCCTTTGCGCGATGGCACTGGAAAGTTCCGTCTGCAGTTTGGTCAGCTGCTCCATGGCTTCCGCAACGTGACTGGTCAAACCGGCATATTCTTCTTCCTTCATCCGCAGGAGTTCCCGGGACGCGTCCAGCTTCTGACTTTTATCCGTCACTTCCGCCGACAGTCCGGACAGCTCCGCCCGCAGTTTTTCCATGCCAAACAGCGCGGTGCGCACATCCCGGGAAGCGACGGTCAGAATGGCCAAAGTAGAGGCGGTGATAAACACACCGGTGGCCACCGCCACAATAATCGATGTATGTTTGGGACGCAGTCCGAATACTGAAAGCTTCCTTTTACCGACTTTCGTACCTATTTTATCGCCGATGTAAGCGATCATACCGCCCATCACTGCCAAAACCGCAATAAGTGATATTCCGAACATGCAATCCCTCCTTTTCAAAAACTGCCTTAACCGCCAAGTCGCCAAGACGCTAAGGAACTATAGGATAATTCTTTCGTTTGCTGTAAACAACTCTCTTTATGCCATCTTTAAGAAACGGAACCTTGGCGTCTTTGCGCCTTGGCGGTTCCTACTCTTACCTCGACGCGCGGTGGATAAGGAAAAAGCCGCACAGGATCATGATAATATTGGGCGTCCAGGCCCCGAGGGCGGGCGGGATCGTTCCGTTGGCCCCCAGCGCATCACTGATCATCATAATTGCATAGTAGACAAAAATAATGACGATACTCTGGCCCAGGCCGATGGAAGAGCTGGCCCGGTGGGACTGCAAGCCCAAAGGCGCGCCGATCAGGGTAAAGATCAGGCTGGCCAGGGGAAAGGTTATCCGTTCATGCAACTTGACTTTCAAATCGTTGGTCGGCTCATTTTCCCGGTCCAGTACCTTGATCCGCAGCTTCAATTCCTCAATCGTCATTTCTTCCGGTTTCTTTTGTTCCTTACTGACTTCGGTGGGGTTCTTTCTTATATTGGAGCTCTGTTTTTGAAAACGGAGCGTATGTTCAAGGTTGCCGTTCGCATCGATCTCATAGATAATCCCGTTGCTCAGTTCCCAGTTCTTTCCGTCCCAGGCAGCCTGTTCCGCGCTGATGATGCGCGCCAAACGGCCCTCGTCGAATTCCTGTATGTCAATCCCCTGCATGGTTTTCGTTTCTCCATTGAGCCGCCGGGCAAAGGTAATGCGCTCGGTCTGGGCGCCGCCCTCGCGTACCAGCAGATTGTCCTGGGTTTTACCGGGCGACCCGTCCTTTTGTATTTCCTCGCGCACCGTATCGGTATATGCCAGGTTCGCCGCCGGTACCACCAGTTCATTAAAAACCATGGCCAGTATGCTGACGCATAAAGAGACGATAATAACCGGCGTAATGAGCCGGGAAAAACTGACCCCGCCGGTTTTCATGGCCACAATTTCACTGTTTCCCGACAAGCGGCTAAAGGTTAACAATGAAGCCAGCAGCATGGACATGGGGAAGGTCAGCACAATGATGCTGGGCAGCCGGTAAACGAATAACTTTGCGACAGTGCTAAAAGCCGCCCCCTGTTCGGTCATAAAGCGCGCCATTTTAAACAGGACATCGGTACCGATAAAAATACTGGAAAAAGCGCAGATGCCGAAAATGAAGGGACCTGCGAGCTCTTTAACGATATATTTGTCAAGAATACGCATGTAATACCTCATTCCTAGGGTTGTAATCCGGTGCTATACCCGTTGAATAAATTCCCTTCCATCATTTACTTCATCATACAAATTCGGAGACACCCACTTCTATAAGTGGGTGTTACCTTGCTGACTTCTTCAGGTGGAGTAGAGTCTCCACCTGAAGCCCCGAAGTCTGGCAAAGCCAGACGAGTTCACTACATGGCAAATTTCTCACCCAGGTAAAATTTCCTGGCTATTTCGCTGTCGGCAATCTCCGCCGAATTACCGCTGACCAGGACTTTTCCCTGATGCAGGATATAGGCGTAATTGGTAATCGTCAGGGTTTCCCGCACATTATGGTCGGTAATTAAAACCCCGATCCCGCAGCGCTTTAGATGCGCAATAACTTCCTGAATGTCCCCCACGGAGATGGGGTCGACGCCGGCAAAGGGCTCATCCAGCAAAATAAAGGCGGGGTTTGTGGCGATGGCCCGGGCAATCTCCACCCGGCGTCGCTCCCCCCCGGACAGCATACTGCCATAGTGCTTGCGTACGTGTGTAACATTGAACTCTTCCATTAATTCTTCCATTCGTTCATGGCGCTGCTTGGCTGTTAAGGGCTGCAATTCCAGAATGGCCAGAATGTTTTCCTCCACGGTCAGCTTGCGAAAAATTGAAGCTTCCTGCGGCAGATAGCCAATACCATACCGGGAGCGCTCATACATGGGCTGACTGGTTATATCCTGGTCGCCGACCAGGATTTGCCCTTTATCGGGGTATTCCAGGCCCACGATCATATAAAAGGTCGTCGTTTTCCCGGCGCCGTTCGGCCCCAACAGCCCCACGACCTGCCCCTGGCCGACCTTGATGTCCACATTGTCCACCACACACCGCCCACCGTAGGATTTTACTAAGCTACGCGTTTCAATTATCATGTTAACCCCTTACTTCTTCTCATTGGGAATGATGATTAATTTTGTGTTTCCTTGCGCATTCATCGTTTTGTCACTCAAATAAACGGTCAAAGTATCCCCCGTCAGCGTATTGCCTTCCTGGACGGCTCTGGCATTGCCGGTAAGCAATACTTTGCGGTCTTTGCCATAATAAATGGCGTTATCGGCAACCGCATCAATTTGTCTGCCGGGATGCACAATATGCACGCCGCCGGTCACCACCGCACGGTCCTCACCGGTAAAAAAGTCGACTTTTTCCCCGGTCAGCCAAGCCCCTTCCTTATCTTCCATCCGCGGCTGCCCGTTCACGGCCCCCACGCCGGTGGCGGTGTCATATTCCACCGTGGCGCCGGTTAAACGGATGGTATCATTGGTCAGGACGATGCCCCCGCTGACCACGGCCAGATTCGTATCCTGCCGGTATTCCGCCGTGGCTCCCGTGAGCGTGATTGCTTCCTGCGTAATCACAACATTGCCGGTCGCTTGCACCAGCTTTAAATTATTATTATATTGGATCGTATCGGCGGAAAGCTGCACCGGCGCGTTTTTCGCAGCAATACTGCCACTGATTAATACACTGAGCAAAAGTACGCCGGCGGCCGCCGCTTTTTTGATTCCTCTCATCGGACTACCTCCTTAATTCAGCCCGGGCGTTGCCCGTGACACGGACGGTGTTTAAGTTCTGCTCCACTTCCATACGGTCTCCCGTAATGGTCACATCTGTCTGTCGATACCGGATGCCGCCCTCACCGGTAAAACGCTGTTCATTCATGAACCATTTTATCACATTGCCGGCAAATTCAGTACCCTTTTCCGACAAGGCGGTAATATTGCCTTCAAGGGTGAGTACTTTTTCCGTATTCTCCATCCGGCCCTGGTTTGCCGTGATCTGGATTATCCCCTGTCCGCCGGTGTGTTCATAAATTTTTGCCCGGATGCCCTGCATCGTGACAATCTTCTTGTCAAGGCCCGCCTGTATTTGGTCGGCTTGGACTTCCCACTGTATTTTTCCGTCCTTTGTTTCCGACAGGCCGGTACCCAGAAATTGCAATTCTCCCTCTTCCGCGCCCTGTTCGGCGACCGTCGGCGGCGGTTCCGGCACATCCCGGAGGAAATAGTACAGTCCGCTCCCGGTCAGTAAAACAGCGACGGCGATCAACACAACTGTATTTTTATTAATCTTCATCTGTTTTAGCCCCCTCCACAGGTGTATTCCACCTTTTTTGGAACCATAACCATTCATCAGGATATTTGCGGATTTGCGCCTCCACGCGTTGCGTAATGATGACAAGATTGTGGTAAATGTCGTCTTTGGCATCGGCGGTTTCCTGCAGTGCCAGCGGCGCATCAACGACCACCACCTGCCTGTCGCCCTCTCTGCGTATAAAAACCGGTATGACCGGCGACGCACACTTGCGGGCAAAGGCCGCGGACCCCGCCGGGGTTGAGGCGGGCTTATTTAAAAAATCTATAAAAATTCCGTCTTTACCTCCATCCTGATCAGATACCATGTACACAAATTTATTATCTTTTAACGCCTTGATCACCTGCCGGAGAGCCGCTCCTTTATAATACAGCTCTCCGCCGAAGCGTGTCCGGTATTCCGTCAATAATAACGTAAACCCTTCATTGGGCTGTGGTTTTGCTAAACCGATCATGGGATATCCCCGCATCGCCAGGGATAAAGCGCATAATTCCCAGTTTCCAAAATGAGCGGTAAGGATGATTGCTCCCCGGCCCTGTTGCAAGGCCCGGTCCAGATGGTGCAAGCCTTCGAAGGTCACAAACCCGTCGAGGTTTTCGGCCGAGATGTTCGGTAAATAAAAAAATTCCAGCGTGTTTAAGACAATATTGCCAAACATACGTTTCAAAATCGGTTCCGTCTCGGCGGCGGAAATCCGCAAGCCGCGCATCATTTGACTTTTTGCCCGTTCCCGCACACTGGCCGCCAGCCGGTAATACACGCCGCCGAGCCGCTGGCCGCCGGCGATGAGCAGGCGATATGGCAAGAGACATATAATCTTGCTAAACATTTTACCGGCGTAGTACGCCCAGCCTTTCCCCATTATCCCTTCTCCCTCCGGCACCCTGCGGAATATAACCAAAAAGCTCGCGGCAAAGCACCAATTGCCTGCCTCGCCTCTATCACTGGCCAATTAACCGTTGCGGGCTATTGACGTATTCTTCGACAATCTGTTCCCATTTCCCTTGGGCTTTTAAGATCAAGGCAATAAGTTCGCGCACGGCTCCGTCTCCGCCGCGGGCCCGGGTTACCACGTGGGCGAACTGTTTAGCCTCCGGGGCTGCATTGGCCACAGCCGCCGCCAGGCCCACCTGTAAAAACAGCGGCACGTCATTTAAATCGTCACCGATAAAAGCGACTTCATCCGGTGTTAAAGCGTATTTAGCCAACATCTGCTTTATACACCGGGCCTTATCCGCAACCTTCTGGTGAATATCCCGGATATTCAGTTCAGTGCCGCGCCGCCGCACAATTTCTGATTCCCGCCCCGTAATAATGGCGGTATGCAAACCGGCCTTATGCGCCAGGTTGATCCCCAAGCCGTCATGCACATGAAAAGCCTTCAGTTCTTCTCCCTGATTTCCCAGGATGATATGCCCGTCGGTTAAAACACCGTCCACATCCATCGCCAATAATTTAATCCGCCGCGCTCTTGTATCTATCTCCATCAGACCACGCCCGCCTTCAATAAATCCGTGAGATGCAGCATGCCGACCGGTTTTTTCCCTTTGTCCACCACCGGCAGGACCGTAATCGGCCGCGGCCGGTTTTTCTCCATCATCTGCAAGGCCTGCGCCGCCAATTTTTCCGGCGTGATAGTTTTTGGCGTGGGGGTCATGGTTTCCGTCAACGGCCGGCTTAGGACATCATACCCCTTTTCCAGGGAACGGCGGATATCACCATCGGTGATAATCCCCACCAGAGCCCCTGTCTCATCAACCACACTGGTGGCGCCCAGGCCCTTGGAGGTGATCACGAATAACGCCTCTTGCAAAGTTTTGTCCCGTTCAATCACGGGATTTTCTTCACCACTATGCATTACCTTTTCCACGGTGAGCAAAAGTTTCCTGCCCAAACTGCCCCCCGGATGAAATAAAGCAAACTCTTCCGGCGTAAACTTCCTGGCGGAAAGCAGGGCCACGGCCAAGGCGTCTCCCATGGCCAGGGCAGCCGTGGTACTGGCCGTAGGGGCTAACCCCAGGGGGCAGGCTTCTTTGGCCACGCCCACGTCCAATACAATATCCGCATTGAGCGCCAGCGTGGATTGGGCATGGCCGGTCATGGCGATCAGGCCGGACCCGATCCGTTTCAGCACCGGCAATATATTTATCACTTCGTCGGTCTCGCCGCTATTGGAGAGCGCAACTACGATATCTTTGCCCGTTACCATACCAAGGTCCCCGTGGATTGCTTCCGCCGGGTGCAAAAAAAAGGCCGGCGTTCCTGTACTCGCTAAGGTAGCGGCGATTTTCTGCCCGATCAGGCCGGATTTGCCCATCCCGGTAACCACGATGCGTCCCTCACAGGCGAGCACCAGGTCCACCGCCGCCGCAAAGCTGCCGTTAATCCGCGGTATTAAAGCGCTAATCGCTTCCGCTTCCATGCGCAATACTTCTTTAGCTTGTTCGATAATCATCTATAGCACCTCCCAAAAGAAGTGAATTAAACAAATTTGAATTGAACCGCCAAGCCGCCAAGGACAATATTAGTTACTTCTTATATTCACATTCTTAATTATCATTTGCCCCTGGCGTCTTTGTGGCTTGGCGGTTAATAATATTTTATACTTTATGTTTCTTGGTCACTGCGTCAATGGCTTTTACATCCGCCAGCAGACCGGCCAGATCATCCAGGGCAATCATATTCGGTCCGTCACACAGCGCCCGCTCCGGCTCGTCGTGTACTTCCATGAAAAGCGCATCAATGCCCACCGCCACGGCGGCCCGGGTCAAATACGGGACAAATTCCCGCTGCCCGCCG
Source organism: Firmicutes bacterium UBA5324 (assembly GCA_002411145.1). GTDB lineage: Bacteria > Bacillota > Negativicutes > UBA11029 > UBA11029 > UBA11029. The sequence continues at coordinate 96,636 of DHRA01000025.1, read as the reverse complement.
GAGACCGAACCAGCGCCGCCGGGCAGCTGCACACTGTGTGTGGCGTCAAACACTACCGGAAAGCCGATTTGACGCATGATGGCCAGGGACCGCATATCGACCACCAGGTTGTTATAGCCAAAGCTCACACCGCGTTCCGTGAAAAGAATGTTTTCGTTGCCCGCCTCTGTGAATTTGTCCGCCACATTTTTCATATCCCAGGGTGCGAGAAACTGGCCCTTTTTCACATTAACCGCTTTGCCGGTGCGGGCTGCCGCAGCAAGCAGGTCGGTTTGACGGCAGAGAAAGGCCGGAATCTGCAAAATATCCAGCACTTCCGCCGCCGGCTCTATCTGTTCAATGCTGTGGATGTCGGAAATGACCGGCACACCCAGGGTCTTTCTGATTTGGGCAAGAATCTTCAGGCCCTCTGTCAGACCCGGGCCGCGGAAAGATTGCGCGGAAGATCTGTTGGCTTTATCGAAGGATGCCTTGAAAATATAGGGAATGCCCAAGGATTGGGCGATTTCTTTCGTCCGTTCACCAATGCGCAGGGCGCGTGCGGCATCTTCAATTACGCAGGGACCCGCCATCAGGACAAGCGGGTTGTCCCCGCCGCATTTTATACTGTCCACTTGCACAGTTCTAACCATCGGAATACCTCCTCGTTTTTCGGGAAAATAAACTATGTCTGCGAAAACCGGCACAGGGTTGTACCTATAGCCCGGCCATACGCGAAGGCTTCTGCGTCAGCATTGTCCTCACCCGGGCCAAATCTTCGGGTGTATCGACACCAATGCATTGATAGTTTGTCCCCAATACCAGGATGCGATAACCGTTTTCCAGCACACGCAGCTGTTCCAGCGATTCCGCCTTTTCCAGCGGGGTTTGCGGCAGGGATGCGTACCGCAGGAGAAATTCTTTCCGGTAAGCATATAAACCAATATGCTTATAAATGGCAAAATCCTCCCCCGCATAGCGCGGGTAAGGAATCAGCGAGCGGGAAAAATATAAAGCATAGCCCCGTTGGTCGGTCACCACTTTTACCACAGCCGGATTCGTAAAATCTTCTTCCGGCAACCGGGATTTTAGCGTCGTCATTACGAGCTCCGGCTCCTGTAAAAAGGGCTGCACAACCTGGTCAATCACTTCCGGGGCAATCAGCGGCTCATCCCCCTGGATATTGACAATAATATCCGCGGCACACCGCCGGGCCACTTCTGCCAGCCGGTCGGTGCCGGTACAATGGTCGGCGGAAGTCATAACGGCCTGCCCGCCAAAAGCAGACACGGCATCAAAGACCCGCCGGTCGTCCGTCGCCACCCATACCGCGGAGGGTAGCTTCGCTTTTAACGCCTGTTCGTAAACATGCTGGATCATGGGTTTGCCGGCAATGTCCACCAAAGGCTTGCCCGGCAGTCTGGTGGAAGCATAACGGGCGGGGATTACACATATGACCTTCATAAAGAGCCTCCTCGGGTCTACATACTCCAATTTTTATCCACTGGGCTGGGTAGGGGCAAATCACCGGCTTTTTTCACCGTATTATGCACAAGCTGAATAAGTTCCTCCCGGCCCACCGTCATCTTCACTTCAATGCCGAGAATCAGCATGGGGACGGGCCAGTCCACGTCACGGATAAAACCGGGGGGGATCTTGACCGCGTCTTTTTCCGTAGTTACGATATAATCCACTTCATACGCCAGCGCCTGCTGCATGATATAGTGCATATCCTCGAGGGTATATTTATGATGGTCCGGATAGCGGATGGAAGATGTACAGATGGCGCCCATGCCGCAAAGGGTGTTTTCAAAAGACTGGGGGTTGCCGATACCGCAAAAAGTAAGCAGGTGGCGGCCCGCAATATCCGGGGCCCCGGGCTGACTTTCGGCCGTCCGGTTGAACCATTGCTCCAGCCGGTACAGATATTTGGGATCATGCACGCTTTCCGCAATTACCGCGCGGGGATTTATCGCACTAATAATCCGTTTTAATTCTTCTTTCGCGCCATCGTCCGTCTGATCTACTTTTGTAAGCAGAAAGGCATGCGCCCGCTGCAAATTTTTCAGGGGCTCCCGTAACGTGCCCCGGGGCAAAACGTAGTTATTCCCAAAGGTATTGGTGGCATCCACCAATACAATATCCATATCCCGGTATAAACGCCAATGCTGATAGCCGTCGTCGAGGATTACCGCATCCACGCCGAATTTCTCCGCGGCATAACGGCCGGTTACAGCCCGGTGCTTGCCAATCAGCACCGGTACGCCGGGCAGCTTTTTGGCCAGTAAATAGGCCTCATCACCGGCTTCCTCGGCGGTCATGTGGATTTTTTTTCCGTCAGAAACCACACCCACGGTTTCCTTTGACTGGGCCCGATAGCCCCTGTTCAGGATGGCTACTTTATAACCCGCATCCCGGATGGCCATGGCCAATTCCTGGGCCGTGGGAGTTTTTCCCGTACCGCCAACCGTAATATTCCCCAGGCTGATTACCTTGCAGGGCAAATGTTCCGTATGCAAAAGCCCCACACGATACAGCCCGAGGGATATCCGCACCGCCAGGCAATACAGCAAGGACAGGCAGTATAAAGAGAAGCGAATAAATGCAGACCCCATCCCCTTGCTCTTTCCATGCACGATACCATATAAATATTCCTGCAGTGCCTCCCATTTGATGATCATCCATGTCACTCCATCTGTAATAATTGTTTTGCTGCTTGCGCGCTCTTCCCCGAGGCTCCTTTGTTCTCGCCAATAACCTTTAGCGCTTCTTCCCGGACATGCCCGCGCGCTTCCGCATCCTTCAGCAGCGCATTCATTTGCCGGCCAAGCTCACTTTGGTTTTTTACCGTAAAGCATACTCCCCGCCCGCTGAGCAAGGCGTATACCTCCTTGAAGTTAAACATGTGCGGTCCCACGAACACCGGTTTACCGTGAGCCGCCGGTTCCAAAATATTATGTCCGCCTTTCGGCACCAGACTTCCGCCGACAAAAACGAGATCGGCAATCCCATATACTTTGCCCAATTCACCAATGGTATCGAGAATGACTACCTGCCGCCGTTCTGTTTCTGTGGCTTGCTCACTGCGTTTTGCGGCGGACAATTGGGCCCGCCGGCATAATTCCCTAATCTCCCCGGCCCGTTCCACATGCCGGGG
>DHRA01000025.1:92848-93225 GCA_002411145.1 Firmicutes bacterium UBA5324 | reverse complement strand
GCTGACCCGGGCCGCATCGGCCCCCAGCCCGGTAATGTATTCAGCATCCCGCCCGGACTGCATGCAAAAGCGGTCCACATTCCGCAGCATATCTTTTAAAATGCCAAACAGATAGTGATACCGTTTTGAACTCTTGTCACTAATGCGTCCGTTGACCATGATCGTTTTCACGCCGTGCCTTTTGGCCGATTTGAGGAAATTGGGCCAGAGCTCCGTTTCCACCATCATAAACAGGCCCGGCTGTATACGACTCAAGACACTCTCTACAACCCAGGGAAGATCGACAGGAAAATAAATGACGCCGATCGCTTCGGGTATGATCTTTTTGGCCATCTCATAACCGGTCGGCGTAACAACAGAAACTAAGAAAGTCTGAT
>DHRA01000025.1:89614-92523 GCA_002411145.1 Firmicutes bacterium UBA5324 | reverse complement strand
TGGCCAGTATATTATAGAGAAAATACATGCACGATTCACTCCTGCTCCTATATTCGACAATGCTCGTGAAAACCCCTGTTGTAAAATGCTGGGGCAACATGACCGTGGCCGCCGCAGAGCCGGACGCCTTTGCGCTGTCTCCACAACCCGGCCTCAGTCTCACATATTGTCAATTATTGGTGATCATCCAGCTGAAACTGTACCCGGTACAATTTACTGTATAACCCGTCCTGTTGCAGCAGTTCATCATGGGTACCGGTTTCGATAATCCGGCCTTTGTCCATGACGATAATTCTGTTGGCATTTTTGATGGTCGACAGGCGATGGGCCACGACAAAGGTTGTCCGGTTAATCATCAAGCGCTCCAGGGCTTCCTGCACCAGTTTTTCCGATTCGGTATCGAGGGCCGAGGTCGCCTCATCCAGCAGCAATATCTTCGGATTTTTCAGGATGGCCCGGGCGATAGCCACGCGTTGTTTCTGTCCGCCGGAGATCTTCACGCCGCGTTCCCCGATCTGGGTGTCATAGCCTGCGGGCATGGCCATGATAAAGTTATGGGCGTTAGCCGCCTGCGCCGCGGCAATTATTTCTTCGTTTGTCGCCTCCAGTTTGCCATAGCGGATATTATCATAAATTGTACCGCTGAATAAAACGGTTTCCTGGGGCACAATCCCTATTTGTTCCCGCAGCGAAGTCAGCGTTACATTTTTAATATCATGCCCATCAATACTAATATAGCCCGCCGACGGATCATAAAAGCGCGGGATTAAATTAATAACCGTTGTTTTGCCGGCGCCGCTGGGACCAACCAGGGCAATTACTTCCCCCGGCAAAGCGGTAAAATTCAGCGCATGCACAACCGGTGTTTGCGGTTCATAACCGAAGGTGACTTCGTGAAATTGGACATAGCCCTGTACCTGCGGCAGTTCAACCGCCCCGGGCAGATCCGTAACCTCCGGTTTCGTATCAATCACCTCAAAAATTCTGTCCGCGGCGGCCAGCGCCTGCTGAATCGTATTCACAACCCGGCTTAAGCGCTTAATGGGATCGGATAATTTGGCCGCCGCCAGTAAAAAAGTAATCAGGGCGCCCGAGGTCAGGACCCCGTCCACGACTTCTTTACCGCCATACCATAGAATGATTGTCACCCCCACCGCGCCGAGAAACTCCACAATCGGCGTCACAAAGGAGTTAAGCTGGACCCCTTTCATGATGGCGCGAAAATTCCGCTGGTTTTCCGCACTGAACCGCTTAATCTCATAGGCTTCCCGGACAAAGGATTTGACGACCCGCACCGCGGATATCGTTTCCTGCAGCACCGAGGAGATATCCGAAGCCTTTTCCTGGACATGGCGGCTGGCCCGGCGGATTTTTTTGCCAAAGATCTGGATTGTGTACGCGGCCGGAGGCATCGTAAGCAGGGTCAACAGCGACAGTTTCCAGTCCATGTACACCATGATGCCAATGGCGCCGATCAGGTTCAGGCTTTCCGTCACGACGTCAATTACGCCGGCGGTGATCGCGCTCTGCAGCACGCCCACATCGTTAATCATCCGCGACATCATGGCGCCGGTACGACGCCGCTCATAATAAGCAAGGGAAAATTTCTGCATATGCCGGAACATGATATCCCGCAAATTGGCGATCACCCTTTGTCCCACATAAGAGGTAAGGTAATTTTGTCCGTAAATGGCGACACTGCGCACAAAAAAAATCACAATGGTAAGCAGCGCGACTAAATTAAGCTGTTTAAAATCCTGTTTTATCAGGACCTTATCCACGACCTGCTGGATAATAAACAGCACCGACAACGTACCTGCCGAGGAAAGAATCATGCAGATCAAAGAGAGAACAATCCGTTCCCAATATGGTTTTATCTGTTGCAATAAACGTAAGTAAGTGTTCATATTTCCCCCAATAGAAGTGTTCCCGACCGTTTTAAATATATTTATGCCGGAGGGTGAAGCTAAACTTTAATCCCCGGCCACATCCAGTATTACCTGCGCCACACGTTTCACCGCGCCCGGTTCCCCCAGTTTCCGCCGCATCATGCGCAATTCTTCCCGGATGCGGGGCAATTCGCCCGCATCCCGCAGCCACTCTTCCGCGATGGCGGCAATTTTCTCCGCCCGGACCTCCCCCTGGATTAGTTCGGGCAGAATCCTTTGGCCGGCAACGATGTTGGGTAAGCCGACATGGGGAATTTTGACGAGCAATTTCCCCAACAGCCAGGTTAAGGGTGAAAGTTTGTACGTAATGATGGCCGGCGTACCCAATAAAGCCGCCTCCAGGGTCGCCGTGCCCGAAGAGGCGATAACGAAGGTGGAGATGGCCAGCAGGTCATAGGTGTGAGCCGCCACAATCTGAATATCCGCCTGATACCGTGCACACATCTCCGCCACCAAATCACGGGAAATGGTGGAGGCGAGGGGTAAAAAGGCCTGCAGATCAGGCTGCCGTTCCCGAATCAGCCGCAGTGCTTGCAGCATTTCCGGCAGCAACGTCTCAATTTCCTGCCGCCGGCTCCCCGGCATCAGGGTAATCAGCGGGCGGGCGGGATCGGCGGCAAAATAACGATAGGCTTCTTCCCGCGTCAGGGAAGGTTTTACGATGTCCAGCAGGGGATGACCCACAAAACTCACCTTTGCTCCGGCTTCCCGGTAAACATCCGCCTCGAAAGGAAAGATGGAAGCCACGCGCGCCACGCTGGCGGCAATTGTTTTCGCCCGTCCGCGCCGCCAGGCCCAGGCGGAAGGCGCTATATAATATACTACTTTAATCCCCAGATTTTTCGCGGCCTGCGCCAAACGCATATTAAAATCGGCATAGTCGATGGTCACCAGCACATCCGGGGGATCCATTTTCAGTATTTCGACCAGTTTATTAAAAATCCCCTTAATATGGGGATA
>DHRA01000025.1:85950-89313 GCA_002411145.1 Firmicutes bacterium UBA5324 | reverse complement strand
GGTTTAGGAGCCGGGTATAATCCATTCCCGTCCCCTAAACCCTTTAAGATCTAGCGGTAGTGGAAGCTGGGATTTGGATTGAGGAGCAAATACTAGAGCTTCGTCCCGTTTCCCGACTCCCGATTCCCCGAGTCCCGTTTAATCGCCACGATGGCAATGTTATGTTCATCAGCCATTTTCACCAATGCCTCCCGGTCAACCAATAAGGTTTTCCCGGCTTCAACGGCCAAGACTTTGGCGTCGACATCAATCATGGATTGCAGCGTCTGCGAACCAACGCTCGGCAGGTCAAAACGCAGGTCCTGCAGGGGTTTGGCCACTTTCACCACCACGGCGCCGGTCTTTCCCAACTGTCCTCCCCGGTGAATCGCGGCATCAGTTCCCTCAATCGCTTCGACGGCCAATACGGCGCTTTGCTTGACAACGATAGTTTGTCCAATATCCAGTCTTCCTATTTCCTTCGCCATGGCAAAACCGAATTCGATGTCCCGCCATTCTTCTGCGGAAGGTTGACGTGCCGACAGGACGCCTTCCGTCGCCAGCAGCGCGGGAATGTAGTCGGCCTGGTCCAGCACCTTCAATCCCGCGGATAAGAGGGTGCTTACAAAAGCAAGCATCAGCGTATCGTCACTATGGTCCGGCAGTTGAGACAATAACGCCCGCATCCGGTCATCCAGGCGGATACCCTGAAAAAGCAAATCCTTGTTCACTTTTCCGATGAGTATTACCTCCGTGATGTTCTCCTGTCGCAAGGTTTCTAATAAAACGGACAATTGTCCGATATTTATCGCATGATAGGCATCTACTACACTGCTTAATTCGGTATCCACGCTTTCCAATACGCCAATACCGACTACCCTGTCATATTTGCCGCGCACCGCCCGGGCAACCAGCACAGGCAGCCGTCCAAAACCGGCAATGATTCCTAAAGTACCCATCTATTCACTCCCATAAAGGCTGGGAAATTCGAGGTGAACGCGTCCATGTCCCATTCCCTATTCCCTATTTCACTACTCTTCACTTTCACGCCGACCGCGCACAATTCCCCGCTCCACATTGCGCAGGAACCGCAGTAAATGCTCCACCGGCTCGCAGGTTTCCAGTTCCTGTTCCATCACCGCGATGGCCTGGGGCAAGCTTAACCCGGAACGATACAAAATCCGGTACGCTTGTTTGAGCAGCCGCCGTGTTTCCGGTGAATATCCGGCACGGGACAAGCCGACATTATTGATGCCGGATACTTTGGCCGGATGCCCGTCGATGGTAACAAAGGGAGGCACATCCTGCGTTACTTTGGTCGCCCCGCCGATCATGGCATTCCGTCCGATTTTCACAAACTGGTGGACTCCGCTGAGCCCGCCGATGAACGCCCGGTCCTCCACCACCACATGGCCCGCCAGCGTTGCCGCATTGGCCATGATTACGTTATTGCCGAGGATACAGTTATGTGCCACATGTACATACGCCATCAACAGGCAATTGCTGCCCACCCGGGTTTCTTCCCCTTCACCGGTGGCGCGATTTATCGTAACACATTCACGAATAGTCGTATTATCTCCAATAAAGGTATAACTTTTTTCACCTGCAAATTTTAAATCCTGGGGATCGGCGCCAATTGACGCGCCAGGAAATATTTTGCAATCTTTTCCAATACTTGTCCATCCATCAATCACAACATGGGCACTGATTTGCGTGCCATCGCCGATAAGTACGTTTTCGCCAATTACCGCATAAGGACCGATTTCGACATCCTTCCCGATGCGGGCATTGGGATGTACGACAGCCGTTTCGTGGATTTTTCGAATAGGAATAATCATTTTTTCCGGCTTCATCGTTGTTCTCCCTTCTATAAAATAGACCTTACCCGTCTTCCTACTATACAATCCGACTTACCAGTCAGTTTCTCACAAAAGGAAATTAGCCATATTCGTGCAAAATTACACACTCATCAGAGATTATCTCTGTTTTTTATTTAATATAGGCCTTTTTTCTTTTATTTAATCATTCGCCAGGGCAAACATCAATTCGGCTTCCGCCACGATATGCCCGTCGACATAGGCGACGGTCTGCAGCTTGCCAATATTGCCCCGCAGCTTCACAATTTCCGCTTCCATGCGCAATTGATCACCGGGTACCACGGGCCGGCGGAATTTCGCATTATCAATCCCGGCAAAAAAGGCAATCTTACCCCGGTGGGCATCACAGTCAAGCATGCATATGCCGCCTACCTGAGCCATAGCTTCAATAATCAATACTCCCGGCATGACCGGCGTTCCGGGAAAATGCCCGTTGAAAAACCCTTCATTGGCCGTCACATTCTTAATGCCTACCGCCCTTTTCTGCGGTTCTATCTCCAAAATACGATCCACCAGCAAAAAAGGATACCGATGAGGGATTATTTTTTGAATATCAGTTATACTCAGCATAGCAAGCAGGCCTCCTTATATCGTTTGGCAGAACCGCTCATAGATGCAGCGTGCCAATTCAGTGTTTAATGCATGGCTGGACTTTACAGCCACAATATGCGCTTCAACCGGGCCGATCAGCGATAAATCACCGATAATGTCCAGTATCTTATGACGTACGAGTTCGTCGTTAAAGCGCAGGGGCGTCAGCAATTTCTCATGGTCGTAAACCACCACATTGTCTAAAGTACCGCCCAGTCCCAAGCCTTGCGCCTGCAACGCCTCCACTTCATGCATGAAGCCGATCGTCCTGGCCGGCGAAATATCCTTATGGAAAATTTCCGCCGTAATCTCAAAGTCGGCGTATTGCGCGCCGATCAACGGGTGCGGATTTGTAAAGAGACAGGATATCCGGAAGCCTTCATAGGGCAGCGCCACAAGATAGCGGTCCCCTTGGCGCACCCAGACCGGTTCCGTTACTTTTAAGGAAGCGACCGCAGCTTCCTGGGCGACAATGCCCGCGTCTTGTACAAGCTCGACAAAGGGCAGGGCACTGCCGTCCGCCACCGCCGGCTCCACCGAATCCATTTCTATATACAGATTAGTCACTCCCTGGACGAATAAAGCGGCCAGCAAATGCTCCGCCGTATGAACTTTCGTTTCTCCCCAGCCCAGGGAGGTGGCCCGTCTTGTGTCCGACACCTCGGATATTTTCGCCGGTATGGCGGGCTTACCGGGCAGGTCTGTACGAATAAATACTATGCCGGTATTTACCGGTGCCGGTATGATACGCATGTTGACGCTTTTGCCGGAATGAAGCCCGATGCCCTGATAAGTTCTGGCTTCTTTTATCGTATACTGTTTGCGCATTTATTTCCCCCTGAAAATCTGTCTGGTAAACTTAAAAACTCTTTACTATTCTATACGAAGTCTAAAATCCCTGCAAGTGTTTTTATAA
>DHRA01000025.1:84992-85744 GCA_002411145.1 Firmicutes bacterium UBA5324 | reverse complement strand
ATCTTTGACTGCGGATTGGCAAATACGGCTTGGGGCATTCCTTCCTCCACAATCCGTCCCTTATCCATCAGGATAATACGATCGGCTACATGCAGCGCAAAGGGCAATTCATGCGTAACGACCACCATTGTCATATTCTTATACTTGGCCAGATCTTCCATAACCTCCAAAACTTCGCCCACAAGGATGGGGTCCAGGGAAGCGGTTGGTTCATCCCACAGCATCATTTCCGGTTCCAGGGCCAGGGCCCGGGCAATACCTACCCGCTGCTGCTGCCCGCCGCTCATTTCACCCGGGCGCTGCCCGGCATGTTTCTCCATGCCGACTGTGGCCAGCGCTTCGGTGGCCCTGGTGAGGGCGTCCCCTTTGTCCATACCGCCGGCTACCAGACCCAGCATTACATTTTCCAAAGCCGTTAGCCGTTGTACCAGATTGAATTGTTGAAACACAAAGCCGATACGCTTGCGAATCTGGAGTAATGCGGCGGGTGGTAAAGCCGTAAGCTTAGCCCCCTGAAAAATTATTTCCCCGGAGGTTGGTTCCGTCAGACGGTTAATACAGCGAATACTAGTGGATTTACCACAGCCGCTGGGTCCCATCACCACAACGGTTTCCCCTTTGCCAACCACGAGATTTATCCCATCCACCGCCGTTTTCTCCCCGTATTTCTTTACAAGATCTATAATTTTTAGCACGAAAATCACCTCCATTAAGAAGAGTAGGAAATAGTACCCTGGGTAGCAATTGCTCCC
>DHRA01000025.1:67892-84875 GCA_002411145.1 Firmicutes bacterium UBA5324 | reverse complement strand
TCCCTATTCCCTACTCCCCATTGTTAAAATATCGTTTTCCGTTTATTAAGCTGCTGGAGAAAGCCGGGACGGCCTTCCGGGATGACAATTTCGCGCATGATTTGCAGATAAGTCATGCCCATGGCTTCGCCGGCCATTATTTCTTCAAGCCGCACCGGACTAACTGTTTCCGTTTTCCAGGCAATCAGCAGTCCGCATAATACACCGATGAACGGTACAAGCCAGATCGGCAGATAGGGGATGGATGCTCTGCTGAACAAAAACATACTTGTCAGCACTCCCCCGCCCACCGCCATGCCATAGGTGCGTTCCGGTGAAGTAAGGGATGCCCAAAACCGGCGCAGGGAGCCCCGCCAGCCGCCGCTGTTCGCGGGAAGCGGCATACGCTTTTTCCTGATTGTGGACATGACCATCGTATGATCCAGCAACAGGGTGCCCAGCGTGAAGACAATAACCACCATGGCGGCCAGCAGCGCTTTCACTTCGCTCAATACTTTGAATAACTCTCCTCTGGCATCCGGTTCAATGATCCCGACCGGCGTGGTATAGACCGCGATATTGTCATTGCCGGCCGCCTGTTTGATAATTGGTTCCAATTGTTTGATATTTGTGCCCTCGTTCACCAGTATTTGGACCCGCTGACCGGGAATAACCTGCCCGGCGATAAACTTGTCCAGCAAGTTGACAGACTGGGCAATCTCTTCATCTTTTAAATTCGGTATGGCAGCGCCCAAATACTGCAGCTGCAAGGCAATCGCCGGAGTATTGACGGCATTGATGCTATCTATGTGTTGCGAAACAGCGTGTAAATTTGTCCGGGCGCCGTCCGCGTCAAAGGCGCGGATTTTTGTCAGGGCCGTATCCGCCGAGGACGTGATGGCGTCAAAGGCGGTTTGGGCCTTTTGGGCATTGGCGGATAAATTATGCAACGCCTCCAAATCCGTGGACAGCCCGTTCAGGTTGGTACGTGCTTCTTCCAAGCTGCCCAGGGAGTTGCCTAAATCACTTTGGAGCAACTTTAATACTTTCAGACTTTCGATCATGCCGCCGAGAGCCTGGGAGGATTTCTCCATCTGGCTCTGCAAAGCCACCGTATTAATGCTGGACAGACCGGCCGTAACCGTGGAAATTGTATCGCCGGCCCTTTGCACAGTGTCCCGCGTTGCCGACACGGCAGACAGCGTCTCATCATAGTTATCCAGCACTTTTAAAGCGATCTGGGTTGATTGCTGTACGTCTTTTCCCATATCCGGTACCTGCTGCAGCAGCTTGGAGGTGTCGGACAACGCCGTCCCCAGCTGTTGTCTGGGATTTAGGAGGGTGACTGTTCCCGCGGGCTCACCCACCGTATCTTTCTGCAGTTTAAAAACTTGCGTATTTTGTACCAGTGACGCATCACCCCGGGTAATAACGCCTTCCGCCGTTTTATCCGGATGCACAGCCGTAATCTGCACCACCACGTTGTCCTTATCCAACGCCGTCCCGGCGGTCAATGCCTGCGGTGCGCTTCCCTGCAGCACAAGGGTATCACCCTTCAGGAATTCCGTACCTGCAGGGGGGGTGATATTCACTTTTGTCGCATAGGCCTGTAAAAACCGTTTCATTTCCAGCATTGTGCTGACCATATAGAGCATCTCACTGTTTTGGGCGGCCATGGTAACGTTCTGTGCGTATTCCAGTCCGGCCTGATCCCGGAAATCCTTCGCCACGGTCTCCCCCATTTTGATCGGATTAGCCGGTTCCATCCCGATGGGGAAAGAAACTTCCACCACTTCATAGTCCCGCAGTATTTCCTTAATTTTTTCCGATACCGGTGCTAATTTGTTCATATCAGTAAGAATGACACTGATTGAACCGCCATCCCGGAAAGCAAAACGCACCCCGTCCACAACCGCAAAACGGTCCAACAACAGATTTTGCGCCCCTGACGGCACTCCCCGTATGGTTAGGCGGGGCTCGGTCATAATACCGACGCTGCCGCCGCCGGGCAGACTGCCGAAATATTGGTCTATCCCTTCATATACCTGCTGCGTTTTATATTTATCCGGCAAAGCAATAAAAAAGGTTGTTTTTCCTGTCAGTGTCGGGCCTTCTTTTAAGGTTGCCCCCGGAAATTGCTCCTCAATAATTTTATGCAACTGTGTGTCCACATCAGCTTTCATTTCTTCCCGTACCTGAATGGCTAAGTCATACTCACCGTATTCCCCGATCAGCCCGGCAATCGTTTTGCCGAAATACAGATTTGCCGCGTAAGCAATCCCTGCGGCAAACAGGCTTCCACAAACAATAGTGACGACCAGCAAAATTGCGACGTCTTTTTTGAAGCCATCCTGAAAAATATTCGCCATGTTATGTTCACCTCTTTTCACTGTAGTATTATAGCACAGCTATACTATTTTGGTCCATTCGTATATACGAAAATTGTTAGTAGTATATACTGGAAGGAGAGAGAGTTATTACACAAAGAAGCCAAGAAGTAAAGTCTAAATATCCCTTTGCTTCTTAGCTTCTTTGTGTAAATACGTCCCCTTGGCGGTTCACCTTTCCCCACAAAAAAACAACCCCCTGTTCACGTGAACAAGGGGCTGGTGGTGAATATTTACTTTGTGATGCTGAATCCGACATAGAAGTCTTTCATATCCTGCCAGCCCGCGTCGATTTTAACGCCCGACACCAGAGACAGCCGCGCTCCGACGTTAAAATCATCTCCGTCATATTCCGCAATTAAGGTGGTCGCCGGGAAGGCATTATCGCCGGTTAATACACCCAAGGGGTTTATGGTTTTTTCAATCCCGCCGAACACGCCGTCGTACCGGCCGTCTCCCAGGCCATAATGAACGCGGACACCCAGCGGCAAGGCTTTACTGCCCACAATATAGGCGCTGCGTTGTCCCCTGTCGCTGATATCCTCCACCCCCACAGCCAAACCCGGGGTGACTACTGTTTCCGGAATCACGTTCCATTTTGCATTAAGCCGGTTCTGCCGGGAACCTGCCTCGGGATCAAAGGAGGATATGCCCATTTCGACATTTTTCATAATGCCGATGTTGAAATTCAAAACTTCCCCCTGCTTAAGATGGTTGTAACCGAGGGAGAAATCCTCATTTTGCACCACATCCGCGGAGGGTGTATTAATTAACCCGGTAGGACCATTTAAGGAAGGCGCCGCTGCCGCCGTGCCGGATGCAGCCAGCGAAAACAACAACATGCCCGCAAATAACTTCTTCATCACTTTCTCCTCTCATTATGTACCGTTTTTATGTAGACATGTTACTTGTTTTTTTCTAATTCTGCAAGTCGCTTTTCAAGCTCCCTCAGCCTTTTATACATATCCGGCACCTTGTAAGCGGCCGCTTCCGCCCGCAGCCACTGTTTATGAGGCCTGCCCGGAAAACCGGCATAAAAAGAATTGGGCGGCACATCGCCGATAACCCCGCAGCGGGCGGCGAAAACAGAGTTATCACCAATGTTTAAATGGCCGGCGGTGCCGCTTTGCCCCGCAAAGGTAACCCGGTTACCGATCCTGGTGCTGCCGGAAATACCGGTGAAAGCTACTAAAAGGCAGGCTTCACCGACCACTACGTTATGCCCCAAATGGATCAGGTTATCGAGTTTTGTCCCCCGTTTTATTAATGTTTCACCCGTTGTCGCCCGGTCAATGGTCACACAAGCGCCGATTTCCACGTCATCCTCGATAACCACGACGCCGACCTGCGGCACTTTTCGATGCTGACCGTCAATGGTTACAAAACCAAAGCCGTCACTGCCAATCACGGTACTGCTGTGAATGATAGCCCGGTCGCCAATCCGGCTGCCTTCCCGGATCGTGACATTGGGATAAATAATGCAATCTTCGCCGATGCTTGCGCCTTCACCCACAAAAACACCGGGATAGATAACGGTATTTTTACCGATAACGGTATTTTCACCGACCACCACATTGGGCATTAAGGCCGTATTTTCGCCGATAAGGGCGGTGGCGGCCACAACGCAGCTAGGGTGAATACCGCGTATAACACGCGGCGGAGGTGTGAACAATTCCAACAGGCCGGCAAAAGCCGCCTTGGGATTGTTTACCCGCAGTATGGGTTTGGGATAGTCCGCAACCTCCAGGGGGACAATCACTGCCCCCGCCTTGCTTTTTGCCGCCTTTTCCAAATAGGCCCCGCCGAGGGCAAAAGTAATTTGGTGCGCTTCCGCGTCTTCTATACTCGTAACGCCTGTGATTTCAAGTTCCGGTTGGCCTACAGCCTCCCCGCCGACTAATGCGGCCAATTCCTGTAATGTCTTTTTCAGTATGATCACTCCCGAAAATTAGAAATAGGAAGCAGGGAGTGGGCGCGGGCTAAATCGTATACCCTTTTCCCTGTTCCCTGCTCCCTATGCCTTGCCTGTTATTGCATCTTATTCATTACGTCCTGGGTAACATCGGTCCCGCCATAGGCGACCCCGTTCTTATAGATAATCGTGCCGAGTTTCTTTTCCTTGGCCACTTGTTCGGTTGCCTGTTTAACACTGTCGTCAATTTTCGTTTCCAGTTCCTGTTTCATTTGCAGAAAATCCTTATAAGCAGCTTCTTGCTTCGTTTGGAATTGCTCCGCCGTAATGTTGGGTTTTTCCGTATCCAGTTGCTTAGTCAGTTCTTGTCCTTTTTGATTCAGCTGTTCCTGATATTCTTTCACTTTAGGACTTTCCGACATTACTTTATTTATGTCCAGAACGCCAACGGCGCCGGACTGCGCGCACCCGCCCAACAACAGGGCAAAAACCAGTAACCCCCCTAGCAGCATCATTAATTTTGCATTCTTCCTCATTCTAACCGCCTCCTGGTATTAATACATCTCTAGTATTTCCGGCCGATTTATTTCTTAATCTCCGCAATAACCGCGTCGGTAACATCAATCCCCTGGATATTCTGCTGATAATTCACAATCACCACTTCCAGGTTTTCTTTCGCCGCCACTCTCGCGGCCGCGTCTTTCACATCTTTGAGCATTATTTGCCGCAATTTTTCCCTTTGTTCCTGCAGCACCTTAAGATCCGCCGCATTCTTTTGCGCAACGGGGGGCAAGGACGCTCCCGCTTCCGTTTCGGCCCGACGTGTTTGCATATCCTGTATTTTCCCGTTCATTTGGCTGTCGGCGTCCGCCGCCACCTTCGCCTGATACTGGCGAAATTGTTCTTCGATATTTTTTTGTTCCTGCTCAATGCGCAGCTTGGCTTCCTGCTCCAGTGCCTGCTGTTTTTCCTGCAGCTTTTGCGTTCTTTCCGCCTGTAGTGAGTCCATCTGCTTCTTTACCGTTTCCCGCTCCTCGGGGGTCATTTGCACAGTTTGCATTTTGAGCTGCGCACTCAGGATTTCCGCCTGGTAGGTTTGATCCAATTCCCTCGCATATTCGGTCATCTGTTCATTGATACGCTGGCTTTCCGCCGCTATTTTGGCCTGCAGCACCTGCCCCAGTTCATTCTGTTTTTGGGCCAGTTGCGCAGAAACCTGCTGCTCAAGCACTTGTTGATACCCGGCAGCAGACTGCCCGGCGACATTTGTGCCCTGCCCCGGGGCAGTTGGGCTCCCCCCGGCATTGCTGCGTGACGCTTCCGCCTGTATTTTGGCGATTTCCTGACTAAGCTGGTCATATTCGTTAAAGCGGGGATGGGCACGCATTGTTTTATCAAGATCCAGGACACCGATGCGCGGCGCCGCCGATTCAGTCTGCGGCGCTGTTTTCTTACAGCCTGTCAAAACCGGAATCAAAAGCAGTACCAGGCATACACAGAGAACATATATTTTAACCCTTTGCTTCATCAGCCTCACTACTTTCTAACGGGGTGTCGGGTACTGGAGGCTGCTAGCTCCGGCCTCACCCAACGCCTACACCCCGCTCAGCCTCTGTCTACTTTATTTTGTTTACAACGTCCTGGGTAAGGTCCTTGCCTCCGTACAGAACGCTCTCCTTATCCAATACGACACTGATACCCTGTTCGTTGGCTGCGTTTTTGATCGCCTCATCCACCTTCGCTTTAACCTGCGTCATTAATTCCTGCCTTCTCAGGGCCAATTTTTGCTGATACTGGGCAAAAAGCTGCTGTTTTTCCGCATCACTCAGCCCACCGCTTTTGCTGTCAAATTCCTTTTGCAAGGTATCGGCTTCACTATTCCAGGTATCCTGCGCATTTTTGTAATCCGGCGAATTGCTTACCACCTGCTGCATATCGACAAAACCGATGGTAGCCGCGGCTTTAGCCGGGGCGGCGTAGGTTACCGACTGCGCACCGCTCAGCGTGCCCATTCCTAAAATAACAGCTGTAGAAATTCCCACAGCAACCCGTCTCCACATTTTCATATTCATTCCTCATTTCTTTATTTATTAGCATTCTCCCCCATTATAGCAGGAGAGTACTCCCGAGTCCAGATTCCCCGCCGTATGTCATTCTGCGCGGGCTTATCCGTCACGCCGCCTCCCTGTTTGATGATATCAGAGCTCGGCAATAAGCCTTATCCAGGTTTTATGCTGGTCACTCATCGCCTCGGCCGCCAAATATTCATGCAGTTGATAACGTATGCCCGTTAAACGGTAGCCGGAATTAAAATGCTGCTCCAGATTAAGCCAAAGACCCGTGTTTAACTTATAACGCAAAAGCCCGATATCCTCTTTATCCCGCAGATCATGTTTCATTCCCAGGTAAGTCCTGGCAGAAAGCTGTCTGCCGTAGCCCGGCTGAAAATGCCAGCTAATACTGTTGGGGTAAAATTCCACATCAAGGAATATTTCGTCCTTGGGGTTCATTAAATAGCCGGCGTGCCCCCGCAGCATGGTATTGTTGTCGCCCTGCCTGCCCAAATCAAGCACACCTTCCAGCTTTATTTTGTACCTGTCCGTGTCGGCCGCCACTTCGACTTCCGACTTTTCCCCCACATCAAGATTAATTCCTGTACGCAAATGATATTTGCGCACATATTTAATCATGCTTACTTCGCGCTGCATACGTTCGATATACTCTTCACGATGCCGCTGGACAAAAGCAACCGGCAAACCGTTTAACTTCTCCGCCACCGCCTCGACAGAGCCGTCCACCGGCAACAATAATAATTTGGGCAGAGTCTCGGATTGGAGCCGGGCCTCTGTCTTGCGAATCAGCGGCCCCACAGGCTGAAGCTTAATATTGACGACCGTATGTTGCGCGGGCACATAGGCGATATCGGCTTGAAATTCCGGTAACTGGGCGGCAATTTCCTCACGGATCAGCCCCCGGCTCACACTGTCGGCCCAGGTAAAGGCGTCCACCGGAAGTCCGATAAGTATTTGGGCAATTTTTGGCTCAATGCCCGCTAAATCCTGGTTTAGCAGGAGTTTGTCCGCCGGCGCCATCTCCCCGGCGTCAATGTGTACCGCCACACTTTGCACCACATCCCCCCAGGGCAGCATCTTTAAGGAAATAACTGTCTTCTTCCCTGGAATAATGCTTACATCAGCGAGTTCATAGCCATAGAGCACCCGGTCAAATACTTGCCGGATAATATCCTCGAAGCGTTTATGGCTCGCCGCCACATCGGCCACTTTGCGGCCGATCAGCAATTTTTCGCTGACCGCCTGAATACTGGCTGTCACCCGGTTTTCCATGTCCCCGTTTGTCACATTTTCATCCTGCGATATACTTATTTCCACTTGTTCGATAACCTCAGCGGATGCGACTGTCGTACCACTGAAAGTAACAAGCAGCAACAAGCCGATGAGGCCCATGCGCAGATATTTCATCTTTGCTTTTTAACCTCCTGTGAAGCCCTGCTTTATGGAAAAGGTCAGGGTGGGTTCCCCCTCCCCGACCTCTTTCATTAGAACGAACTGCCAATGGCGAAATGAAGTTTTCCGCCTTCTTCACCGACACCGTAGTCAAGACGTAAGGGGCCGATCGGTGTATTGATCCGCACGCCCAAACCAACACTGCTCTTTACTTCGGATAGGGAGAAGGAGTCGGATGCCTGTCCGGCATCGACAAATCCGACCCCTTGTATTTTGTTACCCAAGGGGAAACGGTATTCGGCACTGCCGATCAACATTTTGCTTCCTTCAAACTGATCTTCCTCGTAGCCTCTTAAGGTATTGGAGCCGCCTACACTGAACTCTTCACTTCTCGGCACGTCTCCGTTGATAATACCGCCACTCAGCCGGAAAGCCCAAACATGGTTACTGCCTTTTTTCACATATTTACGCCCGTCAAACTGATATTTCTGGAAGGTAAAGTCACCGCCCAAAAATCCGCCGGCGAATTCCGAAGTGACCGCCATACGCTCTCCTTCGGTGGCGTTAAACACATTGTCCCGCGTATCCCAAATGGATTGCAAAGCAATACTGCGGGTTTCCCCGAAGGGTCCTTCAGGTCCCGTTACCGCCGGGTTTGAAGAATCCGTGGAGATGGTTTCCACATTGGAGGATTTTTCATCTTTCAAGGTAATATAATTTTTCCGGTATTCACCGTCGGGGCGCCCCAGTGTTACGTTGAAGCCTTTACGGCGTTCATCGTAGGTGGATCGCACATCCTGGTTCGAATAGCCATCTTCACCTTGTCGATAATATTCGTCTTTTTCCCGGGTCATATCGTAGATATTCAACCCAATGGAGGTTTGCTTTTGATCAAGCCAGGGCCGGGTATAACCAAAGCTGTAATTGTGCCCCGAGTTTGCATCACCGCCAAACTCCCAATGAATTTTTACCTGGTCACCGGTACCGCGGAAGTTATTGTCTCCCAGTTCAATAAAGCCGATGAGACCGTCTTTGGAACTATAGCCGCCGCCCAAACTGGCCGAGGCTGTTTTTTGCTCTTTAACGGTAGTTTCCAATACCACCCCGTTAAGCTCGGTGCCTGGATTCAGCTTCATATTCACATCCTCGAAATAACCGAGGTTGTACACCTTTTGCATACTGCGGCGGGCATCCTTGGCGTTGAAGGGCTGACCGGTTTTCACCGTCATTTCGCGGGTAATTACATAATCCTTGGTTTTTTCGTTGCCCTTCACGGATATGCCCTCCAGCTTGCCTTCATTTATGGTAAGGGTCAGCACACCCTGGGCATCCATGGCTACATCGGATACTTTTGCAAGGATATATCCTTTATCATGATATTTCCCCTCTATTTGACGCACATTTTCCCCCAATTGCTTGGAGTTCAAAATGGAGCCCTGCTGCACATTACCCAGCATCCCGGTAATCTCCGCTGTGGGTATTACCGTGTTGCCTTTGACCACAATTTCACGCACTACCGGATTTTCCACAACTTTGTAGGTAACTTTTACGCCATTTTCCTGTTTTACAAAGTCAGCGGCCACATCGAAAAAGTACCCCAGATCATATATGGCCTGCAAATCTTTTTTGATTGCCTCCGTCTGTACTTTGTCTCCTGTTTTGCTTTGTACGGCTGCCAAAATAATGCCTTCCGCAACCGTGCTGTTTCCCTCTACGGAGATCGCCGCGATAGTTTCGTTTTCGGGTACGGCCGCAGCAAATAGCGTAGTCATGCTGCCGCAGAGGAGTATTACAGCAAATAGTACGGCTGCCGTCCCGGCACGAAGTCGCCTTGTTTTATACATAATTACCTCCTTTTCCTTATTTTGCGTCCCTGAGCACTCGCTCCGCCGTACGCATCAGCATACGCATTTCCTGCTCTGATACGGAAGCTAACTGGGGTTGAACGGTTGCCGCCGGTTCGCTTACGGTCCTGGTAATTGCCACATTGGTTGCAGCCGCAGACGGTAAGTGTTCAGAACTGTCAGTTGCCGTTTTTATTTCTCCCCGGGACATTTCGCTATTTTCTCGCCGGTCCTGGGACTGAGGCGCTATAGCCATTTGGTTGTTTGTTGCTCCTGCCGGGACGCCTGCCTGCGATGCCGGCCGCATGATGGGCACGGTATGCACCCCTGGGGCAGCAGTATGGGGCCATACATTAAACAGAAGCAGCATGCCGGCCGTCAAACCGCCCATGGCAAGGAACAACAACCTTTTTGGACGAAATACAAAGGCCATCACTTTACTGGACAGTTCCGCCGCATGGGTGCGCTTTTCCTGTGCCAGCTGTACCTCCGCTTTCGCGAGAATCAAGTCTAACTCGCCGCGGGTGCCGCATTCGGAATTGACCGCATGCTCCGCCCGCTCCAGCCATTGCCTGGCCGATTGGATATGGCGAATTACATTTCCATTCTTCTCAAATTTTTTCATGCTAAGGCCACCTCGCTAATATAATCAGTCATACCATGCCTTTTTTAACCGTAGGAATTACCGCAAATAATGCGTAAAAAAGCCATATGCATTGATTATAGTAACTTTGAACTGTATATTGTCCTCTTTAGTCGTTTTTAAACTCCGATATGAGTTTGGACAGCATCCCCCGCAACCGGCGGATGCCTTGCTTTTGGAGACGATAGATATGGGTCAGGCTCAAATTGAGATCATCCGCCAGTTGCTGCGGACGCTGTTCCAGGCGGAACACACCGTCCAGTACCATTTGCTCCTTAGCCGGCAAGCGCTTAAAGGCTTCCTGCATTTGTTCGATGCAATAATTGCGTTCGGTCATTTTTACAATGTCCATTGCCGTATCATTCAAATAGGCCAGCAAGGAAGGCTTCTCTTCCGGCGACTCACCTACGGACTGATCAATGGACAGTCCCCCGGCTTTCCCTTCCCGCTGCAGATAATCAAGCATCCGGCCGCGAATGCGGTGCTGGGCATATAAGCTGAAGGCGACACCTCTGGTATGGTTGTAGTTTTCCACCGCCTCAATCAAACCGACCGTGCCTTCCTGAATGATGTCCATCACCAAGTTATGGTTTGTAGTGATACGTATAGCCTGCTTAAACACCAGAGGCTGGTACTGCTCAATCAGTTGTTTGCGGCTCTGCAGATTCCCATTTTCCTTGTAGCCAGCCCATAATGCAGCTTCTTCATCCTGTTCCAGCAGCTTTAGTTTGTTTAGTTCCTGTAAATATAATTGCAGCATTCCCATCCTCCTTTCCGGTCAGAGTTTCTCCGGGTAAAAATCAGAAATAAAATCTTGCCGACGCGCCAATCCGCCGGTCACGTTTATCATCCCATTGACCATCAAGGGAGAAACGGCTCGTTATGTCATAGCGGAAACTGAAAATCCGTTCCTCTTGATCAATCCCCATGGTATAGCCGATAAACATTTTATCGCTGATAAATTTCCCCACTTCCAGATTATACATTTCTCTGTCCGTTACTTTTTCGTTCTGGCTGCGTACAATATGAAATTCGTCCAGACCGAGGAAGTTTTCAAAAACCTTCTCCGCTCTTTGCACAAAAGTAAACTGCAGGCCCTCGTTAAGGAGGGTTGCCAGTTGGTTTCCCCCGCTTGATCCGCCGTCTCCCCGGGAGCGCAAGGTCAGCAAAGTAATAATCTGCTGTTGGGACAGGGCAGGTTCCGAGGTTAAACTGAAGTTCATTTGGGACAAAGGCCCGGTCACCTGGAGGTGTATCTTCGTATCCAAAGTGCGGGTTTCGGCCGTAAGCTGTACGCTGGGTAAGAAGCTGTCGTACTGAGTAAAGTCGGCGGCCCCCTCTGTAATTTTAAAGGATGTGCCCAGATACTGCAAGCTTCCCCGTACAACCGTCAGCTTTCCGCTGGTAATCGGATGCAACAGTGAGCCCTGGGCCTTCACTTTCCCTTTAACATACATATCGTATATGCCCGGACTGCGCAGTCGCACATTCTTATCTACTTGTATTTCAACGTCTAAACGGACATTAGGTAACGCATTATTTGTCTCGGGCCAAAAAAGTGGCGGGATTATTTCCGTATTGGCAATATTCAGGCCGCCTTTTAATACAGGAATCCCCCTTGCACCGTTTTCCAGCGTAAAAGCTCCCTCCAAAGGACCAACATAGTACTTGCTGTTTACATAAAGTTTATCAAGATTGAGGGTTAAATGCAAGTCCGTAAGTGAAAAACCATTGAGGGCCGCGGAACCGCCGCCGGTATAGCTGCCCCCGCCCATCTGCCCATTAAAGGTGAGTAAGCGGATTTGATCGCCCGCGAATTGCAAATCAACATTTACATGCTCCACCGGCTTATTCAGGGCGCGGAATTTCACCGTCCCGTCCGTTATGGTAAACTTACCATCAATCAGCGGCTGGTACAAATTCCCCCCAATGTGTACTTGCCCGTGGGTCTGACCCACCGCCCAGGCCACATCCTGACTGAGCAACGGCAGAATACTTAAATCCGCCTGTTCCAGTTGCAGGCGAATATCCATCCCGGCAGCAGAGTTTGGTTCCTCGCGGCCCTTTTTCGTCAGGGCCGCCAGCGGTACCTTGCCATAGGCGCTGGCCTTGTACGGCCCCTTAATAAGCATGATCTGATTAAGCTTAATAATATCATTTTCCAACACGGCAAGGGCGTAAAGCGAGTCAAATTCCGCATTTGCCCAACTGCCTGTTTTTATTTCTATCGATACGGCAGCCTGAGGATGTTGGGTTGTCCCCGCAACCTGCGCCGTAAAGTCAATGGTTCCTTTAACCGGCTGGGGTTCCGGCAGTAAAGCAGCCACAAAGCCCGCATCAAGATTGCTGCCGCCAACTTCCAGGGCTAAAACATCATCCGCCGCCCAGGTTCCCCGGGCCCGCATAAATCCCTGTCCTTGCCTGAGCTCAAAGGAGTTAACCGTCACAAGTCCCTGTTGAGCCACCGCATCCAATTCAATTAAATCCACCGGATATCCCTTAACATGCCCCTGGGTCACAGTCAGTCTCCCCTGGGCATCGGGTTTCTCCAGGGAACCGGACAACGTTAATGCCGCCGACACTTTCCCCTGGGCGTCAGGAATAGGATACGCCAGTAATCCCAATAATTGCGGCAGTTGTCCTTCAGTCACGGAAAGCCGTCCCTCAATTTGCGGCGCATCATGCAGATCAATTTTGCCCGTGAAAGCATAAACCGCCGTGCCGTCCGTCAATTTTAGCTCCGGTACAAGCAGATCTTTGTTGACGACCTCGATTTGTCCTGTCAGATTGCCGAAATGCTGCTGATTGATTACGGTATCATAGGCGTTAATCCGGCTGACCACCCGGGGATTTTGCCATACTCCCTGAATCGTGCCGGCAAGCTCCGCCCGGCCGCTAATCCCATAGGGCAGGCCTTTCAGAACGCCCAATTCTTCAAACCGGAGGTCCCGGGCGGCAAAGCGGAAATCCAGTTCATCCCCGGCCCCGACGGTGCCTGCCAGTTCCAAAACGGCTGTCCCGCTGCTCACCGTGCAGTTTTTCAGTTCAAGTATTCCCTGCCGGTATGAGTAATACACCTGCGCCTGATCAATCCGCTGCCCCCGGTACAGCCCCTGTGTAAGCAGCAAATTCCCTTCCCAGGCCGGTGCTTTTAACGGACCGTGCACAAATATTTCATTATCAATCAAGCCCTGGATCTTTTCCTCGGAGCGCAACAATTTCATTAGCTCCTGCGCAGGAGCCTGCCTGCTCACAATATGTAAATCCAGTGCCGGTTCCCCGGATAAATACACACTGCCGTTTATACTGTGGGATGTTTTCCCGTTGCCGGCCGTAACATTCCGTAAAGTCAGCGTCCCATTCATGAAAGAAAACTCCCCGGCGCATTCGGCAAAGGATTGTTGCAGCACCTGACCCTGTCTGGCCGCAAAGGTGCCGTTCACCACGGGATTATCCATCCTGCCCTCAATATTGCCTTTAACCGTGCCGGTCCCGGAAATATCAATATTGCCAAAAGCCGCAGCAAAGTGATCCAGGGGAATATTATCTCCCTGCAGCGTCAGGTGCAGGGCGTCCCTGTCGGCCGATCCTTTTAGCAAAAGCCAGCCCGGTCCCATGGCCATATTGAAATAGTCAAGCTGCAACCCGTTGTTGACCCAATAAAAGCCCGTTTCCGCCCGGTCAAAGGGAATGCCGTAGGCGGCACCGTTATTGATCTGTCCCGCACCCCACACCGTAGACAGCGGATTCTGACCGTCCCCGGTAATAAATACACTGGCCGTAATTGCGCCTGTCAGCTCAGACCGGGGCGACTGCACACCGTCCAATTGCAGCAGCGCGGAATACACCGGCACAGCGCCAAGCTTCACCACGCCCTGGCCCTGGACAGTACCGCCCCAAACGCCGGCCCGCAAATTATGCATCTCCAGCCAGCCGTCATAATAGGTTAAAGCGGCGGACCCATCCTGCAGCGCGATACCATTTACCACGCCCTGCTTCATCCCCACCACGCCCTGCACGCGCAGGTCATCCAGATTGCCTGTAACGGCTAACTCACCCCGGGCGGTGCCTTCCACCGGGATTGTTTTATCCGGCAGTGCCTTTTGAATATTAATGTCTGCGGCGAAAACCCGCAAATCGAGGTATGGGTTTCTGCCGTCCAAGGCCACATTTCCCTGGAGCTGCAGGATTTCCCCGTTTACTTTGCCGGTTATCCCTTGCAAAAACAGCGCTTTATTATTAACATGAAGTTTCCCCGTTACATTCGCTAACTGGTAGTTATTTTGCCGCAGCACGGCATGCATGTCTTTTAAATCAATTTCTCCGCTGTATTGCAGCGGTTGATACTGTTCCTGCAGAAGAAACAAAGAAATATCCGCGTTTCCCTGTACCCCGGCCAAATCCGGCTGCGGCCACCAGGACGCAAGCAGGTCGGCGGACTGATTGACCGCGTCCAGCTGTAAGCCAAAGGTACCATTGTCCGTATGTATAGAGCCTTGTACCGTCAAGGGCTGCCCGGCTAATGCCCCGCTGATCTGCAGGGCAAGCTCGGGACTGTGCGTAAAATCAAGGTCACCATTTACGGCGTCAATAACCGCACTGTGCTGATTTTCCGTCACCGTCACCCTGCCGTCAACCACACGGATCACGGCCTGAAAACCGCCGGCTTGACCGGGTCTTTTAAAATCCTTCACAAACCTGATAATATTCCAGTCGCCCGCCTCGGAACGGGTAACAAATATCTCAGGCCGGGAAAACTCCAGGGAGCGCAAACCGGAGAGCGGGGTGCGGGAAAAAATATACAGCACATTGTACGCGACCGTCATTTTTTCCGCCCGCAGCAAAAGCTGCCCCTGATCTTCCACCGCCACATTCTCGGCAATAATTTTGCCCGTGGGTTTTACATATACAGCGCCAACACTCACCTGACGGCCCAATTGTTCCGACAGCTGGGCTGCCAGAGCTTTTTCCAGGCCGGCCGACGTCGTTACGGCCTTATACCAATATGCCGGGACAGCTACTAATAAGATTACAAAAAAACTGAGCAAAACTGTGATCAGCTTGGCGCCCCGTGTCATAGTCCAACCCCCATACAGAGTTTTTTACATTTATTCGACGCCGTACAATACGTTCCTTTTAAACCTCCGCTATTTTTTCCAGTAAATGTTTCCAATATGCGCCAATCCACGATTTACCAGCACAAGGCAGCCTCTCGCGGCCCGTCAACTCTAAAAGTTCACTTCTTTATATTAAAACACTGAATAATTAGAATTACTATAGAAAAAAGGGAGGCCCTTGCCTCCCCCCCGGCAAACATCTGTTTAACATTCTTTCCGGCGTACTATTTTATTTCTTCACCGACCGCTCTTGTGAGACTGGCTTTGCCCACATTGTAGTCATACAGCGCCTCGGTATAGTTTGTTTTGGCCTGCGTAAGAGCTACTTGCGCATCCATCACCTCAATGTTAGTGCCCACGCCGGCCGCATAACGCACCTCCGCAATGTGCAGATCCTCCCTGGCCTGCTCAACTGCCTTCAGTGATGTTTGAATACGTTCTTCCGCTTCCCGCATATTTAAGAAACTTTGTTTGACTTCCAGGGTAATATTGTCGGTAGTCTGCCTAAAGGCTGACTCCGCCTCGGCTTTGTTTGCTTTGGCCTTGGACACACCGGCCTTTGTCACATTGCTGTCAAACAAATTCAGTTCAGCTGCCACCATAACCGACCAACTGTCATCGTCGGGCGGGGGATACTCCGTGCCACTCCAGCCGTAGGCCCCGGACAGGCTTACCGTCGGGTGCCGCCCGCTTTTCGCAACCTTGATGCCCTCGTCCGCCGCTTGAATCTGGGACTCTGCCTGGGTAATTTCCGGTCTCTTTACCAGAGCTGTCTGGATGCATTGGTCGAGATTGACATCCACTTTGCTGTATGTCAGCGTATCTTTGATTACAATTTCGTTACGATAATCCAAACCCAATAAATTGTTCAACGCCGCAATCGCTAGATTATAGCTGTTCTGCGCTTTGATCAGATTTTGCTTGTTCTGCGCCAATTCCACCTCTGCCCGCAGCACATCGCTTTTCGGCACCGTTCCTGCCTGAAAAAACGCCTGAGTATTGTTTAAGTGACTCTGCATATCGGCTACGGATTCTTCCGATAATTTAACTTTATCCTTGGCCTGCAATATGCTGAAATAAGCTTCCGTAACGTCCTTCACCAACTGCTGTTTTGTTTTCTCATAACCTTTTTCATAATATACTTTGTTTGCTTTGGCCTGTCCCAGGGCACCTTCCAGCTTTCCCCCGGAATAAAGGGGTAAGGACACGGAAAGTTTGGCCGTGTAAGAATCCCTCTCGTTGTCTAATGTCGCTTTTCTTTCGCCATAATATGTACCGCCAGTGGAAGCATCCAGCGAAGGGCCAAAGGCGCCGCGGGCTTTCGATACGTCGGCCTGCGCCGCGTCCAGTTGGGACTGGGCGATGGACATGCCGGGATTTTGCCGCAGTGCCAGATCGATGCTTTCCTGCAGAGTTAGATCCAGTTGCGCGGCCCATACGCTGCCGCCCATGAGAAAAATCGCCGCTGTTGCCATAGCCACGACGCGGTGTTTCCCGCTCCGTGCAGTTTTCATGATAGTTTGTCTCCTTCCACAATATTACTCTCATTCACAAAACTGACTAGTCAGTCGTTTAAGATAATTATACCGCTCCACCCGCTGCGGCGTCAATCTATGAAAAATGCAAACCCTGGTAAT
>DHRA01000025.1:66422-67754 GCA_002411145.1 Firmicutes bacterium UBA5324 | reverse complement strand
ATATTCAACAAAAAAAGGAGCCCGCAAATTGCAGCACTCCAATATTTACAGACGCTAGAAGTTTTTCCTGATGCCGATAAAAGTAGGCTGCCGGCTGTCTTTGATGTCACTCCTTTGAATGACAAAGGCACCGTCATTCCCCAGGTAATATTCGCCGCGCAGCTTCACTTTCGCATCATTGGGATCACTCACTTCCACACTGAGCTTTGTATTGCCGCCCAGTTTCTGATCAAGCCCGACCCCGGCTTTTCCGTCAAACACCCCCACTCTGGCCGTCAGATCGCCGCTTTGTTTGCCAATTTGCAGATTGGCTTTATCCCCTTCGCCAATATCATTTATACCGACTTGCAGAAAACCACTGCCATTCCCGAAACGTACGTCCATATTTGTTTGATAGGTATCCCGTCCGCCCAATACCTCGGCTCCGCCTTCAATTTTAAAGTTCTGCGCACGGCCCAGCAGTTTATTTGTCTTTTCACTGGCCTGGCGCACGTTTTGCAGCGTCTCCCGCAGTGACTGGATGGTTTGCGGGTCAGTTACTTCCGGCTCCAGGGTGGTCGCCATTTTTTCCACCGCTTGCGCCGTACGTTGTATGGATGCAATCGAGTCGCGCAGTTCCTGCCCCGTTTTCCCGTCGTCGGCAAACTGCCGCATAAATACATCCGCCTGATTGGAAACACTTAATAACCGCTCGGACACGCCATGTAAATTTTGCACCATATTGATTACGTCTTGTTCTGAATGTACGGCTATGCGCTGGAGGCTGGCCGTAAATATCTCAAGATTGCCGGTTATCGCCTGGAGATTCAGGATCGTCTTCTTTAAAGCCGTCTTTGATTCTTCACTGCCGATCACATCATTAAGATTATTGACAAGTTTTTGCATGTCCCTGACCAGTTTGTCCGCCGTGGCAAACAAATCGTCCAGACGCTGGGGGTCTATACCCTCCACCTGTTCTCCGTCCGCCAAATCCCGGGTTGCCAGCGGATTCGGAACAATCTCCACGAATTTTTCCCCCAGCAGTCCCATGGAGGTAATCGTAAATTTCGACCCTTCCGGGATGGTAACTCCCGGTTTTAACTGCATTTTAACGATTACTCCCTTGGAGTTAACCGAGACCTTTGTCACCTTACCTACATCAACCCCGGCGTAACGGACGGGATTGCCTTCCACCAACCCGTCGACATACCGGAAGACCGCTTCCACCGTTCTTCCCTTCGGCCCAAAATCTATGTGCCCCACCCAGATGATCATCCAGCCCAGGATAACCAAGCCAATGGCCGACATCAACCCTACCTTCGCTTCCGTGCTTAAATTCATCCTGCATGCTCC
>DHRA01000025.1:64636-66279 GCA_002411145.1 Firmicutes bacterium UBA5324 | reverse complement strand
ATCTTCCCAGTGTCGGTGAGAGCCAGCCGTGAATGAATTGCTGGATCGTGGCGTCACGGGAATTTTTGATCTCCTCCGGCGTACCCACCGCGATAATTTTTCCTTCATTAATCATCGCCATCCGGTCGGCGATGCGAAAGGCGCTTTCCATGTGATGGGTCACCACCACGGAAGTTATGTCCATTCTGTCGCGACAGCTGACGATCAGACGGTCGATTACACTGGACATAATCGGATCCAGCCCGGCCGTAGGCTCGTCGTATAATACTATCCGGGGATTACCGGCAATCGCCCGGGCCAGACTGACCCTTTTTTTCATCCCGCCGCTTAATTCAGCAGGCATTACCTGCTCATAGCCGGCCAAACCTACCATCTTTAATTTACGGCTTACATTCTTCGCAATGTCCTCCTCCGCAAAATCCGTATGCTGCCGTAAGCCAAAGGCCACATTCTCCCCCACGGTCAGAAAGTCAAACAGGGCGGAATATTGAAACACCATGCCCATTTTTTTGCGGACTTCATTCAGTGCGTCTTCATTCATGCCGCTTAGTTCCTGGCCGTCAATCCATACCTGTCCCTCCGTCGGTTTCAGCAGGCCGATCAGCAGACGAAGCAGTGTGCTTTTTCCACAGCCGCTGGGCCCCATAATCACCATTATTTCTCCCTGGCGGATTTCCAGACTGATGTCAGCCAATATCTTTTTCCGGCCGAAGGATTTATGGACGTTTACAATTTTAATCATCTCGCGGGCTCCTTTAAGAAGTCAAACCTTCCCCCATGTTCAAAACAGCATTAAAGATAAGAAATAATTGGAGACGAAAATCATCACGATGGCCGTAACTACCGAACCGGTGGTGGCATGACCCACGCCTTCCGCCCCTCCCCCGGCGTTTAAGCCTTTATAACAGCCGATAATGGCAATGATAAAGCCGAATACGGCGGCTTTTATCAACCCGCCGGTAATATCATTCATCACGGCAAAATTAGTAATGGATGAACTGAAGGTATGCGCACTCAGGCCGTAGTATTGGGTCGCCACGAAAAAACCGCCGAAGGTGCCGATGGCATCCGCGAAAATAACCAGCAGCGGCACCATGACAATACAGGCTGCGACGCGCGGCACCACCAGATAAGCTACCGGATTAGTGGCCATTACCCGTAGGGCGTCAATCTGTTCCGTGACTTTCATGGAGCCTATTTCCGCCGCAATGGCCGCGCCCACCCGGCCGGCGGCGACAACGCCGGTCAATACCGGGCCTAATTCGCGTCCCATGGCTAAAGCAATAACCCCGCCGACCGTTGAACCTGCGCCATATTTGAGAAATTCCTGCGCAGTCTGGACAGTCATAACCATGCCTGTGAACAGCATCGTCAACAGCACTATCGGCAGCGTATCTACGCCGAGATGCGACATCTGCCTGATTGTATTGCCATACCTTCTCTTGCCATGCAACAAGTGCCATCCTGTTTGTCCGGTCAATATTATCAACTGGCCGATGGTCTCCAGCATGTAGATAACTTTTTTCCCCAACAATTCAAACACTTGCAGACCCATGAAATAAATCCTCCGTTGTTTAGTAGTCTGTAACATCTAAAACTACATTTCCCTTCACGGTCTTTTTCCGCAATGCTGCGTTGTCGTC
>DHRA01000025.1:56334-64560 GCA_002411145.1 Firmicutes bacterium UBA5324 | reverse complement strand
CCGCAATGCTGCGTTGTCGTCGGCTTACATATGTTCGATATGCGCGCCTCCTCCGCCTTGCCTTGCGAAAAAATCCCGCGAATTTAATTTGCACTTTTAGATGTTACAGACTACTTTTAGTACAAAATCTATTCCACACAGGGAAAGCTAATTCCTGTTTTGTTTGCAAAGAATGTCGAATGCAAAAAATACCGGGATCCCAAAAAGCAGCTTTAAGGGCGAAAACCCATAGGGAGAATTCGCCTTCCCTCCGGCTTTGTTGCGCAGCACCGTAGGGTGGGCAAAAAGGGAACCGTTTGCCCACCCTGCCTCTCTGCCGGCCTAAAATAGACATAAAAGAAGGGCTGTATGCAACACAGCCCTTCTTTTATGTCTATCTTTACTTTATTTTTCGTCCTTTGCCCCGGGTGTTTTGCCCGCCACATTGATATAAACGACGGCGCTGCCGTCCACAATGTAATCCGTCGACAGTTTTGCCTTTTCTTTGCCGGCGGCCATGGCCCCGGCTTTAGCGACGGGCGGTTTTGCCGGCATAGCCGCTTTCGGGTTAGGCGCTTTCGTGAGGGGTATTTCTCCCCCAAACATCACGCCGGGGTCATTTTCCATGATCATCGGCGTAATCTCCGCAACCAATTCATTATTACGGTCCCGCTGCACAAAATCACGCAGGTATGTTTCCAGGTTTTTTGGTTGTTCCGTCTGTATTTCCTGGGCCCCCAGCTGCGTGAGCAGTTTCTGGAGTACCGGCACGCTGCCTCCGCCCCGTACCGTGACAGCCATGGGCCCCGGCGCCTGATAAGCAGGCACGGTGAAATTCAGCGTTTCCTGAATCGCATCGCCACGATAAGGCTTCAGGCTGACGAAGATGGGAATGGTCTGTCCCGGTTTAGCCACCGCTGTTTTAGTGTGCACCTCTTCAATTTTCGCCGTCTGGATCGATTGTTCTATGGCCACGTCAACTTTAACATCCATAATTTCCACCGCGTTGAAGGGATTGGTCAGCACCAGTGCTAACCCCTCCAGCAGTTCGCCAAGGGAGCCCGATCCTATATCCGTCGGATGGAAAAACATATTCTCTTTCACGAGCATATTATCCGGCAAGTTCCGCCCCATGACCTCAATTTTCACCCAGGACGTGCCCAGACCCGTACGGTCAATGGTCTGTTCAATGGCCTGCATGGCCGCTGTGGTGACAAGGGCCGGCGAAAGCAGTTCGTCCTGAATGACCTGGACGAATAAATTGTTCTCCCGGCCGGTGTCCAGGTCTTTCACATGCATCCGCAAGGGAATATTATGGGGATATCGCCCCACCACTCCGGCAATCCCCTCGTTCCGGTCCTGATTTACCGTGCCGACCAAATCGAGGGCGGCTCCCAATTTAAAAGAAGTTTCCAAACTGGGAATTGTTTGATGGATATAGGCGCTTGTCAAAAAATAGCCTACACCCCCCCGCTTTAGAAAGGGGTGCCCGAAGGCCAGGATATTATCCCCCTCGCGATAAGTTACGGTCCCGATTGCCGTCATATCAATGTCGCCGCGCATGAGCTGCACGCCCGCGGCACTGCCCGGTTCCAGGGCCACTTTTTCACTTTCCATCCCCGCGGCCGCTCCGGAGAGAACCGGGGTCAGGTTATAGGGCGCCAGCTGTTCCGTCAATTTTTCCAGCGCCCGCTGTCCCAGTCCTGATACCATGATAGGTGTTGAGACCGCCGGAGGTCCGGCTGGGTCGGCTCCCGTCCGGGGTTCGTCATCTTCACCGGAGGCATTAAGTTTGGCCATTTGGAGCATATCATAAATGGGGGTAACCAGACCGATCCTCCGGTCCGTCATTGACCAGCCGTAGGAAATGGCCCCGATCAGCTTGCCGTCGATATACACCGGCGACCCGCTGAACCCGGCGGCAATGCCGCCGGTTTTATCAATCACGTCCCCCCCCACCCGGACCATAATCTTATCTCCGGCCGGGCCCTTCTGCTTTAAAACACTAAGCACTTCCACCGTAAAGTCTTCTATTTTCGTGCCCTGAATAACCGTTTTCCCAATACCCGTCATGCCGGGTTTAACATCTTCGATCCCCATCAGCGGCTGTTGGGCGGCTGCCGGAGCAACAAGACTCAAAATCAGTGTAAAGAGGATTAATCCTGCACCTCGGATTATCGTTTCCCGCAGGCCATGTAACAACCGCATCCCATCCTTTCGGAAACTTTTCATAAGTAATTTCTTTGTAAATTTCGTAAATAAAAGAAGCAAGGGGATGCGCGATGCCCTTCCTCCTGCGACACAATCATTTCCCCTTGCCGCATAAATGGAGACTTGCTATTCTGACGCATGCAATTTAACAACGACATCGCCGGCTTTTACCGTCGTCCCCGGAGTCACCAGCACACTTGTCACCGTCCCGTCGACCGTAGCCCGTGCCGCCACAGCGGTGCCGGTCATGGTCTGCACACAAACCAGGGCGTCGCCTTCCTTCACGTTCTGACCCACGGTCACCAACCGTTCGGCCACCACGATCCCGGCTAATACACTTTTCTCTTCAACATCGTTTGCCGCTGCAATCGCCCAGGTTACGGATATTATCACAAGCAGTACGACAACCGTGTAGAAAATGTTCCTTTTCATATCATACCACCATCCTTCTAACTTCATTATAAACGATAAACGCCCCGGATAACAGACCCCCGTCCCAAAATCGTTTACTTCCGCACCTCCGGCACAACCAGCAAAGCATCACCCACCGGTCGCTCCCGGCCGTCGGAAGGCTGATTGACTACCACCCCGTTGACAACCATTTCCGCGGAGCCTCCTCCGTCCAGATTCAAGGCATTAACAGCACCCAGACTCTGCAGGAGCTTGCCCATTTCCAGCAATGTCATGCCCACGCTGTAACCGGGCTGACGCCCGTCCACAACCACCAGCAGCATGCGCCCCTGGGCGGTCATCCCCACCGCCGTGCGGGGCGCCCGTCCCCCGGCCACATCACTGCCGAAGCCTTCCGTTTTTGTCGTAAGATAGATTGTCCCGTCCCTTACCAACTGTGGTCCGGCGCCGACGGCCAGACGCACGTCGGACCAGTCCGGCGTCAGCGCATGCTTCACGCTAAGCGGATCACCGACTTTCAGCGCGGCTAAAGCCTTGTCCTTTGCACCATGCCCGGAAACAACAAAGCCGTTGGGGGGGATGACGGTGTTACCCGTACTTATCTGGCTGACTTTTCCTTCGACAACCACATATTCCGTACCATATTTATTTGTGCGGGTTGAAGCCCCATAGGCGGGAGTGTAAAGGACCAGTGCATCCGGACCCCGCTCCCGGTTAACCGCGTCAAGCTCACACTCGTTTCCGTCCGGCAATACCAGTTCCCCGGCATAGCTTACCTGATCCAGCAGCATGTCGCCGGCATATGTAAGGGCAAAGGCCGACCGCTCGTTCACCGGGTTCTGCATTATTTGACCGTCCTGGACAATGAGACCCAGCAATTCACCACTGGGGGAAAAATACGTCCCGTTCACGGCGGCAAGCGCATTTTTCCGCATTGACATCGACCTTACAGTTTCCGTACCCACGATGAAATCTTTGGCTAGAACATGCTCCAGTTTCAGTTGCGGGTTTTTTAAATCATAATCCAAAATGTGGATGGACAGCGGTCCGTCGGTAGTCGCCTTGCGGATCGCCGTATAGTTCAACCCTGCGGCCAACTGCTGTTCCGTCTTTTGTTCAAATACTTTCCAAAAATCTATCACCAAACGCGGCGGGCCATTCAGGCGGTAAATCTCATAATGCGGCGAATATGCGAGATCGATAACAATTTTAACCTCTTTCTCCGCGGCAGAAACAGCCATTACCTGTTTTACAAGATTGTCCTTGAAGGTATATACCGGAGAAATACCGGAAAGCGCCGTGTTTTTTAACGTCACGGTCAGTTGTTTACCGTCTCCCTGCGGCTCGACCGTATACTCAGGTATACTGCTTAAATCCAGGACAATCCTGGTTTTCTCGACATTTTGGCTGGATCTTAGCCTGGTAAACACCGTTGTTTTAGTTTCCGCCTGTACCTGCGGGACGGCAGCCGCGCCTGCGGCAACCGGTTCCGCCGCAAATACCGGGTAAATGCCCTGTAATAAACCAAACCAAAGGACCAACATTAAGCTAAACTTCTTTCCCGTCATTGCCGTCTCCTTTCCTGCCCCTGAGAAAAGCAAACCAGGCCCCTGTTCGGTACCTGGTTCTTATTGTTATCTGTACAATCGGCGAATCAATTATTTATGGTACTTGCCCATAGCATGCAGCATGCTAGCCCTGTTCTGTTCCTTTGGCAGCAGGAACCTGGGTGCGCAATTGCTTATACAGCATATCCGCCAAACCCGTTCCCCCGGCTTCAGCCATGTTTTCAGACAGCTTCTGGTCCAGCATGCTTTCAAAAATTTCCTTGCCGTGATCGGCGCCAAAGAGGTCGGATTTTGGTACGGTTGCCCGCATGCTCTGCAGCATCATATGCAAAAAGACCGCTTCAAATTGTTGACACGCTTCCTTGAGCCTGCCTTGATCCTTAGCGGACATCGCTGCTGTCAGCTTCGTCTGAAAACCGCCGTCCTCCATCCGGTTTTTTTGCATTTGGGGCAAAATCATCGTGTTTTGGGTCATCGTATCATCAATTCGCATAGCCGTACTCCGTTCCCTTAGATTATTTCCAGCTCAGCCTGCAATGCGCCGGCCGCTTTTATGCCCTGTAAAATGGCAATGATATCCCGGGGGGTCGCCCCGGCGGCGTTTAACGCCTTCACCACATCGCCCACATTGGCGCTGGACGGCAGCACAATCAGCGAAGCCGACGGCTCCTCAACCTGCAGATCCGTGGTGGGGGTCACAACGGTAGAACCGCGGGACAGAGGCGGTGGCTGCGATACTTCCAGGCCCGACTTAATCCGGATTTGCAGATTCCCCTGGGCTACGGCCACTTCGGAAATACCGACATCGCTGCCCATGACAATGGTGCCTGTCCGCTCATTTATCACAACTTTGGCCACCATGTCCGGTGACACCAGCAAATCCTCCAGGGCGGCCACGAAGCCAACCGTGCTGTTTGTATATTCTCCCGGAATCCCCACTGTTACTGTGCCGGCGTCCTTTGCTCCGGCAATCTCACCGAAACGGCCATTGATTGCATTTACTACCCGGGTGGCCGTCGTAAAATCGGGCTGGTGCAAAACTAAATTTAAGGTAGAGCCATCGGTGATGGCGGTTGACACTTCACGCTCGACAAGGGCCCCGTTGGGTACACGACCGGCCGTCGTAAAATTTTTACTGGCGGAAGAACCGCCTGCCGAAACGCTGAAGCCGCCAACGGAAACCGGTCCCTGCGCCACTGCGTAGACCGTCCCGTTCGCCGCCTTCAGCGGGGTCATAATTAAGGTTCCGCCCTGCAAACTTTTTGCATCCCCCAAAGAAGATACCGTTACGTCCAAAGTATCACCTGAGCGTACAAAAGGCGGCAAGGTAGCCGTGACCATGACGGCGGCCACGTTTTTCACCTTAAACTGCGAAGCTGATACGGTGATGCCAAATGTTTTCAGCATGCTGGCAATGGACTGGGCGGTGAAAATGGTTTTATCAGTGTCTCCTGTGCCCGCTACCCCCATCACCAGCCCGTAGCCGGTCAGCTGATTATTTCTGACCCCATCGACTCTTGCTATATCTTTAATACGGGCCACGGGCGCCGCGGAGGCTTCCCCCAGCGTCACAAGGACCAGGATGGCCGTAATGAGAAAAGCCAGGTTGCATCTTATCTTCATAGTTTCCTCCCTTAGAACAGCCAGCCGAACAGGCGGTGCAGCAAACCGGGTTTCTGTTTGCTCGCCAAGACGCCTTTTCCATTGACTTGGACATTGGAATCCGCTAACGCGGTGGAATACACCGTATTGTCCGGACTAATATCCTCCGGGCGCACGGTGCCGGTGACGGATATTTTCTGGTCCTCGCCATTTACTTTGATGGTCTGCTTGCCGGAAATAACTAAATTCCCATTGGGCTTTACTTCGATTACCTGCGCGGTAATTTTCGCCGTTAAACTGTTGCTGCGGCTGGTACTGCCTGAACTGGCATACTTGTCCCCGTAAGTGTTGCTTGCCCCGCCGACAGCTTTAAGAAGAAAACCGGAACCCGCGCCCATATTGACATTGCTGTCCTTTTTCGTATTGGTGTCAGCCCTGTTCGCCGCCGAGGTCTGTTCTTCCACGATGATCGTAATTGTGTCGCCGACATTCCGTGCCTTCCGGTCGCTGAACATCGTCGCGGCTGATCCGGCGTCCGACCAAAGGGAGGTCGCCGTTACCGCAGGCATTGCCGCCAAAAGCAGCAGCACCGTCAGTATCCACGTCATTTTCTTCCGCATTTTCCTTCGCGCTCCTTTCCACGCATGTTACCACCCGAGGGGTACAACCGTTCCCTTTGCCTGTACCTTGGCCAAAATAATGCGTTTCGTTTCCACGTTTTGCACCCGGATGATGTCACCCGGCCGCCCGTCCTGCATTGCGAGGCCGAACGCCGAAATATAGATTGTGCCGTTATCCACCGTGATTGTTACCGGACTGTTTCTGGTAACCACCGGCGGGATGTCAAGCATGTCTTCCGTTAAAACCGTGCCCGGACTGATCGTACGTCTCGTCCAATACAGCCTTAAGGCACTGTCGTCCTTTAACGCGCGCACCGGCAGGCTGGCCAGACTGCGTTTTTCAACTGTGATATCCGCGGGAGTGATAAATTTATGCGGCGCCACGGGGCTTGTCACAATAATAGCCTGCACCTGCACCTGTACGTCACAAACCAAATAAATGGTCTTTGCCAGTCTGCCGCTTGCCCATATTTCCGCCGCAACCTGCGTCGGGCCCACTAAGCGCACGCCATTGGGGAGTTTAACCTTAATCTCATAGGCGCCGACGGGAATCGGTACTTCGGCCAAACTACCCCGGATTTTCACGGTAACATCGGCGGGCGGATAAGGGACCTGTCCCATAAGGACCTGGGTTACTTTTTGGGTTATCGCTTCGCCGGGCACGATTTGACTGAGCGTAGTGACCGTTACCCGTTCAGGAATCGTCCAGCCTTCAACCATGGGGTCGATGCCGGCGGCCATGATCCGGGCCCGCAGTATATCCCCCGTCAAATAGCTTGTCTGCCCCGGCGCCGCTGCCCTGCCCATGTTAACGGCCCGCAAAACGTCCAGCCGGTCAGGATCATCCCCGGACAAAAGCGCCAAATCGCCCAACTGGATTGCCGGGCCGGCCACGGTTGCCTGCTCTTGCCAGACAAGGGTGGCGGCAAAGACCGCCGGGCACAGTGTCAGGAAAAACAGGATGCTCACAATCCCGGAAAAGAGCTTGCTTTTATACCCGTTCACTTCCAGCGCCATGCCGTATTACCTGCGCAGATTATTGGCTTCTTCCAGCATGGTATCGGAAGTCTGAATGGCTTTTGAATTAACTTCGTAGGCTCTTTGGGCTACAATCATGTTAACCATTTCCTCAACGACCTGAACATTGGACATCTCCAGAAAGCCCTGGGTAATCGTCCCCAGGCCGTTTTCCCCGGGCGTACCCGTAATCGGCGCGCCGGAAGCAGCCGTTTCGGTCATTAAATTCCGGCCCACATTGTTTAAGCCCGCCGGATTGACGAAAGTCGCCAGCTGTATCTGGCCAATTTCCTGGGGCGTGGTATCGCCGGGAAGTTTCACCGATACCATGCCGCTGGAACTGATGGTTACACTTTGCGCATCTTCCGGCAAAGTGATCTGCGGCTCCAGCAGGTAGCCTTCAGAGGTAACAATACGTCCCTGGCCGTCCCTTTTCAGAGCGCCGTCCCGGGTATAGGCGATACTGCCGTCCGGCATGGTAATCTGGAAAAAGCCGTTGCCTTCAATTACCACATCCAACGTATTGCCGGTTTCCTGGTAGTTTCCTTGGGTATATATCTTTTGCGTGGAGACGGCGCGTACGCCGTGACCGAATTGCAGTCCGGTGGGCAACTGCTCCCCCTGACCGGAAGGCGCACCGGCTTCGCGCAGATTCTGGTATACCAAGTCCTGAAAATCGACCCGGCTTTTCTTAAAGCCGGTGGTATTTACGTTTGCCAGGTTGTTGGAAATAACGTCCACATTAGCTTGCTGGGCAATCATGCCCGAAGCCGCTGTCCAGAGAGCCCTCATCATAACTTATGTACCTCCTTAATTGT
>DHRA01000025.1:0-56146 GCA_002411145.1 Firmicutes bacterium UBA5324 | reverse complement strand
CCCTATTCCCTATCATTTATTATACTCGTCCCACTTCATTAACGGCCTTGCCCAGCGTCTCGTCCTGGGTTTGGATCATCTTTTGGTTGGCTTCATAAGAGCGGAATACATTGATTAAATCCACCATCTCACTGACCGTGTTTACGTTGGCCCCCTCCAGGAAGCCTTGCTGGACAATTCCTCTGGCCGGCAGTTCCTGCACCGGCCCCGCGGGTCTAAAATAACTGTCGCCCTGTTTTTCCAGTACGCCCTGATCGGCCAAGGTGACGATCCGCAGTTTGTCCACCAATGCGCCGTCACTATAGACATTGCCCGCTTCATCCACCATGGTTTTAGTGCCGTTCAGACGAATCGGTCCCCGGGTACCCAGTA
Organism: Firmicutes bacterium UBA5324; assembly: GCA_002411145.1. Classification (GTDB taxonomy): domain Bacteria; phylum Bacillota; class Negativicutes; order UBA11029; family UBA11029; genus UBA11029. The sequence goes on along the minus strand of DHRA01000025.1, from coordinate 55,774 downwards.
CTCTATCACCGGTAGAGGTAACCAGTTCCTGGTCGGCGTTCAAGGTAAAGGCCCCGTTCCGGGTATAGCGGACCCCGTTTGCCGTGTTGACGGCAAAAAAGCCCTCACCGCTGATTGCCACATCCAGCGGGTTTCCCGTATTACGCATGCTGCCCTGAAGGTGTGAGGTGTAGATTTGGTCCACCGCCGCCCCCGTTCCCAGGTACCCGATCGGCGTCACCCCCGCGGGCAAGGAAAATTGGGCGCCGCTCAATGCTCCATCGTTGATGCGGTAGATCAGCATCTCGCGAAACTCCTGGGAAACAGCCGTATCTTTTTTATAGCCCGCCGTGTTTACATTGGCAAGGTTATTCGTCAGCGTATCCGTATGCATTATCCCGGCCAACATACCCGAAGCGGAAGTATATAACCCTCGGATCATCCTTTATCCTCCCCTTGTTTCCGTCTTTTTTAACGTAAGGATGCTTTCCTGTAAAGCTTCCAAAGAGTTAAGCGCTTTCCCTGTGCCCAGCGCCACGCAGGACAGGGGATCATCCGCCAGGTAGGTCGGAACGCCGGTTTCCTGGCTGATCAGCTTGTCCAGCCCGTGAATAAGCGATCCCCCGCCGGTCATTACAATGCCCCGGTCGATGATATCGGCAGCCAATTCAGGCGGTGTTCTTTCCAACACCGTTTTGACTCCTTCCACAATCACCGTAATTACTTCACTGAGCGCTTCACGAGCCTCTTCAGAAGTAACCCGCACCGTTTTCGGCAGCCCGCTGATCAGATCCCTGCCCCGGATTTCCATGGAATCGGTACGGCTTTGCGGATAGGCGGTGGCGATATTTATCTTCAGCTCTTCCGCCGTACGTTCGCCGATTAAGATATTGTACTCTTTTTTGATATACCGGACCAGCGCGTCGTCAAATTTGTCTCCGCCAACACGCAGGGATTCACTTAAAACTATGCCCCCAAGGGACAATACCGCGATATCGCTGGTACCGCCGCCTATGTCCACAATCATTGACCCGCAGGCCTCGGAAATTACTAAACCGGCGCCCAAAGCGGCGGCAAGCGGTTCTTCAATCAAATAGGTCCTCTTTGCGCCCGCCTGCGTGGCCGCGTCCATAACTGCCCGCTTTTCCACCGTCGTAACCCCGGAAGGTATGCAAATCATGATCCGGGGTCTAAAGAACGTTCGTTTTCCGCATACTTTGTGTACGAAATGCCTTAACATACTTTCCGTAACATTATAATCGGCGATAACTCCTTCACGCAGCGGCCGGATTGCGACAATATTTCCCGGAGTGCGTCCAATCATCCGGCGCGCCTCCTCACCAATTGCCAGCACCTGGTTTGTTTCCCGGTCGATTGCCACCACTGAAGGCTCTCTTAATACAATGCCTTTCCCTTTTATGTAGACCAGGACATTGGCTGTTCCCAAATCAATTCCTATATCCATTGATAAGCCAAACATTCGCTCTCGGATCTCCTTTCTCCTGCATCTCTTTCAGAGAATTATGTAATATAGAGGTTGTCATCTTTGCTTAATTATGATCAAAAAAGGAAAATATTCACCTTAATAAAGAATTTTTCCTTAGAGAATAAATAAGATTTTCTATTTATTTCGCTAAATTCCTTTATTTTTTTTCCATAATTTGATTATTTTAGGTCCTGTTTTAGTCCTAGAAATCCGAGGTCATTTCACAACTTTCCTTATATTTTCTTCTGGTTGCTTCCCCCCCGCGAATGTGCCGCTCAGACTTGTTCAAATCCAGGATGCCTTTTACTTTACCGGCCAGTCGTTTATTAATGGTGGGCAGTCTTTCCGTAACATCTTTATGAACTGTACTTTTGCTTACGCCGAAAATCTGCGCTGTCTGCCGCACCGTCTGTTTGCTCTCCAATATATATTGACCAATATCCAGCACCCGTTTCCGTATGTAGTCTTTCATTTACTTCTCCTACCTCCCCATTGTTTGACTGGTACAATGTATATGCGGACAAAATAAAAAAATGCGTGACAATTCACGCGTCTTTCAGAAGTAAATAGGCAACCGGGTCCCAGGACCCGGTTGCCTTTCCCTATCGCTATTCCCCGTTCCACAGTTCACCGGGATCCCGGCTCCGGCCGTCTTGCCAAATTTCAAAATGCAATACCCGGTTATCCCTGCCCAGCGAGCCGATAATTGCTCCTTGTTTTACAAGCTGCCCGTCCTGCACGCGGCAATCGGCCAAATTCCCGTAGCTTGTCACCGTCCCGCCACCATGATCTATTTTAAGCTGCGTACCCCGGCTATTGGCCGACACCTCCTTGACTTTACCGCTTTTTACCGCCTTCACCGCATCGCCTTTTTCCGGCTCAACATCCACGCCGGCATTAAAGCGCCAGTCTTTGTGGATTGTGTTTTCCTGCCAGCCATAGGCCGTGATGATTTTGCCCGGCAATGGCCTTTGCATTTCCTCCGACCGCGCAGCGGCCCATAAATTATTTAAGGCCGCTGTCTGTTCTTCCGCAGCCCTTTGCCCGGGCTGTGCCGGATTTTCCGTCTGTCCGCCGGCAACTTGTATTGCCCCGTCGCCCCCCACGGCCGTACTCAACTTTTCCTGTACCGCCGCCCCTTGGGGCGGCCCGCCGCGGAGGCTGCCATATTGCCGCCAGCTTTGATATAACAACAGACTGGATGATAACACCACGAAGAGGGCGGTTACCGCCGCGTATACCAGAGAAGTCCGTACCGTGTCGCCTATACCCGGCAGCCGGGCCCATACCGCCGGCCACCGGACTTTTAGTTTATTCACAAAGGGCGTGAAATAACGAAGCATGATCATCTCACCTCGTTATTCATTCTCACCACTTTCCTCTTTTTTAAACCATATAAAGCTCCGGGGCGGGAGCCGGTAGTATACCGTCTCCATTCCCGGAGCTTCTTTAGCTTCCGTATACATTTGCCAGTTCCGTACCTTGATAAAAATACAGGAGTATTTCTTTATATCCTTTTCCTTCCTTGGCCATGCCGTTGGCCCCGTATTGCGACATGCCCACACCGTGCCCGTAGCCGGTGGTAGCAAAAATGATTTTATCCCCGTCTAGCCTCCAGGTAAAATTGGTGGAATAAAGTCCCAGTTTCTCCCGTACCGCAGTCCCTTCAAAAATTTTACTGCCGATACGGACTTTCTTCACCCGGCCCGACGCCGTCTTCTCCACCACGTTTACCAATTCGTTGCTGCCGTTTTGTGCCGCTGTTACCACCCCGGCTTCCGGGCCCAATAAGTCCGCCAGTTCACCGATGCTAAATTCCCTTTGTCCTTTATAACGGGGAGATTTTTGATCCCACGGGCAGGAGATGCTTTTTAAATAGGGAATCTGCTGTCCCCATATTTCTCCGGGATCTTCCGTCTGTCCCCCGCTGGTGGAATGGAATAAAGCGTTAATCATTTCTCCTTTGTAAGTCAGCACCATCCCGCCGGTCTCTTCCACGGCCCGTGATATTTTTGACCAGTAGCGGTGATAGTTTAAAGTCCCCCATTTCTTTTTTAACGCCTGTTCCCCCAACCAGGCCTGCCCTTCCCGCGGGTCCGTCGAGATGTCCGCTTCCGGATGCTGCGGGGAACCTGCGCCGCCATACATGCGCATATGACGTGCGGCATAAGTGCGGCCCGCCACCGCCTGGGCTTTTAATGCCTCCAGATCAAATTCCGCCGGCATTTCCGCCGCCACCACCCCTTTTACATACTCTTCGAGATTCATGTCCATCGATTTCCCCTGATCATGCAGATAAACGGTGATCATGACCCCATCCCCTGTTTTGGCCGGGCGGCTGGGTGACGAACGAAAATCCCAACCGCGAACCATAATGGCCGGAATAACGATTAGCAGCAGCCCCAGCAGCACTATCCCGCTTATTATCCAACGCACACCCCGCCCCTCCTCTCTTTACACAAAAATATATTAGAGAAAGGAGGAAAGTATGTACAAAAATCGGCAGGAACGAACCTGGGGCAAAAAAAGAATAGGCAACCGCAGAGACGCAGAGAACGCAGAGGGGGGGAATTATATCTTCATCATCCTTTGTTCATATTTAGAATCGTTCATACCCTTTACACCTCTATAAACGTTATTATACCTCGCTCAGTGAGTAATTGACTTTCCCTTTACAGGCACAGGAGTTCTTTAGATCAAAGGCCTTCCTTGATACTGTATAATATTTTCTCTGCGTCCCCTGCGGCTCTGTGGTTCAATATTTCATAAAAAATAAGAGGGCCTTTTTCAGGGCCCCCTTATTTTTTATGAAATATATAATACCTAAACCACGTTTCCTATTCCCTGTCTTTATTCCTTCACGCGCCGGATGTTGGCGCCCAGGGCATTCATTTTGTCTTCGATACGCACGTATCCCCGGTCAATGTGATGGATGCAGCCGATTTCCGTTTCCCCGTCCGCAACCATACCGGCAATGATCAGGGCCGCACCGGCCCGTAAATCGGTAGCTTTAACCGGTGCCCCGGTTAGTTTTTTCACTCCTTCGACGATGGCGCTCCGACCCTCGATTTTAATATGCGCGCCCATCCGCTTTAATTCATCCACATGCATAAAACGATTTTCAAACACTGTTTCTGTAATAACGCTTGTACCATGGGCGACGGTCATTAGCGCCATCAGTTGAGACTGCATGTCCGTGGGAAAACCCGGATAAGGAAGAGTTTTGATATCCACTGCCTTTAAAGGCTTATGGCCCCCCATAACGCGCACGCCGGTACCCTCTTCTTCGATAATTACGCCGGCTTCCTTCAGCTTGGCAACCACCGGTTTTAAATGATCAATAATTATGTTTTCTATAAGTATGTTTCCACCCGTAATGGCAGCCGCGGCCATATATGTCCCGGCTTCCACCCGGTCGGGGATCACGGCGTGTACTGCGCCGTGAAGTTCTTTTACACCGTCGATTTTAATAATATTCGTACCCGCGCCCTTTACCTTGCCGCCCATGGCGTTAATATAATTGGCCAGGTCGACAATCTCCGGCTCCTCAGCGACATTTTCGATAATGGTTTGGCCCTTTGCCAGACTGGCGGCCATCATAATGTTTTCTGTGGCTCCCACACTGGGAAAATCAAGATAAATCCGTGTGCCGGTAAGGCCGCGCGGCGCCCTTGCTTCGATAAACCCATGCCCCAAAACGATTTCCGCGCCCAGAGCTTCAAAGCCTTTCAAATGCAGGTCGATCGGGCGCGAGCCGATAGCACATCCGCCCGGCAGAGAAATTTTTGCGTTTCCCATCCGTGCCAGTAAGGGGCCCAACACGTAAAAGGAAGCACGCATTTTTCGTGTTAACTCATAGGGTACCTCACAGGAGTTGATATTTCTGCTGTCAACTTTGAAAGTTTCCCCTTCTTGTTTAACAATTTTTCCACCGAGATGTTCCACTACTTCACAAATCGTATTTACATCACCCAAATCGGGTATTTCCATGAGGGTACTTTCCGCATTGGCAAGAAGGGAGGCGGCAATAACGGGCAAAACAGCGTTTTTCGCACCGCTTATTTTCACACTGCCGGCGAGTGTGGTACCGCCGGTAACAATTATTTTTTCCACTAAATAATCCTCCCGCATGCAATGAAGGGAATCAGTACTCGCAAGTGATGATCGGTGACGCTGCTGTTACATAAGTGCGATCCTCCGTACTATGATGCCTCATTGCAATGTTCAAATTAATATTTTTCTTTCCTATCAATACCGACCGGTCAATATTATCCGTCGCACCGGCATAACTAACAAAATGCGGGCTGGTGATGCCATCTTCCACGTGCGCCTCGACTTGTTGAAATCCTTGTCGAATTAACCGGCGCATTTTTTCCTCCTCTAGTTTACCACTCACCCATCCAGACAGGCAAGTAGTTATTGTATATGAATTACCCTTTTCTTTGACAACCCGCCCTAATTTCTCTTCCAAGGCGCCTATGTCCATGTCAGGATCATTTTCTTCAATATTTATTGATAAATACGATTCTGCGGAAGATCGCCCGCCTGTGGGCCTTAAAACCTGGGCCGTTATAACCATGTTTTGGTGAGCCGACTTGCTCGCTGCCTGTACCGTTGTGTGGCTGGGCCCCGTATAGGTCTTATATGCCGGTTCCGTTGCCGGAGAGCCCATTGCCCGGGCCGCATCCTCCACAACCCTCTTTAATTCCTCAGCGCTTAACTCTCCCCGGGACAGTTGCACCCAGCCATTCACCGATACTGTTTCCAAATTGGCCCCGGTCGCGTAAAACGCTTTTTCCAGGACCGTTGATTCTTTCACCGGCGCAAGGGTACCCGCAGACATTTCTGTGTTGTGCCCATGCACCGACGCCCAGAGAACAAAACTACATAACAACATGAATATTAGGTTTTTCCCATTCTTTTTCATCATTTTGTCTTTCTCCCTCCCTTTCTACTATTGCCAAAATATACACATTTTATCCTTTGTAATACTTGGCAGCATCGTAAAACGGGAGAAAGAAGACGCAAAAAAAAGCCTGGATTTTGCAATCCAGGCTTTTCGTGCTTTATCTTGATTTTAAAAACTCTACGACTTTTAACCGTACCAGAGCACGCTGCAAAGCGGCTTCCGCCCGGGCAAAGTCAATTTCAACCGCGGCGGACTTTAGGCGGTTTTCGGCCCGTTCCTTCGCTTCCGTCGCACGCTTAACATCAATCTCTGCGGCACTTTCCGCCGTGGCCGCCAAAATGGTAATTTTGTCGGGCTGCACTTCGATAAAGCCGCCGCTGACGGCAAATTGCTCCTCGCCTTCCTCTAATTTGACACGCAGCGGAGCAATGGCCAATCCCGCGATTAACGGAGCATGACCGGGCAGAATACCAATGTCGCCATCGGTTGCCCGCGCAATGACCATATTAACCTGCTGGTCATAGACGGAGCGGTCAGGGGTTACAATCTCCAGGCGAATGGTTGAAGCCATTACCTATTCCCCCTTCAGTTTGCGAGCTTTCTCGATAGCCTCGTCAATGGTGCCGACCATGTGGAAGGCGTTTTCCGGCAGATCATCATACTTGCCGTCCATGATTTCTTTAAATCCGCGAATAGTTTCTTTCAGCGGAACATATTTTCCGGCCATATTAGTGAAGGCTTCTGCTACGAAGAAGGGCTGGGAAAGGAAACGCTGGATTTTACGCGCCCGGGTTACGGTAATTTTGTCATCATCGGACAATTCTTCCATACCTAAGATCGCGATAATGTCCTGCAGTTCCTTATAACGCTGGAGGATCTGCTGTACAGCACGGGCGGTGGCATAGTGATCATCGCCCAACACATGGGGGTCAAGGATCCGGGATGTGGAATCGAGCGGATCCACCGCCGGATAAATACCTAGCTCGGCAATCTGTCTGGACAATACGGTGGTCGCATCCAAATGCGCGAAGGTATTTGCCGGGGCCGGGTCAGTCAAGTCGTCCGCCGGTACATAAACGGCCTGTACGGAGGTGATGGAACCTTTTTTGGTTGACGTAATCCGCTCTTGCAGCGCACCAATGTCAGTGGTTAACGTCGGCTGGTAACCAACCGCTGAAGGCATGCGGCCCAGCAGCGCGGATACCTCGGAACCGGCCTGGATAAAGCGGAAAATATTATCCACAAATAACAGTACGTCCTGCCCCTGGGAATCACGGAAATATTCAGCCATGGTGAGACCGCTCAAACCTACACGCATACGCGCTCCCGGCGGCTCATTCATTTGACCGTAAACCAGCGCTGTTTTATCAATAACGCCGGATTCTTTCATTTCCTGCCAAAGGTCGTTACCCTCACGGGTCCGTTCACCTACACCGGCAAATACGGAATAGCCGCCATGCTCGGTAGCAATATTCCGGATTAATTCCATGATTAAAACGGTTTTACCAACCCCTGCGCCGCCGAACAAGCCGATCTTGCCGCCTTTGGCGTAAGGTGCCAGCAGGTCAACTACTTTGATTCCTGTTTCCAGGATTTCCGTACCGGTTTCCTGATCCTCAAAGGTGGGCGCCGGACGATGAATCGGCCAATACTCTTTGGCTACAACCGGTTCGCCTTTATCAACGGTCTCGCCCAATACGTTGAAGATACGGCCCAATACTTCGTTTCCTACAGGTACAGCGATCGGTGCGCCGGTATCGAGTACATCCATTCCCCGTGTGATGCCATCTGTTGAGGACATTGCAACTGCCCGTACGTGGCTATCACCCAAATGCTGCATTACTTCCGCTGTTACTTTAATTTCATCGGTACCGTTGTTCCCCTGAATCTTCACAGCGTCATAAATTTTCGGCAGATTTTCGGGGGAAAATTCGATATCTACTACAGGTCCGATAACCCGTAAAACTTTTCCGATATTTTGCATTGTTGCCTTTTCCCCTCCTTTACTTCAAGGCTTCCGCCCCGCCGACGATTTCCGCAAGTTCCCGCGTGATGCCGGCTTGGCGAACCTTGTTATATGATAAGGTAAGTTTTCCGATTAATTCCTGGGCATTGTCGGTGGCGTTACCCATTGCTGTCATCCGGGATCCCAGTTCACTGGCGCTGGCTTGCAGCAAGGCGCCATAGATAACCGTTTCCAGATACTTGGGCAGCAACAGATCCAATACGGCTTCCGCCGATGGTTCAAAAATGTATTCCTGCTGCGGTCCTTCACCCTGCACGTCTTCACTGGCGACCGGCAGCAAACGAATAGTGGAAGGAGTAGACTGTACCGGAGATATAAACTGTGTATAGACCAGGTATATCTCGTCTACCAAACCTTCAACATACATATCTACAAGCTTTTGGGCAATAGTACGAGCATGCTCATATGCCGGCTTCTCAGAAAAACCGGTCATTTCCTGGTCGATACGATAGCCCCTGCGTTTGAAGAAGTCGCGGCTTTTGCGTCCCACCGCGAAAATGACCGGGTCATTTTGGGTGCGGACATTCGCTGCAGCTTCTTTCATTACGTTACTGTTATAAGCGCCGCATAGACCTTTATCTCCAGCCATAACCAGATAAGCAATGCGGTTCGCCGGGCGTACTTCCAAGAGCGGATGACTGATTTCCCCGACTCCGCCAGCTACGCTGGCTAAAACTTCGCGGATTTTAGCCGTGTAGGGCCGGCTGCTCAGCGCACGCTCCTGGGCACGGCGCAGGCGGGCAGCCGCAACCATTTTCATGGCCTTGGTTATCTGCTGGATGTTTTTTACGCTGCGTATACGGCGCCGTATATCCCGAGCACTTGCCATGCCGTATCACCTCTCTCTCTATGCGCCGACCTCGTCAGCCGCCGCGAAGGTATCTTTAAATTCTTTTATCGCCTTCTTCAAAGCGGCATCCGTATCTTTAGAGATCAGTTTTTCTTCCCGGATGGCTTTGGGAATCTCAGGATACGTAGCTTTCACGAATTTCAGGAGACCCTTTTCAAATTTTGAAACGGCGCTAACCGGCAGGTCATCAAGATATCCGTTAGTGCCGGCATATAATACCACAGCCTGTTCTTCAACCACCATGGGCTGATATTGGGGCTGTTTCAACAATTCGGTCATCCGTTCGCCGCGGTCAATCAGGGCGCGGGTAGATTTGTCCAAATCAGAACCGAATTGGGCAAAAGCCGCCATTTCACGGTATTGTGCCAAGTCAAGGCGCAACGGACCGGCAACCTGTTTCGTCGCTTTAATCTGTGCGGAACCGCCTACCCTGGATACAGAGAGACCCACGTTGATGGCCGGACGGATACCGGCGTAGAACAATTCACTTTCCAGGAAGATCTGACCGTCGGTAATGGAAATTACGTTTGTCGGAATGTATGCGGAAACGTCACCGGCCAGGGTTTCGATGATCGGCAACGCGGTGATGGAACCGGCACCCAAATCGTCACTTAATTTAGCCGCCCGTTCCAGCAAACGGGAGTGCAAGTAGAATACGTCGCCGGGATACGCTTCACGGCCCGGAGGACGACGAAGCAACAGGGCCATGGCACGGTAAGCGGCGGCGTGCTTAGACAGGTCATCATAAACAATGAGTACATGCTTGCCTTGGTGCATGAACTCTTCCCCGATGGAAACACCGGCGTAGGGAGCGATGTACTGCAGGGGAGCAGCATCACTGGCGGTCGCGGAAACAACGATTGAGTAATCCATCGCGCCCGCTTCTTCTAAAGTATGCACTACGCGGGCTACGTTGGACGCTTTTTGGCCGATGGCCACATAAATACAAATAACGTCCTGGCCCTTTTGATTTAAAATGGTATCAATCGCCACGGCGGTTTTACCGGTACCGCGGTCACCGATGATTAATTCCCGTTGTCCGCGTCCGATGGGGATCATGGCGTCTACTGCCTTTAAGCCGGTATAGAGCGGCTGATGCACCGATTTACGGTCCGCAATACCGTGGGCAATAACTTCCACCGGTCTCCGTTTGGTTGTGTCAATGGCTCCTTTACCGTCAATGGGTTGTCCCAATGCGTTAACAACACGGCCAATCATGGCATCCCCTACGGGCACGTCCATAATCCGCCCGGTCCGTTTAACGGTGTCGCCTTCTTTGATCTGGGTTTCGCCCCCCATCAAAACGGCGCCGACGCTATCGGAGTCCAGGTTCAGCACCATCCCATATACGTCATACGGGAATTCAAGCAACTCGCCGGCCATCGCTTTATTCAATCCGTGAATACGGGCGATACCATCACCGACGTCAATTACCGTACCGATTTCGTCTACATCCAAATCCACTTCATAATTTTCGATTTGTTGTTTGATAATCGATGTGATTTCTTCAGGTCTTAGCGTCATCTTTTTTTATCACCCCAATCTTGTGAGTTTAGAACTTGTTAAAACACGACGCAGATCGCCCAATTGGCGCACTACACTGCCGTCGATCAACTTGTCGCCGAGGCGTACCACCACGCCGCCGACAATCGCAGGGTTCACTTTGGTGTGCAATACGATATTTTTCCCTGTTACCTCTGACAGTTTCTGCTGCAGGGCCTTTACAGCGGCATCACCGAGATTTACCGCGGTTGTAACTTCCGCTTCCTCCAGGTTGCGCGACGCATTATAAAGCCGACGAAACTCATCCCAAATTATATTAATACCGGAAATCCGGCGGCGATCCACCAAAAGCATCAGAAAGTTAAGGATCAACTTATCAATATCCTGACCAAACACCTTTTTCAGGGTGTCCTTTTTCACTTCCGCTTTAACCTGCGGGTGAAACATAAACTGACGAAGTTCCGCATGACTGCCAAATAAGGAGACAACCAGTTTCAACTGCTCATTGAATATCTCCAGCTTGTCGTCACGCTGACCAAGTTCAAATAAAGCCCGCGCATATTTCGGAGCTGCTTCATTCGCTAGCATGGCAGTCCACCCGCTCCTTTATTGTCCAATTGGCCAATAAAATTCTGTACCAGTTTCTCATGGGCCTGGGCATCAAGCTTTTCACCAATGATTTTACCGGCCGCCAATACGGACAACGCGGCTACTTCATTGCGAAGGTCGGCCAAAGCTTTTTCCTGCTCGCGCGCAATTTCGCTTTTGGCAAGTTTCAGCATCTTCGCCGTTTCCTCTTTAGTTTCACGAATAATATCTTCCCGGGTTTGTTCCCCGAGTTTGGTAGCCTTGTCAACAATTGACTGGGCCTCGGCACGGGCTTGGACCAATAATGCCTTGTATTCCTCTTGCATTTTCGCTGCTTCAGCCTGTTGTTTTTCAGCGGCGTCAATGGTACTGCTGATATATGTCTGACGATCAGCCAACGCCTGGGTGATTGGCTTATATGCCACCCAAGTCAATACCACCACCAACAGCAAAAAATGTATGATTTGCGCGAATAACGTCGCGTTGATTTCGATCATGGAGCTCCCTCCTCTCAATTAAGCGCTAAAAAGTAGGCGATAGCAAGGGTTAAACCCTTGCTTTATCGCCTCGACGCTGCCACTATTTTACAAAGGGATTAGCAAATACAAGCGCAAATGCAATAACAGCAGCCATAATGGGGATAGACTCGATCAAACCTACGGAAATGAGCATATTTACGAGAAGAGTACCTTTAGCTTCCGGTTGTCTTGCCATACCCTCAATTGCTTTAGAAGTTACTGAAGCGTCACCAAGAGCGGCGCCGATGGCAGCCAAACCAATAGCAATGGCGGCAGCAAAAACGGATGCCACAATAATGTAAGCCTGTTCCATTATACATTCCCTCCTTTCCTACCCAGGAATTCGAGTATATTTCTTAATTAATCATGGTGCTCATCTTTAACTGCGTTGGAAATGTAAGACATTGACAACATAGTAAAAATGAACGCCTGGATTACCCCGACAAAGATACTTACCCCCAACCACGCCGAGTTAATAAACGGCAGCCAGGCAGGAACCAGGATAAGCAATATTACGATGAGGATTTCACCGGCCAGAATATTGCCGAAGAGACGGAAGGCCAGCGTTGTCGGTTTTGCAACCTCCTCAACCAGGTTCAGAGGCAGCATCGCCCAGTGCGGTTGCAAAAAGTGATTGAGATATTTGAAAACACCTTTGTCGACCATACCGGACAAATGAACAATGCCCATGACCATCACTGCCAAACCGAAAGTCACATTCAAATCGCTGGTTGGAGACTTCATCCCTGGTATCAGACCCACCCAGTTGGCAATCATCAAATACAAAAACAATGTTATCAGCAAGGGCGCAAAACGACTTGCTTTTGCCCCGAGCGCCTGTTCAAACTGAACACCCAGGTTTTCAAAAATAAGTTCCAGTAAGTTTCGAAATCCCCTGGGAATCCGCTCTTTTTTGCGGGCCGCCCGTCCGGCGATAAAACCAAGCAGTATAACGGCAACCATTGTGATCCAGGTAAAAATCATTGTGTCCGAATTGACCACAAAAGGACCCACCTGCCAATGCGGATGGGCTCCGCCTATCTCATGCCCGCCATGTCCCGAAGTAATAACTATCGGTCCAAGATGGAAGTCCTGCGCTCCGCCAGTGTGTTCGCCACCACCTTCATGTGCCATGACATATCACCCCTTTCTTTTCGTAATAGAATTTACATACCATTTTACAGCCGCATATAGAGCATTAATACGCACTAGTAACTGATAGGTAAATAAGCCTGCAAAAAATGGCATGGCTTTGATACCGGGAATTTTAAATGCTACGACAGCCATCGCGCACATAAACAACAGCCGCCACTGGGAGCCTGACCGCATATAGCCCGCCGCTGCTTCCGCGGGCATCTTTGCGGCCTTATATGTCCGGGAGGCCAGCAGGAAGAAATATCCGTAACTGCCCGCCCCGCCCAGTAATATACTGGTGACAGCATCAAAATGTTTGGTCAATAAGGCGGTTATTGAAAAGGCCGCAAGCAACAGCGCCATTTTTAGCGAGGTCTGTTTTATGCTGGTCATGTATGTATGCACTCAACAACCACTCTTTCTCCAGATTAGGGGAACTTCATTTCATACTGGTAACCTGTTTGTATATGCTCCAGAAACCAGCGACCAGGCCTATCACAATGCCGGTCAGACTGGCCCAGGGTGAAGTCTGGAAATGATTATCGATCCATCTCCCCAGAAACAGCCCGACAAGTACCGAGGACGCCAAGGTAAAACCAATATTGCTAAATGCGCCCAACGCCCGCCAAAGATCGCGTTTATCTTCCTGTTTCACGGCCATCCCCCCATTGCGATAGTCAGTTCTATTATATCCCATACCGGATAACGGCATACCCGATCGCAACGTGATAACGTGATTACGCCTTGGTCTCTTTGCGCTTTCCATCCCGTTTTACCTTTTTCGCTTACCCCGGCCCCCTACGGCCAAAAAAAAACAGCAAATATAGTGATTCGTCATCAATTAAAATAATCCTGCCAACTTCGCTGTTGTCCATTATTAAAATTTTGTGATTTTTTTAACACATTCTTCTGCGTTAATAAGGAATGATTCGCCACTTTTCCCGGAAACCCTTTTGATTTTGCCCAAGAAGTTTACTTTTATTTATAGTAAAAAGCCCCCGGGGGTTCCTTAATCCGTCCGAAGTGATACAATATCCCCTGGATGATGCGTGCGGAAGCTTTGCCGTCGCCATAGGGATTCACCGCGTTGGACATCCGGCTATATTCTGCCTGGTCAGCCAAAAGCAGCTTGGTTTCCCGGTATACATCGGCTTCCGCGGTGCCAATCAACTTGACCGTACCCGCCTCGATCGCCTCGGGACGTTCGGTGGTGTCCCGCAGGACAAGCACGGGCTTGCCCAAAGACGGAGCCTCCTCCTGAATCCCCCCGGAGTCGGTCAGGATCAAATGGGCGCGGGCCATAAGGTTGGCAAAGGGTTGATAGTCGAGCGGTTCCGCCAGCCGTACCTGTGGGCAATGTCCCAGCTCACCAGCCACAACCTCCCGTACCTTGGGGTTCTTGTGGACAGGGAAGACCACTTCCACATCCGCGTATTCCGCCGTAATGCGCCGTAAGGCGGCATAGCACTGCCGCATGGGCTCGCCGAGGTTTTCCCGCCGGTGGGTAGTAACCAGGATGATCCGCTTTTTGGCAAAATCAATGTCCTTAAGCAGCGGATCGGTAAATTGATAATCCGGCCGCACCGTTTGCAATAAAGCATCAATAACCGTATTCCCGGTTATGAGAATATGGTCTGCGGGGATAGCTTCCCTTACTAAATTATCATAGGAAGTCTTGGTGGGTGCGAAATGCAGGTCCGCCAATACGCCGGCCAAACGCCGATTCATTTCTTCCGGATACGGGGAATATTTCTGATGGGTACGTAGCCCTGCTTCCACGTGTCCCACCGCCACCTGATGATAAAAGGCCGCCAAAGCCCCCACAAAAGTCGTGGTCGTATCGCCATGCACCAGTATAAGATCCGGTTTTACCCGGGTTATTACCTTGGTCAGCCCGCTGAGAGAGCGAGTTGTAATATCAAACAGCGTTTGTCCCGACTGCATGATATCCAGGTCAAAATCCGGTTCTATCCCAAATAGCTCCAATACCTGATCAAGCATTTCCCGATGCTGCGCCGTCACGGCAACGTAGGTTTCGAAATATTGGGGATATTGGCGCAGCTGCAGTACAACAGGCGCCATCTTGATAGCTTCCGGCCTTGTCCCAAATATCGTCACAACTTTAATCGGTTTCATTACACCACTCCCAGGAGGCCGTTGAAAAAGGCCCATCTACGTTGTTAGCCCCGCTCACCCATTGCTTACGTATGCCCAAAGTACGCGGCGCTGCTGGGTTCGCGGGTCTGCCTAGTATCTGGACCTTTTGAACGGCCTCAGATTTTGTGGCAAAAGTGAGTTTTACAACAGACTCCCAGGCAGATTGGCAGAAAGCGGGAAACAGCTTGCGTGACCTCGCCCTCTTTTTCCTGCCTTCCACTTCCGAAATTTACGCGTCTACGTTTTTTTCATGAATGTCCAGTACACCGATTTTCTTCGCGGCGACAACAGAGACAGCTGCAATAGCGATGAATATTAAAAAGGCATATAACTGGCTTACTTCCGAAAGAATAATTGCACTAAGGCCCAGCAGTCCGCTGACAACGTACATGCTAAGCACCACCTGCTTCTGGGATAATCCCATGGCCAGCAGCCGGTGGTGTAAATGCCCTTTGTCCGGGCGGAAAATCGGCACCCCATGATGGTAACGGCGGATAATTGCAAAGGCCGTGTCCATGATCGGCAGCCCCAGGGCGACAATCGGTACGAACAACGCAATTGTTGCCGCCCCTTTCACCGCACCCATGATAGACACCGCGGCCAGCATATAGCCGAGAAACAGACTGCCCGTGTCACCCATGAAAATTTTTGCCGGATTGAAGTTATGAAATAAGAAGCCCAGCGCACTACCCGCGATGGCGGCGGTAAGTAAAGCCACCATCCAAAGATTTTGCTGTAAAGCAACAAATAAAATAGTAATGGACGCGATGGACGACACGCCGGCTGCGAGACCGTCTAAACCGTCAATCAGATTTACCGTATTTGTCACCGCCACAATCCAGAGGATTGTCACCGGAATACTCAGGTAATCCAAATAAATCATTGGTCCGAAGGGATTCGTCAGCCATTCAATCCGCACATCAAAAACAATAAGCGCCATGGCCGCCAAAATTTGGCCCGCCAGCTTGGCTTTGGCCGATAACTGCTTAATATCGTCAATAATTCCTACGGCGAGCATAATCGAGCCGCCTAAAAAAATACCCAGAATCTGATGGTTAATTTTCATGCTGATAAAAACAGCGGCCACCACACCGAAATAAATGGCTAACCCACCCATCCTGGGTACCGGTTCCCGATGTACCTTACGCTCATCGGGCGTATCCATCGCCCCCGCTTTTATCGCCAATTCTTTTACATGGGGTGTAGCAAAATACGCTACTGCAACAGCTATAATGAATGCGACGATGTATATTTGCATGCGATTAACACCTCATTTCTATGCCAAACATAATTTTACTCCATTGGGTTTGCCTTGTCAACGCAACTTAGACAACCTCCCTACCGTAAGAATTGCCTTTATCCGGGTAATCCGTCGGTATTGCTTCATTAACTCCGGTTTTCCTTCTATATTTTTATCAGCATCATAAAAATCCTATTCCCCGGAACGCAAAAAAACAGCCGTTCCCCGCGAAGGAAACAGCTGACCGGGATTTTCCCCCTTACTCGCATTTCAAATAGCCTTTGCGGATGAGTTTTTCCACATGCTTTTGCAAGGCGGCCTCGATATTTACGTCATAGGATTCTTCCAGCACATACATCATGGAAACGGCAGTCTGGGCCACATCCAATAATTCCGCGGCAATATTGGCAAGCACTTCATCCCGGGGCAGCGCGGTGGCTTCACCGCTCATTCCGCGGTGTTTACCGGCTTCCCGGCACAATTCACCCAGCTCTTCCGTCAGTTTCAGCAGTGTGCCTTCAAGGTTTGGCGTCAACCCATTCAATTTTGGCAAACGTATTTCACGATATTTCACGGCGAACTTCCTTTCTCCGTGTGGTATTCCACCACCTCAATGCCCGCTTCGGCAAACATCCTGCGGGCCAGAGCATCCGGATAGCTATGGACAAAATATACCCGTAAAATACCCGCATTTATCATCATTTTTGTACAGGTAATACAGGGCTGGTGGGTGCAATACAGGGTACCGCCCGCCACACTGACGCCGTGCAGCGCCGCCTGGACGATCGCGTTTTGCTCCGCGTGCAGACCCCGGCATAATTCCTGCCTTTCACCGGAGGGAATGCCCTCCTGCTCCCGCAGGCAGCCCACCTGGCAGCAATGTCCCAGACCGCTGGGGGCTCCGTTATAACCGGAGGTCAGCAGCCGTTTATCTTTGACAATCACGCAGCCCACCTGCCGCCGGAGACAAGTGGAACGTTTCGCGACCACCTGCGTAATTTCCATGAAATATTCATCCCAGCTTGGCCGTTTCGTCATTTGGTGCCGAACAAACGATCACCGGCGTCCCCTAAGCCGGGCACAATATAGCCATGATCGTTCAGCCTTTCATCCAGCGCGGCGGTGTAGATCTCCACATCCGGGTGCTGGGTATTTACGGTTTTAACCCCTTCCGGCGCAGCCACCAAACACATCAGTTTAATTTGTTTGGCGCCTCTTTCCTTTAAGAATCCGATGGCTGCGGCCGCAGAACCGCCTGTGGCCAGCATCGGATCCACAATGATGAAATCCCGCTCGGCAACATCCGTCGGTAATTTACAATAATACTCCACCGGCCTGAGGGTTTCCGGATCACGGTACACACCAATGTGGCCTACTTTCGCCGTCGGTATCAGTCTTAAAATCCCGCTTACCATGCCCAGGCCCGCCCGCAGGATGGGGATTACACCGAGTTTCTTGCCGCAGATCATCTTCACCTTCGCTTTGGCCACCGGTGTCTGAACTTCCGTCTCACAAACCGGCAAGTCCCGCGTCACTTCATAGGCCATTAAGGTGGCGATCTCCTCCAAAAGTTCGCGAAATCCCTTCGCTCCGGTTTTTTCATCGCGGATAATCGCCAGCTTATGCTGGATGAGGGGGTGGTCTAAAACCCGTACATTCATGGCGTCTCCTCCCGGGATTACTCGTATAAAGGATATTTATCGCATAATGCCTGCACTCTCTCCGCAGCCTGCTCCATGGCCTTGTCTACCCCTTTATTTAACAACACCAGGCCAATGATGCCCGCAATTTCTTTCATCTCCGCCTGTCTCAGTCCCCTGCTGGTCACCGCGGGCGTACCAATGCGAATTCCGCTGGTCACAAAGGGACTTTCCGGATCAAAGGGTATGGCGTTTTTATTCACCGTGATCCCCACCTCGTCCAGAAGATGTTCCGCCACTTTACCCGTGAGTCCCTGGGGACGCAGGTCCAACAGCATTAAATGTGTATCCGTGCCGCCGGAAACGAGCTTGAAGCCTTGGGCCACCAGGGCCTCGGCCAAAGCCTGGGCGTTTTTCACGATGGCTTGTTGATATGCTTTGAAATCCGGCCCCATTGCTTCCTTTAAGGCAACGGCTTTAGCCGCAATTACATGCATCAGCGGTCCACCCTGAATCCCGGGGAAAATAGCTTTATCTATCGCTTTTGCATAGGTTTCCCGGCAGAAAATCATGCCGCCGCGCGGACCGCGCAGAGTCTTGTGAGTCGTCGTTGTTACGAAATCGGCATAGGGAATAGGACTGGGATGCTCACCAGTCGCCACTAAACCTGCGATATGCGCCATGTCAACCATCAGCATCGCGCCAACTTCCTTGGCAATGGCCCCTAATTCAGCAAAATCAATGGTGCGGGGATAAGCGCTGGCCCCGGCAACAATTAGCCTGGGCTTATGTTCTACGGCTAGTCTGCGCACTTCATCATAATTGATGCGCTGGGTATCCGCATCTACGCCATACGGCACAAACTTAAAGTATTTACCGGACATGTTGACCGGACTGCCATGGGTCAAATGTCCGCCATGAGCAAGATTCATGCCCAGCACTGTATCGCCGGGATTCAATACGGCAAAGTAGACAGCCGTGTTGGCCTGGGCGCCGGAATGCGGCTGAACATTGACGTGTTCGGCGCCAAACAATGCTTTGGCCCGGTCCCTGGCCAGATTCTCCACGATATCCACGCATTCACAGCCCCCATAGTAACGGTGTCCGGGGTAACCTTCGGCGTATTTATTGGTTAATACAGAACCTTGCGCCTCCATCACTGCTTTACTGACAAAGTTCTCCGAGGCGATAAGCTCCAGTTTGTTCCTTTGCCGTTGCAATTCACACTGTACCGCAGCATAAACCTCTGCATCCACTTGAGCTAAATCCATATTATTTACCATACTGCATCTCTCCTTGATCATAGGGAGCAGCGAACAGGTGCACGGGAGTAGTACGCAAAGAACGGGAAATAAGGTGTAGCGTATGGGATTTCATACCTTTCCCGGTATACCCCACTCCCTATTCCCCATTCCCTATTCCTTTTGGCTATTCCCTGTTTCCCTATTCCCTATTCCCGTCATTTATTATTTTTCGTATACGGCACGAGGGCCGCCGATTAATTTGGGGCGGGTTTTTGCCGCCGAAATTCTGGCCTGACCGATACTGCGTCGCGACAGGCGCAACGGTACGGCCACAGTTCTTAAATGCATGCCGATCAATGTCTCTCCGATATCGAGCCCGGCATGGGCGCGAATCCTCTCAACAACGACCGCCTTTTGCATGTCTTGCATGGCCTGGGCCGCCAAGGCCCCGCCGGCACCACTAACAGGTATGACACTTACAATCTCCAGCCCATAGAGGGCCGCCGTTTCTTCCTCCACCACCAAGGCGCGATTCAAATGTTCACAGCACTGAATGGCCAGTCTGACACCTGTATCCTCCGCGAACTGCAGGAGCGAACGCATGATAGCCCGCGCTGCCTCCGCTGAACCGGCGGTACCGATGTGCTGTCCGCCAACTTCACTGGTGCTGCAGCCAACGACCAATATCTGCCCGCGGCACAGCCCGGCTGCCGCCTGCAATTCCGCTAAAGCACATGCCGTTTCATCGGAGATGGACTGCCAATTTTTCATTCAACAACCCTCCGACTGCTCGAGTTTGGCAATGCGGCGGGCATGACGTCCTCCCGAAAACTCAGTCGTTAACCAGGTCTTTGTAATTAAACGGGCGAGGCCAAAACCAATTACCCGTTCACCCATACATAATATATTGCTGTCATTATGTTCACGGGTGGCCACGGCGGAAAATACATCATGAACTAAAGCAGCCCGGATATTCTTTATTTTATTGGCTGCGATGGACATACCAATACCGGTGCCGCACAGAAGAATACCCCGGTCATATTCACCACTGGCAACGACCAGGGACAACGCCCGCGCAATATCCGGATAATCAACGGAGTCTGCGGAATAGGCGCCAAAATCTTTGAATTCAATCTGCATTTCCGTCAATAGCGATTTAATCTCTTCTTTCAAAAGAAATCCGCCATGATCAGATCCGATTGCCACGCGCACGGATATCTACCTCCCAGGGGCAAAAATTCATTCTTACACAATTCTACGCAGACGTATTTTCCCCTGCATTGTCTTTGTGAAATTTCAGGATTTTTTCCCATGATTTTGTCAAACACCGGCGTATCTCGTCGGCACAGTGCTGGTAAACGGCTTCCGTAGCACCATAGGGGTCGGCCACATCGGCAAACCCTTCGCCGGAAAACTCGGCAAGCGTGAACACTTTTCCCTTCGCTTCCGGCACCGAAGCCAACAAAGTCCGTTTATGGTCACCTGTCATTGTCAGTATTATATCTGCCGCCTCTACCAGTTCAGGCGTCAGGGACCGGCTGCGGTGCGACGATAAATCAACTCCCTGTTTACGCATAACTGCTATCGCTTGACCGGATGCCGGAGCGTCTCCCCAGACTGATAACCCGGCCGAGATAGTCAACATATCCTGTTCTCTCATTTCTGCCTGAATCATTTGCCGGAACAACGCCTCCGCCATGGGACTGCGGCAGGTATTTCCGGTACATACAAACAGCACACGCAGCACATTTCTCACCTCATTATTAGTATATCCAGTGTATAACATTTCTCGCCACAAAATTGGAAATCCTTTTTTTCGCCAAGGCTTGTCCCTAGAAAAATCATGACCGGCAACGGCCCGGAGCAAGGTTTTCCTCGCAAAGAGGTTCCATCCTCCGGCAGCAAGTCAAAGCAACACATTCAGGCCCACAACAATCAACACCAGACCACCCACCAGTTCCGCCCGTTGGCCGATCATTACCCCTAATTTACAACCCAGCATTAAGCCGGTCAGGGCGATGAGAAAAATAACTATGCCCAGAATAACACATAACAGGATTAGATCCACATCAAGCATGCCCAGCCCGAAACCAACGGCCAGGGCATCAAGACTGACACTTACCGCCATCAACATAAGGCTTAATCCCCGCAGCGGGTTGACAGCCCGCACGCAGACTTTTTCATCATCTTCGTTAATATTACCCCAAATCATGTTTATCCCCAGCAATACCAGTACGAAAGCCCCGAGCATACCGGCCCAGTTTTGCATGGAATCCGAAGTAAAGGGGTTATGATGGGTACCGATATGTTCCACAAAGTAACCAAGGTAGTGGCCTAAGTTATAGCCGGTAAGTAACAAAAATACGTGTGCCAGGGCAAAACAGGCACTGGCTTTCAGAATCTGCCGCAGGCGAAACCGGTTCATCCCCAAACCCAGAGTAACGGAAAACAAATCTGTCCCCAAAGCGGTGCTTAGCAAGATCAACCTTACGATGCTCATTGCAACCTCCTTAGTCATTAGACTTGCGCCGAGCCGCAGCGGCGGAGTTTGCCTCCGCATTCATGTACGGTATGGATTATGGCCGATAGCCCAAAAAAATCCACCGGCTTTTTCCGGTGGTTAAATTATATGCTTTAGCAAAAAAGATATACCCCGCGGGAAAATCCGCTCTTAGCCAATTAATAATAAAACGCTTCTTTCATCTATGCCTATACCAATATACCAAATATACAGCAAAAAACCGCGAATTGTCTGTCATACATCCAAACAATTCGCGGTTTTAATTATTCCTTTTTTTGTAAAAAGGGTGGATTTGAACACTGTGGTAATGGAATAATAACAGCTGATAACAGAACAGAAGAGAACACCCTAATTATAGTTTACTTTACGCAACATGGACAACCAGCAATCCATGTTGCTATTCTTCATCAAACAGCGAATAGTTCATGAGATCAACCCGCCGTGCGACCGCCTCCTGTAGGGCAATAGTTCCGCTGCCGGATTTGATTTGTTCGGTATGAAGAACGGTGTATCGCTTATTGGCCGAATCAACCGGTCGCAGTAAGAAAACGCGGGGAAACCGGCGATAGATATTCTTGTCTTCGATACCGGTATAAGCCATCAGTTGAATACGGTTTTCATGCAAAATACCAAACAATACTGTCAAAAGATGTTCGGCATTCGCTATCCCAAAGGGATTATCTGCAAACAACGTCTTTGTCTGATTAATCTTACCATGTTCCTTACTGGTATATGTCATCAACGTTATGTACATTACAAAGGCGGTTAACAGGCCTTGTCCACCCGACTGCCCCTCTTCCCATGGAATCATCCGGCTTGCACCAGGGTTGATTTCAGCGAGCCATACCATAACTTCTGCCGCGCTGACATTAACAGTCTTATCTAGAATGTTATATGCTGAAAGATAACCCGCAATAGCCACGGTGAGCTTGGCTTCATCAGCGTCGGCCTGGTAGTTATCGTTAAGTTTGCCGATAATCTCGGTAATGAATAGTGCCAGGCGTTCACGCATTTGCTCCTCACTCGGCTTTTCAAGCTTTCGGATCTCGACCAGGGCGCGTCGGCTATCCTGTAGTTTAATGCGCGAGCAGGACACAAGTTCGTGGATCTCGTCATTGGCGAATTCAGTCCATTTGAGAAGACTGTCAATAATCTCATTACGGTCTTCGTCGATCCTGGCCTTTTGTAGTTCCAGCGCCCGTACTTGATCTTCAATGATCATGCTGATCTCTTGTGCTTTCTTGCGGGCGACTTCGCCGCTAAATAACGCGGTATCACCGCTACCGAATTTGCGAACCAAATCTTCAACCGGTTTCGAATCACTAATGCGTTCGTAGC
The DNA here is from genome assembly GCA_002411145.1 of Firmicutes bacterium UBA5324. Classification (GTDB taxonomy): domain Bacteria; phylum Bacillota; class Negativicutes; order UBA11029; family UBA11029; genus UBA11029. The sequence continues at coordinate 32,641 of DHRA01000025.1, read as the reverse complement.
GGCTAAGAGCATGGACCGCCTGCGTTACGACACTTCTCGCTGTGGCGACGTTCACGGCCGCTTGGCTCCGGGCTTTCCCCAGTTTAGCCGAAAGCATCAAAGCGTCGCTGAAAGCAAAGGGTAAGGGATCGTTAACGGGCGACAGCTGCTCTTCTTTCAAGCTGTTTTTTATGTTGGTCAATATATCAAGCCGCTTTTTATGTTCTTCGATAACCTTGCCCACTTCAGCAATTGCAGCTTTAATTCGCTTGCTTAATTCGGCAAGAGAATCGAGCGTCACACCATCATCAAACTCGGTTTGCGGTTCGTATCCAAAGTGGCGGTGTATGTCCTTCAGCAGTTTAGTTTCCGCCTCTTGCGGTGAATCGAGCTTTCCGGTCAGACGCATTTTTTCCATTTCGTGACAACGAATTAATTCGGTTAATTCGCTGATTTGCTTTCTCCATTGATCTTTCACATAGTCAGTTTGTGGATAAAGCTGTTTGCAGCGTTCACGGTTCACGCCGAGCTCGGTAAATTCCCGCTCGGCTTTATTGCGAGCCCGCTCCGCCTCCATAATCTTACGAGCCAGTAAATCAGCCTCCTGAACCGTTCCTTCGTACAACGTTTTGAGGCCTTGAAACTCAGCACTAAGGCGGTTCGAGTCCACCGCTGCTGTATCGCAGCTAATGGGTTGGGAGTATCCCATTACGGCTTCTAAAATGTCGTCCGGCTCTTCTTTTAGCCGTTCGGTATTATAAATGAGCCGTTCAGTTTGCCGCTGCTCATTATGAATACGGTCTATACATCGTTTGCCTTCATCAAATTTTCCTTGCAGTTCAGCCAGTTGTTTTTCGCAAGTCGCGAGCTGCTGTTTAGTTTCAGCATTTGCACGGTGATCCCTGGTAAACCGTTCAACCAGTGCCTTAAGCGCCGCCGTCGCGTTGACATTGGTTACGGCAGCGGCAGCACGGGTTATCAACTCGTCAATGGTCGTGGTTAATTGTTTAATATCTCCTTTCAGTATACCGCTCTGCTCGGTGAGATCACTAATTTCACCCTCAATCCGGCGGACTTCAGCCTGTACTGCCAGATAGGCATCCAGCGGGAAGTTTTCAAGATACTGGTTAGCAGCGTCAAGCAAACCGGAAATATGACTTTGCTGGTTGCGGCAAACTGTTTTCTCTTGCTCCATCTGATCCACTTCATTCTGAACCTTGGTTTTGAGAGTAGTATATTCTTCGCGGGAAAGGTAGTAGCGAAAATCATCCGGGCGCACGGCATGGATATCCTTGGCTAGTGTAATAACAAAGCTTTCCGCCTCGGCAGAGACGTTATCGCCGAGACTTTCCCGGGCTAATAGTATCGTAGGCGCCGAGATCGCCAACGCGTTAGAGCGCTGCTGCAACCTGCTGATCGACTGTCGGTTGACAACAACGGCATATGGCAGTTCCGGGTGCAAAGCCAATAAACTGTCGGCGTTCGGTTGGTTGAGTAGATACGCGCTGCCGGCAATGGCTTCTTGAATACCAATCCGGTGTAATTCGCTGACTAGGGTCGTAATATGGCCAGTCGCCACATAGAAATCACCGCTCAGTTTCTTTTGCTCGGGCCATAACTCGCGCAAACGCTCCTCACAGTCTTTATACCTAGCTTCATAATGCTGCCGGCGTTCCGCCATTTTGGTTTTCGCTCGCGCATTATAAACATCCTGCGCATCTGTGACGAACCCTATCAGACGAGCCATGATATCAGTTTCCGCTTTTTCGTGGCGTTTGCAGAAATCCACCTGCCGCTCGCGGGCAAATTGCCATTGCTGCAGCGTTTTTTCCAGCTCCGTTACCTGTGTTAAAAGGGATTCTTTGCGGCTTTGCGCCTCGCTTAAGCAGGCATTAACCTCTTTGCTAATTTTCTCAAGCTGTTTGAGATTCCTATCCGCTTTGACAACGAATGCGTCTGGAGCAGTTTCAAGGTCAATAAACTCAAGCGGCGAGAGTGCGTCTTCGGCCTCTTTATAGACTCCATCCGTAAACTGCTGAATTTGATACTTCAATACTTCGACACGGGCTGATACCTGCTGTAGTTGCTGCTGATCGCCAGCCACCGCCTGTTCGGTATCCTGCCTGCCTTGTTCAAGAGCGAGCATCTTTTGCTTGTAAGTGGCAATCTCCTGATCCAGCCGTTCAATAGCGGCTCGGGCATAAGCAGCAAGAATACTGCCGGTAGTGATGAGTTTTTCCTTCAATTCCTCTTGACCGGCAGCAGCATTATGTTGTTCAGTTCTAAGCTTCTCGACATCGTATTCGCGGTCTTCAAGGATACGGAACAAATCAACGGCCAGAGCTTCTGTCAGACGTGTCTGAATACCTGCTCGTTCGGCCTCATCCGCCTGTATCCCCGTCTCTTTAACACTAATTAAATGATTGATTTCGGCAATTGTCGCTCTAACATTATAAAGCTCCAGCGACTTTATCTCAAATTCAGTTTGCCGCTGCCGTGCGATTAGGGATGTTTCTTTTTCCTGCGCTTCTGTTAGTCCAGCCTCCACATCATCGGCCTGTTCTGTCACTCCAAGCCGGAATCGTGACAGTTCCGTATCCGCCGCCGCTTGTGCCTGTTCTGCAATTTCCAGTTGCTCAGCTGCGCTGCTCCATTTTGCAATCATCGGTTCCAACGCACGCAGATCGGCGATTTCGGCCCGAATACGGGGCTCCTGGCACAACTGACTGTAATGCTTTTGCAGACAGGCATGATAGTCGCTTAGCGGCTGCTTAGCTTGTACTTTATCGTCAATCTTGGGAATAATTTCGTGTTCCATTAGCTCCTTTGAGGTTTTCCACTTGCCATAATAAGCTCTGAGTCCGTCCGTCTCTTTCATGTTAATGCGCAGATGCATTTCCCATTCTTTCGCGATGATGCCGTAGTTGATAAGGTCGTTCATATACTTGGTTTTCTCATCATCGAAGTAGACAGATAAGGATGTCCCGCTTTGCTTGGCCTGGCGTAAAATACTACTGAATTTATCATAGAGAGTTACTTGATCGTCAACGATAACCGGTATGCGATCCAGCGAAAACGGATTGTCATAATAGTAATGGTGCTGATAGGCAAGCCATCGCTGCACTTGCCCATGTCCGCCCTTGGCACAAAAACCGGTTAATAAATAGCCGCTGTCGCCATCCAGCACCCATTCGATAAGAACGTGGGTAGTGTGTGGTTCGCCCTGAAAATAAAGATCCAGTTTCCGTTTATCAAAGCTGGCGTTCGGGATAACTGCTTGCGCCATCATATGGATAAGGGATGTTTTTCCGCCGGAGTTCACTAAGTTAAACAGGGTACTTTCCCCTGCCAGATCAAAGCTTTTGTCCCGCATCACCATAGACCCGTTTTGTCCATACCGGAAGTTGACGTAGCGCACCCTATTGAGGCATGGCATCAGGCATAACTCCTTCACGAATATACTTGAGAAGCTGCTTTTTACGCTCCTCATTACCGTAGTAACCGATCATAAAGGCGGTTAGTTTCGGTGTCACGTAAATAATCGAGTTATCGGAGAGTTCTTTTCGTTGCAGGTTGTCGACCGTAATAAATTTATGATTCTGCAGAATGCCTAAGACCTTTTCCATATACGAGACCTGGTCGCTCCGCTGTCCGCCGACCTGTCGGTTGGCTCGCGGATCAAAGGAATTCAGGCTTGTCCAGTACTTAGCACCGTCGCTAAAGCGGATGTTAACCGACTGCGAAACTTCGTCAATTTCCGGCCGGGCCAGCATGGCATCCATGGTATCATTGACTAAACTGAAAAAGTCGCGGAAGGAAATAAAGTCACGGCTCTGGGCAGTATAGTTGTTGGACGAGTAAAACTCAGCCAGGAAGATCATGATGATAACGTAGCAAGTATAGAGTTTATCGTTGTTTGGCGTGCCGCCAAAAATCTTCACAAGCTCTTCATTGCGATAGCTGAATATGCTGAATGGTTCCCGGGGCAACAGATATGCCGCCGTAGGCAGATTATATAGTACCGTCATGGCGGCCTCGTCCGCCAGGATACTCAATACTTCTTGAATTTCCGGGCAACGCAAAGCGGGCAATAGCGGATCTTTGGCAGTTAGTTCGCCTATATCTAATAGGCGATAAAAAGCTTGCACCGCCGCCTTAATATCATCCTGTGTATACATCAAGCGCCACCTCCTCAATCGAATCAACGATATGGAGAGCAAAGTCAGTTATGCTTGCACCGCCGCTTGTCACATAAGTCTTGCCGTTGCCGCTCACCACAATATAGCGTCCTGGATAAGATTCCGGGTGATCAACCCGGTGGCGGGCAATAATTTGGGTAATATCAATCGGCTCATTTTCACTATAAATCAAATCCTCTTTCGTCAACTTGCTTAGATCAAGTACCCCGATCCGGTAAAGCTGAATGAAAATAAAGAAAAAATGGAAACTGTTTTCATATTTGCGCCGCTCACTATCGCTGAGCGTAAAAAATTGACTGATGGATAGAGGTTCGCCTGGCGTCATCCTGCGGATAAATCGGCTAAGGGCGTGCCGGTAAAAGCTGGCTTCGTATCTGCGCTGTTCGGCTAGCCGTTCAGCGGCTTCTTCGTCAGGGCTATAATCATCTGCTGTTTCGATTTCATCGCTTCGTATGATTTTGGGCAGTTGATTATGAAAACACCAGAGCGGGCTAAAGTGTGAGGGGCGTTGCCGAAATAAAAAGTAGATGCCGTGATAGGCCATTTCAATGGGTGGATTTTCTTCGATGCATGGCGTCAGAATATCATTCCGGTAGTGAATCTGCCGCCGTAAAGCCAGAGCGATGCGTTGCCGCCGCGATTCTAAAAACCGAGAGTTGAGGTCTTGCGTCTTATTGAGCAGTCGGACATGTTCTTTCACTAAGCCCTGTAGATTGGATTCGATGCGTCGCAGCATTAGGAGTGCATCGTCATCTTTTTGGTTGCGAATCTCCTGGTCCTCCACACTTTTCCGATCTTGGCGGACTTTGGTATGAAGTAGCATAAACTCCTTTTTTTCGCGCTGGTTGATCTCGGTCTTGCGGTGGATAACCTGTTCAAAATCTTCAAACTGTACACTAAAGGCATCGGCCATTAAAGCGCGACTGGTTTGGTCGATATCCTGCGAAAGTAAACGGATGATTTGATAAATGTTTTGGATGTGCTGCAGGGCTTGATTAAAGTGGCCCCCCTCATATTGCTGCCGTAGGTATAACTGTTCGATTGTGAGCTGGAGTTCACCGGGTATTTCTTTTGATGCATAAAGTAGTTCGAGTCCCTGACTGGTTAAGCGAAAAGTCGCGTACGACTGTGAAATATCAAAGTCAGCGGTTTCTATTAATTTAACAGGGACTTCGACTGTAGCTCCTGTTGTCGGTATAATATCACTATAGACGTAGGGTATGCCATCGTTTTGCAGGATTGAAAACAATAATACCTGCACTACTGTATCGATATCGCCCTGCTTATTGGCAACCAAAATGCCTGTCCAGCGCTTGCGCATTTCGTTCGCGAGCGATTGAGCCGAGTGATGTTCATTAATGAGCATACCTTCATAGATCAGAATAAGCATGCCAAGTGCCATCGGGTAAAGAGGATATGTATAGGAACGTTGAAAGTCTTGCGTCCGGGTCGCTAGGTATTGTAGGGGCGCTAAGTTTCGTATTCGTGTTTCAAAATCACTGAAATAATCGTTCACGCCATCACCAACCTACTCATGATATGGAAAGGGACCGACTCTTGCGGCACGCGACGATTTCGCAGTAAGAGCGATTGTATATTGTGTCGCTGAAGTTCATCAAAAAAGGATAAAAATATCTGAATCTCCTTATCCTTTTCTCGAACTGCTGTAGTCTGTTCGGGCGGGTTAGGCGTCCGGTCAAGCATTTCCTTATATAATTGACAATGGGGCACGATCCGGCTCTGGGGGAATTTCTCAATGAGCCGGGTAAAAATTCCTATGCCGGTATAGTCGAGGTCCCCCCAGTAAAATACTTCTAAGTCTGGCATCGCATTTAGCTCAATCATAAATTCAAAGCTATTTTCGATGTGACTTCCCTCTCCCCAGACTAACAGGTCAATCGTGACATTCCACAAGCGAAACGGTAGCCCCTTCGCCAGTTTTTTTATGTCATAAAATGCATCTTTATTTTCGGAAATCAGCACAGTCCGAATCGACTGGTTATACTGCACATAATGAAAGGGTTCAGGCGTAGCAAACACATTCAGACTTTCAATCGCGATACCAAGCCGAGTAAGTACTGCCAACCCGCCAAATTTAGGCAACAACCACTTTTCATTACCAACCAACTGATAGGCCCGTTCGTTAAGCGTCGCTGGAAACGAAAGTAGGTCTTTATTATTTTCATAAAAGTCGCATAGCCTATCTATATAAGGCTTGTCCTCTTGATAAGCTTTGGGGTGCTGGACATAATACTGATTCTGCAGGTAAGGCGGTAGATTGCGGATCTCAATAAGTAACTGCTCGTTCGGCGCACGGTGAATAGTGTATGAATGGTATAGTGACTGTTTCAATCCGTTGAGCCTTCCGCGTGGCATTAGTACTCCTTTAGTAACCAGCGATTTGATTTCGTCCACCAAATCGCTATAGCGATAATAAGGAATAAAATCTTTAATATTGAGCGTCTTGCGGGTGGAGTTGGCTATATAGTGGGCAATCGTTTCTCTCAAAAACAGCACCTCCTGGGCAATCACCATTATTATATAATTCAATAAAAATAGATATGCAACCGATGACAATCATTGTTTCCCATTCTTATTTTACTCCATATCCGCTATAACCAACTAAGGCTATCGATGCTGAAATGAATGCACTCTTCTTAAGCTTTTCACGGCTCGCTAGCAATATTATCCCATTTAAGTCAAGAGACATAATCCACCACATAAGGTGAATTATGTCTCAAATTCTGTAAGCTATCGTAACTTCCCTTCCATGTTTGTAATTTTTTGCAAAATTATGACCAACATATTTCATCATGAAATATCACGAAAATATTAGCCACAATAAAACGTCTTAACTTTAATCTAAATCAGCCAATCTCAGCCTCTGCGTGTTTGCGCAACACTTCAAGCAAATCCCTGGCTTGTGTTAAAAGATCTTCAGCCATTTGCTCATTCATTTCTAGAAAAGCTTCGTAATCGGCCTTTTGTCTCCATTCAAATAGCCGATTGTACACCATGCCTGCCTCTACAGGCAATACATCCATTTTTACAAAATCTCTATGCAAGCTGGCCCTAACAGCGGAATGCTTTCCGTAGCTTAACTGCCGCAACGCAAGAAGCGCACTCATAGCATAAAATGAGGCATAATACAGCCTACTGACGCAGGCCGGCCATTGCCGATGCTCAAACAGCAACATCGCACCTTCTTCCGCCTCCAGCGACTTGCTCAGCCAGTAACGCGCTAACTCTTTCACATTGCCTTCCGCGGTCATACGGCAATTCCCTCTCTGGCAATTGCCTGATGAAGTGGTAGCAGCGACCAGACAGGAGATTCCCATTTTTCCTTTGGAATAACCACTACGCTAATGTTGGTATCATACTCCAGGTTAACAAAGAACGTTATATCAAATATAAAAGTTTCCTCCGTATAGGAAATTGGCTCTTCCGTAAGAATCAATACATCCAGATCGGAGTCTTCTGTTGCCTCGCCGCGAGCTACCGAACCAAAAACAACAACTTTCTCGACTGCCGTTTTCTCTTGTACACGTTTCTTTAGTTCAGCCAGTGCAACATGCTCATTGTCCTTCGCTTTCAGTATATCCATTGCCACTCCATACACCTCCCGCTCGAGCAAAATATGCTTACAACACTTATTCTATACATATATTATAGCAAAAATAAGAATCCATTACATACACTGAATTATCATCAGGTCTCGTTTGAACGTCTGAGCCTCCACCTGAAGCCCCGAAGTCTGGCATAGCCAGACAAGTTCACTTGTCAGCATGGATCAGACGATAGCCTGCGGCCTTGCGGAGACGGTTCATGATCGCCAAGCCAATGCCTTCCTCTGAAACACCTTCCGCCAGGATAACGTCCACCGGCGTATCGTCAAAGGAGCGTAAGGCGGAAAACAGCCCGGAGGCCACAGAAAACAGATCCGCCGCGTCTCCCATTTCCCTTACCACATCGGCCCGGATCCGGCGGGCCGTCTGCCGGGTAGCCAGGAGTCCAACACAATTTCCCTTTGCCCGGTATGTCTTAATCTCCCCTTCTAAAACGCGGGCTACCGCCGGTTGTTTTCCTTCAACCACAATAACCGGCGCCCGCGGTGCGTAATGGGTATATTTCATGCCCGGCGACTTTGGCTGCCCGGTTTCCGCCGTCAGGCTCCCGCACAAAGACACTTCCCCCAAGGCGGCGCGCAATTCCTCAAGGGTTACACCCCCGGGCCGCAGCAATACAGGTTTTGCGGCGGTCAGGTCGATAACCGTGGATTCCACCCCGATGCCGCTTGGTCCACCGTCCACCACCATGTCTATCCTACCTTGCATGTCCGCCCACACAGCGGCCGCATCGGTCGGACTGGGCCGCCCGGAAAGGTTGGCGCTGGGTGCGGCAATGGGAACTCCCGCTTTGGCAATCAGCAGTTGGGCGATGACATGATCGGGCATGCGCACGGCTACCGTATCAAGCCCGCCGGTAACAATGTCAGGTACCTTTTCACTGCGCGGCAACACCAGGGTCAGCGGCCCGGGCCAGAAAGCGCGGCTCAATTTCTGCGCCGCCGGTGGAATCTCGCGCACCAACAGCCCCAATTCTTCCAGCGTGGCAATATGCAGAATCAGCGGATTGTCCGCCGGTCGTCCCTTCGCTTTGAAGATCCTGGCGACGGCTGCCTCATCCAGTCCGTTACCGCCCAGCCCGTAGACCGTCTCGGTGGGGAAAGCCACGATACCCCCGGCGCGCAGGACGCCGGCCGCTGCTCCAATAAGGGCCATATCCGGTTTTTCCGGGTTGATTTTCAGCATTCGCGTATCCAAGAGAAGTCCTCCTTTACCGGGAATTAACACAAAGAAGCCAAGAAGCACAGGAATAGTTTGCCCCCTTGGCTTCTTCGTTTCTTTGTGTTAATCCATCTTCTTCTACTTTCTTCTGCCGGCGACGACCCGTTCGATGCCGCCATAGTCCCTGATTATTTCGATATCCCCGTAACCTTGCGTTTCCCGCATGAGCTGCGCCACCGGACCCGCCTGTCCAATGCCCACCTCACAGATCAGCCGGCCCTGGGGCCGCAGTACGGGTAAACTCTCCCGGACCAGCCGGCGGTAACAGTGTAGTCCGTCCGCCCCCGGGCTTAGCGCAAGGAGCGGTTCTTTACGCACCTCCGGCTCCAGCCCGGCCAGATCGCCGGCGGGAATATACGGCGGGTTTGCGGCAATAAAATCTACCTGCCGCCCTTGTACCGGCTGCAGTAAATCGCCTTCCATAAATTCCAGCCGGACCAGCACCTCTTGCCGGCAGGCATTTTCCGCGGCTACGGCCAGGGCCTGGGCGGAGATGTCCAGGGCGATCCCCCGGGCGGCCGGCAACAATTTCAGCAGACTGACAATTATGGCCCCGCTGCCGGTGCCCACATCAATAATTAGCGGCTCATTTTGCGTTTTAGCGTAGCGCATCACGGTTTCCACAAGAATCTCCGTGTCCGGTCTGGGAATCAGCACGGCCGGAGTAACTAAAAAAGAAAGACCCATGAATTCCTTGTTACCGGTAATGTAGGCAACAGGAATCCGCCGGGCCCTCTGTTTAATCAGCTCGCGATAAAGCTCCAACTCCGCCGCCTGCAAAGGCTTATGAAAATCGACATATAAGTGAAGCCGGTCGGTTTTGATCACATGGGCCAGCAGCACTTCCGCATCGAGCCGGGGATTATCAATTCCTTTATCCGCCAGGTACCGTTGCGTCCATTGCAGCACTCCGCCCACCGTCCATACTTTCGCTTCACGCACAACTATTCAGCCTCTTTCAGTTTCTCGGCCTGGGCGGTATTGATCAGCACATTGATAATATCGTCCAGATCTCCCTCTAAAACCATGTCCAATTTGTGTAAGGTTATACCCACCCGATGGTCGGTAACCCGGCCCTGCGGGAAATTATACGTCCGAATCCGTTCACTACGGTCTCCGGTGCCAACCTGGCTTTTCCGGGCATCGGCCATCTCGGCGTGCGCCGCCGCCTGGGCCTGTTCAAGCACCCTGGCCCGCAATACGCGCATGGCCTTATCGCGGTTTTTGATCTGGGACTTTTCATCCTGACACTGGACCACGATCCCGGTAGGCAGATGCGTGATCCGCACCGCGGACTCCGTTTTGTTCACATGCTGTCCGCCAGCGCCGCCGGCGCAGTAGGTATCAATTCTCAGATCATTGGGATTGATTTCGATATCCACCTCTTCCGCTTCCGGCAGCACGGCGACCGTAACCGTCGAGGTGTGAATTCTGCCGCTGGCTTCCGTATCGGGAACACGCTGCACGCGGTGCACACCGGATTCATATTTCAAACGACTAAAGGCGCCGTCTCCTTCAATCAGAAAAATGACTTCCTTAAAGCCGCCGATATCCGTGGGACTCGCATCCAAAATTTCCGTACGCCAGCCTTGGCGTTCCGCGTAACGGGTATACATGCGCAATAAATCTGCGGCAAATAAAGCCGCTTCTTCACCGCCGGCCCCGCCCCGAATCTCCACAATAACGTTTTTATCGTCATTTGGGTCTTTGGGCAGCAGCAGGATACGCAATTCCTCCTGCAATTCCTCTTCCCTGGATTTCAACTCTTCCAGTTCCATCTGCACGAGTTCTTTCATCTCGGCATCCAGCTTTTCGCGCAGCATTTCCCGGGAATCCTCCAGGCCTTTCATGACCTCTTTATACTCCCGAAACTTGGCTACCAAATCAGTTATCTTCGCATGCGCCTTCGCATGTTTCTGCCACTCGGACTGATTAGCAATGATCGAAGGGTCGCTTAGCAGTTCACCCAATTGTTCATATTTATCTTCAATGGCCTGTAATTTATCCAACATGCGTTTTCACCAACCCTGTTTGAGATGTGGAAAATAGGACGCCCCGCGGGAGCATGGATTCTTTACTTCTCACTTCCAACCTCACACCTCACGCTTCTCTTCTTTAACTTCCTGTAAGGCCCGCACCGCCACTTCAATCTGATCGTCGTCGGGCTCCCGGGTAGTCAGGTATTGCAGCCACAGGCCGGGCAAAATACAGGCATGCACCAGCCCGCCCTTATGCTTCCCCGCCACCCTGATTATCTCGTAGGAGACTCCCGCGATCAGCGGCATCAACACAATGCGCGAGAGAATCCGCAGCCATAAAACAGGCCACCCCAGAAAAGAAAATACAAAAATACTTACCAACATCACGATGAGCAGGAAATTCGTCCCGCAGCGCGGATGCAACCGGCTGAATTTGCGAATATTGTCCGCCGTCAGCGGCTCATCGGCTTCGTAGGCATGAATCACTTTATGCTCCGCCCCGTGATACTGAAATACCCTTTGAATATCGGACATCCGCGAAATAGCGAATATATACAGGAGAAACACCGCCATCCGGATAAAACCCTCAGCTAAATTAAACCAGAAAGGGTCCGTGGTAAGGCCCTTCACTAATTTGGCTGCCGCGGTGGGAATGATAATGAACAGGATAATGCCGGCCGCCAGGGCAACAACCATGGTCACGGCCAATTCCTTGTTTGTCAGCTGTTCATCCTCTTCTCCCGCCGCCTGGGCGGAAAAATTCAGCGCTTTCACGCCATAGACCAATGATTCAAATAAGGTAACGACTCCGCGCAGGATGGGCAGCTTCAAAAACGGCCACCGTTCTTGTAACGAATGGATCTGGTCCTTTTTGACCGTAATCTCCTGGTTAGGCTGGCGCACCGCCGTGGCAATCCCGCCCGGTCCGCGCATCATTACCCCTTCTATAACCGCCTGCCCCCCAATAGGTTTTTTGGGTTCCATGGCATACTCCTTTCATTTGGGAAGTGGGAGGTGAGAGGTTGGAGGTGGGATTCTTGTAGGAATTGGCTGCGCCATTCCCGCTTCTATCTTCCCTTCTCATTTCTTTCCCTACGCCCCACCTGTCCATATCTAAAGAAACAGCAGAGCATCGCTGCCCTGCTGCCCATTAACTCCGGCCGTATTTCTTGTTGAATTTGTCAATCCGACCACCGGTATCAACTAAACGTTGCTGACCAGTATAGAAAGGGTGACACTTGGAGCAAATGTCGACCTTTAATTGTGTTTTCGTGGACCCGGTTTCAAAGGAATTACCGCAACCGCACGTTACTTTTACCACGTTATACTTCGGATGAATTTTCTCTTTCACGCCCTTGCACCTCACTTACATTAGACTGACTGCGAAATGTATACTAGTTGATTATAGCACAGTCCCTCTCCTATATGCAACAACAGGCACAAATTTTTTGTGCGGAAGTGGGGGAAAAGGCCGGGAGTGGGGAATGGGGAATGGGGAGTGGGGGACGCTTTGCGCAAGACTTGCCGCGTTCAGGTAAATCGTGATTCTACGACACGTCCTACGCCCGCGTGGGCAAGGAATTGCCCACCCTACGTATGGCACCCGCAGGGTGCCGTCATTCCCTACTCCCCATTCCCTACTCCCCACTCCCTACCCCCTATTCCCCAAAAACTTGCTGTAGCTGCCAAGCTGCAGCTCCGGAAATCGCTCTTGCAGTCTTTGCATAAATGCGCGGATCCCTATGGCCTTGCCCCGGGCCGGCGGCATAAGCCGCAGGATTTCATCGGGATCCGCATTTAAGTTGCGCATTTGAATCATATCCAACCCTGTGGCCGCCAGTAAATCCTCTAAAGCCGCAACTTCCTCCTCCCGGTCCGTCAAGCCCGGAAAAACAAGCAAATTTAAAGAAACATACACGCCATGTTCTTTCGCAGTGTGCAAGGAATGCACCACATCACCCAGGGTGTAATCCACCGGACGGTAATACGCGTTATATACCTCTTCCCGGGCACTGATCAGGCTCACCCGGATACTATCCAGCCCGGCCGCGCAAATTTCCCTGATGCCGGCGGTAAAGCCCCCATTCGTGTTGAGATTAATAACCCCCTGCGCCGTTTGCCGCCGTACCTCTCTTATGGCTTGGGAAATCCGCCCGGCCTGGAGACTGGGCTCACCCTCACAACCCTGCCCGAAGCTAATAATGGACTCCGGCGCATTACCCAGGTGATTAAGCATAACCTCGGTCATTTCGCTGACCGAGGGTACAAAGTCTAACCGGCTCTGCGGCGCGGGACAGCATTCCGCCGGCTGCAGGGATATACAGCCGAAACAACGCGCATTACAGACCGGCGATACGGGCAGGCCCGCTTCCCAGCGCCCGTAGAAAATATTTTGCGCGGTACAGCAATGGTACGCCAATGAACAATGGGCCAATTGCCGGTATACACGGTTCTCCGGCCGGCGCCGCAGCGTATCCTGTACCAGCTTTTTCAATTGTTTGGTATTGTAACGCAGCGGATTCCAGCGGCCGTCCTCATCGGTCTTTACCGCCGCAACATAAATCCCGTCCTCCTTCAAGGCCGCCGCCGTATACCCATACAAGGGTAAAACAGGCGCATCCTTCCCCCGCGTAAAAGCGGGTAACCAGGTGCGGGTATAACCGGCAGGCAAAACCGCCGCCACTGCCAGGCCCGGCGAGCGTCCTTGCTGCGTCCACGCCTTGCGTCCGGGCAAAAACATCAGATCCGACCCTTCCGGCAGGGGAATCAGATCCGCCTCCTGCAGATCCGCCTCCTGCAGCATAACGGTCTCCCGACCGCTTCTTCCCCAGGCGGGCAAGCCCGGCGCATCAAAGATGTTACCTTTCTTGTCGGCATACAAAAGCGTATACAAGTATAAACCCTCCCGCAGCGAGGGGGTAGGACTCTCTCCCTTTCGTTCCGGCCCGAACCCCGCAACTTTCCCGCATTAATATACGTTAAACTCAATTCGTCCAGCTTATTTTAGCACTGATCCGAGGATTCGTACAGAATAAATGCGCCAACAAGCGTAGGGTGGGCCACCCCGGCCCTGCAGAAGCATCCGCGTACCGATCCCTTGCACATTCCGTGCAAATCGTCTTCCTGCATTACCGCCTACGCCCGCGTGGGCAAACTGCCCACCCTACCTTGCTTCATGCCCTAGACAATAAACCTTTCACAAAAACTAACCGCAGAGGCAGAAAAACGCGAGGAATTATTATTAACCCCCTCTGCGTCCTCTGCATCTCTGCGGTTATCAATTCTTCTGGTTTTTCTACGGTAAAAACGGCAGGGGATTCACGGGCACACCCTGCTTCCGCACCTCAAAATGGAGGTGCGGTCCGGTGGAGTTGCCTGTACTTCCCGTCGCGGCCAAAGGCTGCCCGCTTTGTACGACCTCACCTGCGCCGACATAAAGACTGCTGGCGTGACCGTATAATGTCTCCCAGCCCCGCCCGTGATCCACGATGACCGTCAGACCATAGCCGCCCAGCCAGCCCGCATGGGTAACACGGCCGCTCCGCGCGGCCCGGATCGTTTGCCCCGTATCGGCGGCAATGTCAATACCGGTATGCATTGCCCCCCACCGGTAGCCAAAGGCTGAAGAAATCGTACCGGGCGTCGGCCAGCCAAAAATCAGCTCCACGGTGCCCCGTGATACTTCCCTTTCGTTATGGAGCGTTGCGCCCCGCACGAACACTTTCTCCCCCGGATGCAAAGCGTCGGCATCCAAGTCCGGATTGTCAGCCACTATTTTCTGCCAATCGGCTCCATACTGTCTGGCAATACTCCAGATAGTTTGTTCAGGCTTAACGGTATGCAAAATCCCTTTTTCCGCCAAAATATTTAATTGTTGGCCCGGGTGAATGACCTCGTTAACCAGTTCGGGATTGCCGCCCCGGAGGGTATCTGTGTCAATACCGTATTTCCTGGCAATATCAAAAAGATTATCCCCCTCTTTTACTGTATACGTGGTGACCAGAGGGCGGGCCGGCGCGGGCCGGCTCATTTCCTGCTGCACAGCGGGCCCGGGTGAGGATACAAAAGCCTGGGGATCTACCCTTGGCTGCAGCGGCCATAAGCCTTGCGCGCACAAAAAGGCGCCCAATACCGAACCAATGACGCAGCACAACAAAAACCCCAGATATTTCCTCCATCTATGAATCACATATTTCACCTCATTTGCCATTTTTTTCTGGAATAATCGGCCATACGTTACTTACTATGTCCAGAAAAGAGGCAAAATATGCAAAAAATAGAGTGCGCCTAAGCGCACTCTAAACATGTTGCCGGCCGCGGTATTTTTTCACCCCGTAAAGAACCAGATAGTAATTTACCAAGCCAAAAAGCAATGTATTGACCATGCTCCCCAGCAAAAAGCTTACTCCCGTGTGGACAATCATCTGCCAATCAAAGGAACGTCTCGCCAATGCCCACAGTCCCTCATCCTCATATCCCAGCAAAAAATCACCTACCACAATATTTAATGCGTAAAGCAGGGGAAAAGCCGGCTTTACAGCCAATGTACTCATGATGGTTGCCGTCCGGTTTGTCCGCAACAAGCCCGCCAGAAAATAAGCGAGAAATATGCCTGCGCCAAGGGTGGGGAGAAAATTAATGGAAGCCCCCACTGCGAATCCCCTGGCAATTTGGAGCGGGTTTCCCCGCAGGCGCATAAACAGTAAGTATTCGTACCGCAAATATCGTTTAATCCGTCGCAGCATTTTCCCTCCGCCTAATGGATGCCAGAATTTCTTTCTCCATTATACACGGCTAACAACGTCTGATAAAGAGGGGTTTTCGATCCAGCTTGTGCACTGCGTCCACAAAACGCACCGTCCCTGTCCGGGAACGCATGACAATGGAGCGTGTACGGGCTCCCCCGGGGAAAAAGCTCACACCCTGCAGCATATCTCCATCGGTTATGGCTGTCGCCGCGAACATTACGTCTTCTGTTCTTACCATATCGTCAAGGGTCATAACCCGGTTAATATCAGCAATACCCATTGATCTCGCCCGGTTAATTTCCGCATCGCTCTCAGGATATAAACGTCCTTGCATGTCACCACCCAGACATTTAAGCGCCGCCGCGGCGATAACCCCCTCCGGCGCGCCGCCGATACCCAATAACATATGGACGCCGGTCCCCTCGATGGCCGCGGAGATAGCCGGCGAGACATCACCGTCACTGATCAGCTTTACCCTGGCGCCGGTAGTGCGTACGTCCTGGATTATTTTTTCATGACGGGGCCGGTCTAAGATTACGACTGTAATCTCTTCCGGGATACGCCCCAGCGCTTCGGCCACATTATACACATTTTCCCGCGGGGGTTTCGTAATATCAATCTTGCCTTTGGCCATGGGTCCTACAGCAATTTTATCCATATACATATCGGGGGCGTGCAATAAAGTGCCGCGCTCCGCGATGGCCATGACGGCAATGGAATTCGGCAGCCCTTTAGCCACCAGATTGGTACCCTCCAGGGGATCGACGGCTATATCCACCAAATCGCCGCCGCCGGCACCCACACGTTCACCAATATATAGCATGGGCGCTTCGTCCATTTCTCCCTCGCCGATGACCACGATACCGTCAATGTTTACTGTATTGAAGGCCGCGCGCATGGCTTCAACGGCGGCGCCATCGGCAGCATTCTTATCGCCCTTCCCCATCCAGCGTGCGGCTTGAATGGCCGCAGCCTCCGTCACACGCACAAACTCTAAAGCCAATTCCCGTTCCACTAATTTCCACTCCCTTTAATAAAGGGAGTAGGGAGTGGGGGGCAAAGGGCAGGCCTTCGCCTTTCCCTGTGCCCCTACCCCCTATTCCCTATTCCTCAATGTTTAAGTTTTATTTGCTTTCGCCCAGTCGGCCATGAATTTTTCGATTCCGCTGGTCGTCAGCGGATGATTTATCATTTGCCGGAGCACCTTATACGGTACCGTAGCAATATGCGCTCCCGCCTCCGCAGCCTGTGTCACATGCAGGGGATGACGAATACTGGCCGCGATTACTTCCGTCAGAATACCATGCAATTCAAATATATCCACAATCTGACGCACCAAGGCGATACCATCGTAGCCGATGTCATCCAACCGGCCGGCAAAAGGACTCACATAAGCCGCTCCGGCCTGAGCGGCCAACAGCGCCTGGTTGGCCGAAAAAACGAGCGTAACGTTGGACTGGATACTTTCCTCCGCCAATACGTGCACAGCCTGTAACCCTTCGGCAGTCATGGGAATTTTCACGACCACATTGGCCGCAATCGCCGCGAGTTCACGGGCTTCCTCAATCATGCCTTCCGCATCGGCTGCGATAACTTCAGCACTAACCGGTCCTGCGGTTATCTGGCATATTTCCTGGATTACCTCTTTTATGTTCCTTCCCTCGGCGGCTATTAATGACGGGTTAGTCGTGACTCCGGCCATGATCCCGAGTTTTTCCGCCGCCATGAGTTCGGCTATATTCGCAGTGTCAAGAAAAAACCGCATAATGACCCTCCTCTCTGCTAGAAAACAGGTTCTTCAATGCAGATTATTTCTTCCGGCGCCGACGTTTTTCCGGCACTTCAATACTGCCCGCGTTGCGGAGGGCGAGCAAATCCCCCTCTGTCCTTGCGGGAATGTGCAGCACACCGTGGCAGGCATTGCATGTTAATTCAAGTTCTTCGGGCAGGATGTCCACACCAATCTGGGTAGCGCCGCACTGGCAATACAGCCCGCCTTTTTCGGCGATGTCATGGATTGCATTTAATACCTCATACATAATCTCGGGGTTGACAAAGTAGTCGTCAAAGCCTAATTCACGAATGATATCCTGTAATTCGTGATGGCATTTATTTACCGCCTCTTCCACCAACTCCCGCGGACCAAGGAACCCAAGCTCCAAAGTAACGTCGGAACAATTAATGCGCGTCACTTCATCAGCCCAAAACTGGTCTGCGGAAAAGGGAATGATATGTTTAATCTCACAAACGACACAATCTATATGAAGCAGATACTGCCTATGCCTCTTAGAAATCACTGTCGCTTTTATTTCACCGCATTCACAATAAATGCTGACACTGTTGTTGCCGGAAAATTGAAAGATGGAAATATCATGATAGGTCAATTTCCCGCAATGTGAACAAAACAAAGCCAGTGTCGTATTGGCAGTGACGAGCATTATGGAGTCCCCCCTTATCCTTTACCCTAGAATTCTTCACTCCAGAGCAAAATCCTTCCCCTAAAGCCAAATATTACTGAACGGATCTGCTGTAAGCCCCTTTATTTTTTGCCTAACCGGTACTCTAATATACATTGTCCTTGAAAATAGCTGAAGGGTTTGCAGCCCTGATTCAAATTCCGGGGACATCCCTAATAGCATACGGAAAAGGAGGAAAAGCAGGTTCTTCCGCCCTCCCCGTAACTTAGCTCCGTTTTGTCCGCGCTAGCCAATCTTTAATGAGTCACATTGCTCGGCATTTACCGCCTCTGCCACAATTTTTTTGATCACGTTGATATCAAAGGGTTTGGTAATATATTTGTACGCCCCCAGGTTCAGAGCCTCCTTGACAAGCTCCAATTCACCATAGGCCGTCATCATAATTACCCGTTCCGCTTTACCTGCTTTTTTCAGTTCCCGGAATGTTTCCAAACCATCCATCCCGGGCATTTTCATATCCATGAGTATAAGTTGCGGGGTGATTTCCTTTACTTTATGTAGGGCGTCATATCCGTTTGCTGCGATGGCAACGTTATAGCCGTCCTCTTGCAGAACTTCCGCAAGCAGGCGTCGAATACCCGGCTGATCGTCAATCACCATGATCGTAATATTCCCGTTCATAAGAAATTCCTCCCATGCCTCACTGTCTGAAAAGTTGAAAAGTTTTATTGGTAATTCGTCACCCGGGCAACAAATTCCTTTCCAGAGAATGGCAGAAAAGTTATTTCTTTAAAAAAACTTTATTTTCTGACGCAGCCAGCGGAGCGCCCTGACCACTTTGCCGGTGGTTTCGTCCGCGTAGATATGCAGTGTATAGGCGGCTGCCCGGTCGTCCACATCAAACACAATATCGTTAAAGGGTGTGGGTACCCCCCAGGTTTTCATAATCGTCCGCCCGTTTTTACGCACCTCAATTTTATAGGCTCCAGCCCGCAAATACAAGGGATATTTCATGGTGACCCGGTGTGTATGCGCCGCATCAACCGGTATTTGCGCGCCCAGCAATTGCAGGGGATAAACAAAGGTTCCTCTCCCCTCCTGCCGTTCCGGCCCGTAAACCGCCGTCAGCACGGGCGTATAATAATCCCAGTAAGCTTTCGCCAATTCCGATGAGGTGGCAAATTGCAGCAGGCCCGTTTGCACAAAATTCTCCTGGACAAAAGCCAGATGCCGTTCGATTTGGGAAAATTGTCCGCCCTGCAGGCTTCGCCAGTCTCCCTCGCCCATCACAAACATGGCGTGGGTAAACCCCACGATGGCGTGAACGCCCGGCGCGGTTTTGCCCTGCCGGGTAAAGGCGGCAATGCCCGCCGCTACTTTCCCATTTAATTGATCCGCGTCATCGCTGTCAAAAGCGAGATGTTTTTGCGGATTGGGTTTGAACTGCAATATACCGATTTTTTGCAAATCATCGGCGGGCGTATTGATATCGTCGTCCCTGGTGAAGTACAGGCTTTTAGTAAAGTCCGCCGCGGTCATGCCGCCCTTGTTGCCATCGGCGTCACTGCCGGCCATTAAACCTGCGCGCCGGTAGGCTTCCATTGATTTGGCCTCTTCCGGCGGTACATCCCCGAAGTCAAAGGAGCCCAGGCGGGCGGCAACCGTTTGGCCCTGTCCGGAACCCCGCAGCAGTTCTGTCAGCCGGGCCTGATAATAATATAAAGAACCGGTACGGGTAGCCACTTCTTCCGGTGTGCCCAGCGCGGGAAGGTTATGTGCCCAGCCATGCCGGCGATGGTTTGCCCAAAAACCGTCGGTACCGGTATCATACCGCAGGATGGTGTCCGGAAAACGCGGATCATAATCGCTATGCATATGAATGGCGTATTCATGTCCCTGGGCCGCTTGGGTCCGCACCGAATCTTTAATTGCGTCGATTACCGCGGGCCAGGCCCCTGTTTTTGATTGCGCGGCGGCCCACTCGGCACCGGTTATGGCCGGCCAGGCAATATAATGGGACCACTTCGCGCCATGGGACTGCGCAATGGCGTTCAACCGCTCCGCTTTCTCTACCAGTTGAACTTTAAATTCCTCGGGATCCAGCCAGGCATTCTGATTGCCGTATGCTTCGGCATAGCCGGCCCCGTCCATGGGCTCCAGGTCATCCGTCAGCACGTAATAGATTTTCCCCGGCGCGGGGTCCTCCACCGCCACGACCGCCTTCGCCTGCTGGGTCCCACCCTCTATCTGGAACAGCATTTCCCAGGGTCTTCCGAAATTTACCGTGGAGGGACGCTGCGCCCGCACGGTCCAATTTAATACTTTCGTTTCCCCCGGGGCGATTGTCTCGATGGTTTGCACCGGTTCCCGCACGACCAAACCCCAGCCGACGGGCTCAACCGCCCGCACCGTGACCGCTTGCTGGACGTTTTCGCCTGTGTTACCAATCTTGGTGGTAATCGTAAAATCTTCATTTAAAGTCCGGCCTGCCTGATCCTGCATGACCTCCAGCCCCAGCCCGGCCCGTTGCCGGGCAAGCAAATGCACATCAGCCAATACCCCGTGCTGGCCGCCGGACACTACCAAGTCCACTTGATAACCCCGGATTTGCCGGTAATCAAGCTGGGGAAACTCCGCTTGCAGCCGCTCCCCCAACAGAAAGTCCTCTTCCAGCCATTTTCCCAGTGTATTCAACGGTTCACGCCGGTCTTCCCACTTCTCGTTGCCGGCCGCCGGCGGCAGTTCACCGGTTACCACCCAGCCGAAGCGGGCCAAGGGCTGATTGTCGTCGCCCAGGGCCGCCACGCTGACATATCCGTTGCCCTGGGTGGACAGGAAATTCGCCTTAAAGCGTACGCGGACAAAAGGCGTCGGTGTCTTTACCTGCTGGGATAAACGGGCAACCCCCCGGTTTTCCGCCGTGAGAGCCAGCACCTGTCCGGGCACGCCGTTAATATTTATGATTTGAAAATTTGGCTTGGCGCCGCTGCTGTCCAGCTGCCAGCCCCGGATACCGTCCGTGAATGTCCCGTTGACAATAAGTTCCTGTTCCGCCGGAGATCTACCTTCGGGAGCAGTCTCCGGCCCTTTGTCGGCCGCGGCGAAACAGGCAATGCCCGCACCGGCCAGTAAAATCAAAAAAAAGAGCAAACCTTTTCGCATCTAGAGCACCTCCGAAGCTAATACGGCCAAGTCGCGCGGCTAGGGCATGATCCCGCCCAGCCCCCTTTGGGCCATGCTTTGCAAAAATACTTTGGCGATCACCGCCGCAAAGGCGCACGAAACCAGGAAAACAGCGAGATAAGGCACCACCAGCGTTAAGCAGGCCTTCTTGTTGGAAAAGCCATAGTTCTCACGGATCGCAATCACCGTCAGCACCACTTCCCAGACAAAAAGGCCGGTACTGCCTAACAATAATATGCCCACCTTAAGGGGTGCAGGCGCCAGGGATGACAACACAACTACCGGCACCGAAAAAATGCGCAGCACCTGTACATATCCGTTTGCCGCCAACAATCCCGCAGCCTGGCCCTTTCCCGCCATTAACTCCGCCACAAGATGCGTTATGGCACTGCCCACGAACCATACCGCCAGAGTGACCGCCATCGCCGCAATTACAAAAATGCTATTGGGCAACGCCGCAAAATACCCCGTCCACGTCGTAAACACCGCCGCCACGACGATAACCAAAACCGCCTGTTTCAGCGGCCGGGTCTGGCAAATATCCCGCAGCGTCCCGACCGGTTGAAATAAAATACCATATATCCGTTCAAGCATCTCTCCCATTACAAAGCCTCCTTTGCAATTTAGCCCCAGCATTTCCCCTAATATATGATGTCAGGTAAAATTTCCGGCAGCACAGCGGACCAGTTCAGCTTTCCCAGTTGCGTCCCTGTCCGTTGATCACCGAGGAGTCTCTCCAGAGGACTTGTACGCCCGTATTCCTTAATCACCGGGTGCTCCTTATTCAGGCCCGCCATTTCCGCCGCCATACTTATGGCATCATACATATCGCCCAATTCATCCACCAGGCCCAGTTCCTTAGCCTGACGCCCCGTATAAATCCGCCCGTCGGCCAGGCTGCGCACTTTTTGTTCATCCATCTTCCGGCCCTTAGCCACTACGGCGACAAATTGCCCGTAAATATCATCAATCATGCCCTGCAGCAGCGCCTTTTCCTCAGGCGTCATGGGTCGGGCCGGTGAGCCGATATCTTTATAGGGACCGCTCTTGATCGTATCCTGTGCCACACCAACTTTACGGAATAGTTCCTGCATATTGGTTACAGACCAAATTACCCCGATACTGCCCGTTGTCGTAGCAGGATTAGCGACGATACGGTCCGTACCGGCCGCAATCCAGTATCCGCCGGACGCCGCCACATCTCCCATGGAGGTCACAACCACTTTTCCCGCCTTTTGCAACCGTTCGATTTCCGCCGCGACTTCCTGGGAAGCCGCGGCGCTGCCGCCCGGCGTATTCATGCGTAATACGACGGCCTTGACGTCGCTATCCTCCCGGGCTTTCCGAATATGCCGGATGAGGGCATCGGTCCCCACCGGGTCTCCCCACAGCCCGCCTGAGCCCCTTCCGCCGACGATGGGGCCTTCCAGATAAATAACCCCGACTTTCCCCCCGGAAGAATATTGATGGGCTTCGTTTTTCGTATTCCTTGTAATACCATAGATGAACGCGGCCAAACATACAGCCAGCAGTACCCCCACAATAACCTTTCGCAAAACATGCCACCTGCCTTTATTTTTTAGTATTCAGGAGTCAGAAGTCAGGAGTCAAAATGAAAAACCCCCAAAAACAATAAGTCTGGGATTAGTATATTATCCTTGACTATGAATTCTGAATGCCTGATTGATTATGCTAAAAGAGACTGCCGGTTCGCACCAACAGTCTCTGTTTTCTTGCTATTTGCTTTTGGCATAAGCCAAAGCTGCTCCGATAAAATCTCTGAATAAAGGATGCGGGTTGGTGGGACGGGATTTAAATTCCGGATGGAATTGTGTGCCGATAAACCAGGGATGTTCACTTATCTCCACAATTTCTACCAATCGCCCGTTGGGTGACGCGCCGCCGATCTGCAACCCCGCTTCGCTTAACTGCTCACGGAATTGGTTATTATATTCAAAGCGGTGACGATGCCGCTCGTAGACAATCTCGTCCTGATAAGCCTGCCAGGTTTTTGTCCCTTCCGTAACTTTGCAGGGATACACGCCCAGGCGCATGGTGCCGCCTTTGTCTTCCACTGTCAACTGTTCCGGCATTAAATCAATTACCGGATACGGGGTGTCAGGATAGAACTCCGTACTATGCGCACCTTTCATGCCACATACATTACGGGCAAATTCAATCACCGCGCATTGCATGCCCAGGCAAAGCCCAAAAAACGGAATTTTGTTTTCCCGTGCGAAGGTAATCGCCTTTATCTTGCCCTCCACACCCCGGTCGCCAAATCCTCCGGGCACCAGCACGCCGTCAACACCGGCCAGTCTTTGGGCCACATCCTGCCCTTCCAGTTCCTCGGAGTTAACCCAGTCAATATCAATTTTCGCATCATGGGCAATACCCGCATGGCGTAAGGATTCCGCCACGCTCATATAGGCGTCGTGCAATTCTACATATTTGCCCACCAAGGCAATTTTCACCCTGTTGCCGGGGTTAATTACCTTGTCCACCATCTGTTCCCATGCCCGCAAATCCGGTTCCGGAGCCTGGAGGTTCAACCGCTGCAGCACAATGTCGTCCAAACCCTCAGCGGCCAGTACGAGGGGCACCTGATAAATGGACTGCGCGTCCAAACACTGAATGACCGCATTGACATCCACATCGCAAAAGAGCGCCAGTTTATCCCTCATCTCTTTGGAGAGAGGCTTTTCCGTACGGCACACGATTACATTGGGATGAATACCCAGGCTGCGTAATTCCTTCACGCTGTGCTGGGTGGGTTTTGTTTTCAATTCCCCCGCCGCGGAAATATAGGGCACAAGCGTGACATGTATGTATAATACGTCCTGGCGTCCGATGTCTGTTCTTACCTGACGAATGGCTTCCAGAAAAGGTAAACTTTCAATATCGCCAACCGTGCCGCCAATCTCGGTAATGACAATGTCCGCATTGTCTTCCTTCGGCACGCGATAAATCCGCTCTTTAATTTCGTTGGTAATATGCGGGATAACCTGCACCGTACTGCCAAGGTAATCGCCTTTGCGTTCCTTATTTATCACCGAACCGTAAATCTTTCCGGTAGTAACATTGTTCGATTTACTGAGATTAATATCAATAAAACGTTCATAGTGTCCAAGATCCAGATCAGTTTCTCCGCCATCTTCCGTTACGAATACCTCACCATGCTGATAAGGGCTCATGGTGCCCGGGTCCACATTAATATAGGGATCAAGCTTCAACACCGTTACCTTCAATCCCCGGCTTTTTAACAAACGCCCTAATGAGGCCGCAGTTATACCCTTCCCGAGCGAAGAGACTACCCCCCCTGTTACAAATATAAATTTAGCCATAATTACCTCCTGGTTAAGCCGTTGCGCTAATACTAGTATAAATCACGTCCCTAATTTTATACTTTTATGCGCCGTAGGTCAATCCGTCTCTTCAAACTTTTCCGGAAAACTGTAGCCGTCCTGCTCACGCCCGTAAGTATCCTGAATCTCCGCCAGTAACGCCCTGTCCCGCTCCAGGGAGGATTTCCCTTTTACATCAGAAGAGACTTCCACCAGACGGGGTATTCCCCGCTGCGGATACCACTCGGCCAATCCCCAGATACCCTTTCCCAAATGCACAAACCTGCTGTCCATGGTAATTTGCGTGTAGACACCGGAAATTAATGTGCCCTGGGGGTCCGTCACACCTCTCCCCTTTGTAGTCAGTACATCAACAATTAAGTCCTTGTAGTATTTTGGCTGTCCGTTTTGCTTCAGCACCTGATATGCCAGATCCGCTTCGCTCATTCTCGCCAGTTCATCTCCGCCTTGCTGCATAGTTGATGCCTCCTATCTAACATTTGCCAAATGTTTATTTTTCGTCTATTCACCACAATATAGCAAATTCCTCCATTTAGGAGGAAAAAAGGGCAAAAATTCGGGAATAGGCGTAAAAAGCAGGGGAGTGGGGAGTAGGATAAATGGCCGGCTTCGCCGGCCCCATAAAATAAAAAAATGGGCAAAGCCCATTTTCTATTCCCTATTCCCTGCACTTCTACATTTTCTCCGGTGCATCGACACCCAAAATACCCAACACATTCCGGAGTACGATTTGGGTGGCAAGCACCAGTATAATCCGGGCTTTTTGCACCGCCGGATCATCGGTCATCACCCGGCAATGATTATAGAAGGAATGAAAAAGCGCCGCAAGTTCATGGGCGTAGCGGGCCATACGATGCGGCTCACGGCGCAGCGCAGCTAACTCCGTCTCTTCTTTAAACGAAAGGATTTTTTTAATAAGCTCCGTTTCTACCGGCAGGGCCAGTACCGTTAAATCAGTGTCCCGCACCGCCGGCATTACCACGCCCGCCTCTTTGGCCTGCCGGAAAATGCTGCAAATGCGCGCATGCGCGTACTGAATATAATACACAGGATTATCACTGGTCTGCGACTTAGCCAGATCGAGGTCAAAATCCAGTTGGCTGTCCGTGCTCCGCATGATAAAGAAAAACCGCGCGGCATCACGCCCGACTTCCTCGATTAATTCACTAAGCGTGACTCCTTGTCCCGTACGTTTCGACATTTTCACCTGCTCGCCGTTTTGGTAAAGGCTGACCATTTGCAAAATAATCACTTCCAACCGGTCGGGGTCGAAACCCAGTGCGCCCACAGCCGCTTTCATTCTGGCGATATACCCATGGTGATCCGCCCCCCACAGGTTGATGACCTGCTTAAAGCCCCGGTGAAACTTATCCCGGTGATAGGCAATATCCGCCGCCAAATAGGTGGGTACACCGTTTTCACGGATTACCACCCGGTCTTTATCATCGCCAAAATCAGTGGACTTCAGCCACAGCGCCCCGTCCTTTTCGTATATGTATCCCTTGCTCTGCAATTCCCGGGCCGCCCCAAGCACCGCGCCGCCCTCATGCAACGTCTTCTCACTGAACCATACATCGAAAGTAACGCCGAAATCAGCAAGATCCTTTTTAATGCGGGCCAGCTTTTCCTGCTGGGCCAACTCCTTAAACGCGTCATAGAGTTCCGCCGGTATGGCCGCCGGGTCAAAACTGCCGCCGCGGGTCAAAAATTCCTCGCCGGAGATATGATTTGCCAGAATATCCTCCGCCAGTTCGATAATATCACGGCCATGATAGCCGTTTTCCGGAAACTCAATCGTGCCCGCTTTTTCTCCCCCGGCGGCCAGAGCCTGCAAATAACGGGCAATGACGGAGTCGGTGAGGCAATCCATTTGATTACCCGCATCGTTGATATAAAATTCCTTGGTCACCGCAAAACCCGCTGCCGCCATAATATTAGAAAGCACGCTGCCCACGGCCGCTCCCCGGCCATGGCCGACATGCAGGGGACCGGTAGGATTGGCACTGACAAACTCCACCTGCACTCTTGCCCCGTTACCGATATCCGACCGTCCGTAATTGCTGCCGGCCTCGAGCACCTGGGCCAAAGCATCATATAACCAGGTCGCTTTCAGATAAAAGTTGAGAAAGCCCGGGCCGGCAATTTCGGCCCGTTCCAGCCACTCCGGTTTCCCCATGTTTTGCAATATTGCGTCCGCAACCACCCTGGGCGGTTTTTTCGCCTGTCTGCTTAAAACCATGGCCACATTTGCCGCGTAATCGCCGAATTCCTTCTGCGGAGGCACCTCCAGCGTAAAATCCGGCACGGCCTCAACAGAGAACGCCCCGACCTTCACCGCTTGGGCCACCGCCTGTTCGATGGTTTTGCTCAATATCTCTTTCATGTCCATGGAAAAATCCTCCTTATATATAGGGGCTAGGGATTAGTCCCTTCTTTTCACTGTGATGGCCAAACTGTTCCGGCTGACTGGCCTGCCGTCTATCTCCAAATCATATTCCAGGTTTATCCGCCCTTCTCCTTCCTGCAGGCAGGCTTCCACCACCCACGGGATAACAACCATTTCAAAGGTGCCGAAGGCAGTGATATAAGGAAAAGCATATTTTTCCCCCGCGACAAAAACCTGTTTTGCCTCAATGCTGCCGGTGCGAACAACGGAAACCCGCCCGGGTTCTATTTTTAAGAGGGTTGTCGTACCCTCCATGCCTGTCAGGGCGCTTTCTTTATATGTAATATAATGACGGCCCGCTTTTTCACTACTCTTGCCCAGCGTGTCGAAGGACATTTCACCAACATCGCCTGTCGCGTCAACCTGCCGGCTTGTCAGCGTAATAAGTACATCACTCAACATATCACCCTTCTTTCCGGAAGTCAACATCACGGGCCCCTTTATCCTACCGCAAGCCCTGCTTGCGGTAACGGCGTTGGAGTCCGTCCAGAGCGGAGGAATTCCCTTCCCCAAGGACATGCTTTCTCAAACGGGAACAAAGGAACGGCAAATGCCGGTCAACCTCCGCATATGCGGACACGCCTTTTTAACCACGCAAATTCTCCGCAAAGGCTTCAATCCGGGTACGCATTTGCCCGGATCCGAGCCCACCCGGACTGCCGCAATCCAATATCAACATGGGAATATTATAATTCCTGAGAAAATCTTTTACAATACCTGCCTGTAAAGGCATTTGCGTACACGACCATAACGCACTGTAAATAATGCCGTCCACCCGGTAACGGGCAAGAAAATCCGCGAGCCATTTCAGCCGCAGCCGGCAATCCCCCAACAAGGTAAAACGCAGGTAATCCGTACTCATTGCCGCAAGCGGGGCAATTTCCGTGTCATAATCATACGCAGCCAAATGGGGCATTTCCCAGCCTGTAACCCGCGCTCCGGCATTTTCCAGAACGCCGGGGAGGTTCATATCCAAAACGGGCAGCATCCAGAGGATATGCGGCGTACTTGGTAACTCCCCCGGCAGCACGCCCATACCCCTGCGCTCCCGGTGGGCAATGACCCGCTCCAGGTAATCGGCAATAGCCTGCGTTTCCTCGAAATCACCGTAACCATCCATGGCCGCTACGTGAAGCAGCAACTGATCGACAGCCGGCCACGGGCAAAACTTCGCCACGGAAATACGATGAAACAGGCGGCGCAGCGTCTGACGAAACCGGTTAATTTTCCGCAGCGCGCCTTGCAGGTCTTCCGCCGTATATTTTGCTCCGCAGATCTCCTCCAACCGGCTTTGCAGGTTTCGCAGCTGGGCCTGATAGAAAACCCGCGCATGCCGCTGGCAATCCCGGTTATCTTTTGCATAGGCTTTTTCATCCGAGAAATACGGCTGCCAACTGCGCCGGTAAGGCAGCTCCAGCCAGTAAACCGGGTAGCCCAGCCAAGCCTTTAATTGCATCTGCACTGCATGATCATCACAGGAACTGCCCGTCTGGGCAACGATCAAATCCGGGGTGGGAATCCGCCCCGTATGCAGCAAGCCGACACAGGCTTTGATCACCGGACAGCTCTCCCGGCGTACGCCGGCCTGTTCCGCCGCCTGAAAGGCGGTTCGCTCGCGGGAAGTAGCGGCATAAAGAGCGCCCAGCGTATCAAAAGAAAACCAGGCCAGCTTTTTTCCCGCCAGGAAAAAGGGTAATAACTGGCCCGCATCCTGCGCCAGCCCAATGATCTTACAGCCCTGCCTCTTCGCTTCCCAAAGCCGCTCAATCTGCCACAGCGCCAGGCTGCGCAGGCGGGCCGCCGCCAATGAATTATCAAAATACATGCCCGGCGGCGCGCGAAACCCCCGCTCAGCAATCACACTCGGCGGCGCAATATAGGGATACAAATTTTTCAACCCCCAGCGGACAACCCGTGGCAAAGAAGCATAGAGACTTTCCGCCTGTTGCGCATTGATGCGCCGGGCCCGCGGTTCCAGATACGTCATCAGCTCATAAAACCCCATCATACATCCCTTCTTTTTGCGCCCGCAGCATTTCCAGAAAAGCACCGATTCTCGTCGCCAACTGCCCCGCATCTATCGCCCCATAGTCCGTATCAAGCACGATATTTGGTACCCCCCGCCCTTTTAGAAATTGCTGCATGCGCACCCACTCACTGCCCCAGCCCTCGCAAAACTTCAATCCGTGATAGATCACGCCGTCCACCCGGAATTGTTTCAGTTGCCGGTCGATATATGCATATAACCCGTCATTGGGCCGGGCATGAATACACGGCGTCTTGCCCCGGTGGGCGTCAATAATATTATCTAAAAGGTTCCCCTGCACCGCAATTTTGCTCCCCATAACCCGGGTACCGGTACAAAGGGCATCAGTCACGACCATGGCGCCGCCTTCTTCCACGGTCTGCACAAGCCGGTCATCTCCCTGGGCCAGCATGCCCCCCGCCAGCATAATCCGCACGGCAGTCCCCCGGCAACGGCCTTTTCCCCGGGCTATGTCCTCAATTAAGGACCGCAGCAGGCAAAGGTAATCCCCGCTTGCCAGCATAAAGCCCGCCCGTACAACGGCCAGCCACTCTTTGCCGGTAATCGGGGGTACGTCTTCCGCTCTCAGTTCATGCAACACCGAGAGATACCAGTTGATGAGATTGTACCGCGCAATAATTTCTTTTAATTCCTGCTCCTTTGTATCCCCGCCGCAAAATGCGGCTAATTCTGCGAACAACCAGCGTAGTTCACGCCGGTAAATCCAGCCGGACGCTCTCTGTTCCAGCCCCCGGGGCTGAAAAAACACATAGGCCGGTTTGTGAAACCTGCTGCGCCAGATATCCGCCAAGTGCCGTATCTGGTCACACATACTACCGGCGGCAATGGCGTCAACCTGCGCAAAGAGAGGATGGCGCTGTTCCAAGTGCCCCAGACACGCTTTGATAAAAGGGCAGATGCAACTACGGCCCAGTACCTCTCCCCGGCGCTGCACAAAGGAGTCCCCCTGCAGGCAAAGCCTGACCGGAATCCCGCCCGCCGCTTCGATCAATACAGCCGGCGTGTGCAAACAAAAAAAGCCGATCACCTTGCGGCCTGCCCGCCGCAATTCCGCCAGCTCGCGCGTTCTCTGTTCCTGCGCATCCAGAAATGGTTGGATAATGCTCATAATTGGCCCCTTTACTTCTTGACTTCTTTGTGTTAAATCCTTCGTCTGTCCAATCGTTCCTGGCCGATGATAGCCGCGCCCAGGGCGCCGATTATCTGCGGATCTTCCGGCAGCAGCAGCGGACAGCCCAGAATTTGTTCCAGCGCTCTTTTGATTCCGAAATTTTTTGCTACCCCGCCCGTAAAGGCAATACATGCCACGGGCAGAAATCCTGCGGCCAAAGCGGCGATGCGTTCTGCCACGGCATGATGCAGGCCGGCGACGATACTCGCTTTTTCCGCGCCGGCCGCCACCAAGCTGATGACCTCCGACTCGGCAAACACCGTACACATGCTGCTAATACCCGCAGGTTCCGCGCCGCCGGTTGCCCGGCGGCCCATTTCATCAACATCCATGCCCAGAGCGGTAGCCATTACATCTAAAAAGCGGCCCGTACCCGCGGCACATTTATCATTCATAACGAAATCCTCAACTCTGCCCCGCCGGCCCACGCGAATTACCTTGCTATCCTGCCCGCCGATATCAATGACCAGTTCCGTGTCCGGAATCATATGATAGGCGCCGCGGGCATGGCAGGTTATCTCCGTTACCACCTCATGGGCACAAGGCAGACACGCCCTGCCATATCCCGTTCCCACCACATACTGTACCGCGGCGGGTGGGCAGCCGGCCTGTTTTTGTACTTCCCGGAAAACCGCCTCGCCGGCGGTTTTCGGCTGCCAGCCCGTGGGCAGCACCGCCGCACCCCGGATCTTACCATCGGCAAACGCCACGGCTTTCGTGGTCATGGAGCCGATATCTATCCCTACCGTAAGCATCTTCCCCCTCCTGTTCGCGGTTTAGCATACCCAGAAGTTTAAGAGATTAACCGACAAGGCGCAAAGACGCAAAGGGGGGAGGGATGGAAGAACGGATACAAGCAAGGTAGGGTGAGCAATTCATTGCCCACCCTACCTTACTTCTGACTCCTGAATTCTACGCAAAAAAAAACGGTTCCGCCTGATGCGAAACCGTTCCTTTTAAGTTTCTTAATTTTTTAGAGGCATGCGTTTGAGAACCATAAAGATGGAAATGAATACGAAATATGATAGATAGGAGACCACCAGACTGTTCAGCACACTGCCCAGGATAAATGGTTTCCCCAAAGATAAAAGGCCGGATAGGTCAAGTTCCGCCACCTTGGTCCATAGGGTAGTCAGTGTTTCCGAAGGCATCCCCAGTACAGTCTGACCAACCTTCAAATTAATCGCGTACAAGATCGGAATACACCATTTAGTCGCCAGCGACGCAGTGCAGGCGAGGACTACGTTGGCCCGGACAAACCGGGCGACAATTAAAGCAATAAAGAAGCCTGTGCCGAAAGTGGGCAGAAAATTCAGAAATACCCCCAAAGCAAGTCCCCGGGCCAGTCTCCTTGGATTATCCTTCATTCGTTTCATTTTTATATACATATAGCGCATCCGTCGTTTAAAGTTCATGCTATCATCCTTCCTACCCGCGGAAGTGCCCCGATCATTTCTGCAATGTGAGTTGTAAGCAAACCCGGCTGGGCCGGACCCGTGGCAGCAGTAAAATCCGTTACACTTATGTCACCCAATAAAGATTCTTCCCGAAAAAAGCAAGGACTCCCCCTTTTTACTTTTCTGCCGGCATCAAGAAATCCGCCTTCCAAATCGTATCTTTAAGGTGGCGGTGCTTCTTTTATTATAAAACAGCAATCGCTTATCGTCAATCAATTCAATAGCCAATGATGGCCAGGCTATTTATCAGCGAATAAATCCGTTCCATATTGCCCAGCTTTTTCAGGGTATTTTGGTAAAAGTCGCTTTCCTTGCCGGTGCCCTCGTGGCGAATAAGCGGCACCATCAACAGGCCATGCCGAATTTTCGCAGACTCGGCAAATTTGATGACATTTTTCCAGACATTATTTACCTCCCCTTTTTCGATTTCAATGGCTATCTGCAAATCGGGGTGAAAAAAATCCACTTCAAAATTAACACCCGCGCGAAACAGATTCTCCACCTTCTTGTTGGTAACGGAATGTAAAAAACCCAGAACCCCCAGCTCTTCCGCCAGCACCTTTTCCACTTCAATGCTTTTGCGATAAGGTGTGTTGCGAATTTCGCGCATTACAGGCCCATTCCGGGCCACAATACGGAATATGTCCTTTAGTAATGGATTGGCTTCCCTCTGTTGCATGTGAATATAGGTGTACGCAGGATATGACACACCGCCGGCCTCCTCCGGAGAATTCGGACTCCTTTATCCAATTTCAAAGACACCTACTTCTATAAGTGGGTGTTACCTTGTTATTCTCTTCAGG
>DHRA01000065.1:4897-5056 GCA_002411145.1 Firmicutes bacterium UBA5324 | reverse complement strand
CCCCCCCACGAATCATTGTTATCCCCGGATAACACCTGATTCAGTTTTTTCCGGCAAATTGTTACCTTCAGCTAATAATCTGAAAGGAAGGATTTATGTGAAGAAGAAACTTTCCGACATCTCCCTCGGGGCGGCATGCAGAATCAGCGCAATTGGCAC
>DHRA01000065.1:2550-4715 GCA_002411145.1 Firmicutes bacterium UBA5324 | reverse complement strand
GAATGTTTGCGCCGCAGCCCGGCAGGAGATCCCACTGCCTATCTGGTGCGCGGCACGGTTATTGCACTGCGGAAGGAAGATGCGGCCTGTGTCTATATCTATTAGCTTTACCCAAAAATATTTGCCCCCCAGGGTGAGAAAGGCGGTAAGCGCAAGATGAGCCAGTTTACCTTAATTAAAAGTATCAATGGTAATAATGCCCCAACTACAAACATGGGCGATCGTGTAGTCGAAACCATCTATCAGCAGGCGGAAAGCATCGCCGCCCGGGCCGTCAGCCGCACAGGCGCTCCGAAAAAAGACTGGACCCGCATCCTTGATAACATCCTTACCTCCAAATTTCTTGGCTATCCGATTATGTTGGCACTGTTGGGCCTGCTTTTCTGGCTGACAGTTGAAGGGGCAAACGTGCCGTCCGGTATGATTGCCGATTTCCTGTTCGGCCTCGAAGGGCAAATTTCAGCCGCCTTTATGGCGCTGGGCGCCCCCGGCTGGCTGCATGGCATACTCGTATTAGGCATGTATAAAACTCTGGCCTGGGTCGTATCAGTCATGCTGCCGCCTATGGCCATCTTCTTCCCGCTGTTTACCCTGTTGGAAGATTTGGGCTATCTCCCCCGTATCGCTTTTAACCTGGATAACGCCTTCAAAAAAGCGAAAGCCTGCGGCAAACAGGCTTTGACCATGTGCATGGGCTTTGGTTGTAATGCCGCCGGTATTGTATCCTGCCGGATTATTGATTCCCCCCGGGAACGGCTCATTGCGACCCTGACCAATAATTTTGTTCCCTGCAACGGTCGCTTTCCTACCTTGATCGCCGTGGCGACCATCTTTATGGGGGGAGCCGTGGCTTCCGCCTATGAAACGGCAGTGGCTGCGGCTACCGTTACCGGCTTGGTGCTCCTGGGCATCACCGTCACCTTCATTACTTCCTGGGCATTATCCCACACGATCCTAAAAGGCGAACCGTCTTCGATGACCCTAGAACTTCCTCCCTATCGAAAACCGCAATTGGGGGCCATTCTGTACCGTTCAATTATTGACCGTACCATTTTTGTCCTCATGCGGGCCGTTACAGTAGCTGCGCCTGCCGGCGCGCTCACCTGGCTGCTGGGCAACATTTTTATCGGCGATCTTAGTATTATCAGCCACTGCGCCAATTTCCTTGCTCCCCTGGGTCACGCAATTGGCCTGGACGGTTTTATCCTCATGGCCTTCATCCTTGGCTTGCCGGCCAACGAAATAGTTATTCCCATTCTCATTATGGCCTATATGTCCAGCGGCTACATGTTAGAGTTCGCATCGCTGGAAGAATTACGCAATCTGTTTCTTGCCAACGGATGGACCTGGCTCACCGCCGTTAACACAATGCTGTTCTCCCTGCTCCACTGGCCCTGCGCCACGACCTTAATTTCCCTGAAAAAAGAAACCGGTAGCAGCAAATGGACTGGGGTCGCCTTTCTTCTGCCTACCGTTATTGCCTTCACCGTCTGCTTTATGATTGCCCAAATTGCGTACTTCTTCGGCTTAGTGTAGCTGAGTATGTTTCTGCTTTCCCCATCATTCTTTTGCGGGTGCTTCTTTGAGAAAGGCTTTATAGCACTGCTGATGTTTTCTTAAAAACACGATTAATTTTTCGATCGCCATAATCGTAGTATCGGAGAGGTAGTGTTCCATAGCCTCCGCCTCCTTGGCAACATCGCAGTTCGCCTCTATAATGGTGAGAAATTCTTGCAGCAGCCTGTTCCGTTCCACCAGATAGCGCCCCAGCTGTATCCCCTGCTCCGTAACCGTTATTTCTCCATAACGTTCGTGGGCAACATAGGCTTGTTCTTTTAATTTACGGATGGCTTTATTCACCGAAGGAAGAGAAACATTTAGTTTCAGGGCGATGTCGGTTACGCGGATTGTCCCTGCGGATATGGATAAACGATAGATTTCCTCGAGATAATCCTCCAAACTTGGGGAAAGGTTCTTCATCTGCTCACTTCCCGCCGGTTCTGCCCGTGTATTTTCTCTCCTCATAAATATGCCGGCTCCGGCTACAATATGTTCTTATGAAGAACGCCGTTTTGTCCGATAGCTTAGCGACGCTAATACTCCCGCTTCTTCAAGCGGGAGTATTAGCGTCGCTAAGCTATCGGATAAGTTCGACTAAAATTCAG
>DHRA01000065.1:0-2501 GCA_002411145.1 Firmicutes bacterium UBA5324 | reverse complement strand
AGCGGGAGTATTAGCGTCGGTTAGCTCCTGGATAAGTTCGACTAAAATTCAGATGGAGTTAAAACTCCACCTGCATTAAGTCTCACTTTATCTGCAATACCACGCGCGTGGAGAACCGGGGGCTGCGGCTCTAAAAACTGTAGGTGAGTGTTGCTTCCCATTTCGTATTCTTTGTCCCGGAGCTGATTTCCCGCTGATCCTTATACACAATCTCCAAATCGGTGTCGGCCCTGAATTTATGTGTCAGCCCGTAGTACCAGCCGCGATTGCCGTTATCAAAATCACTTTGCCCGCCCATGTCGCCCTTTGCTTCCACCCGGAAATTGCTTAGGAAGAAGGCCGTTTCAGCATTGGCGTCATAGTTCCAGTTTACGACATAAGCTTTGTCCGCGACGTCGCTGCTGGACTGCGCATACTGCCCCGTCAGGGTGTGTTTGGCCAATTTATATGTCCCGTCGACGGCCCAATGGTTGGTGCTGTCGTCACTGTGATAATGCCCCAGCGTAAGACCCCAGTTGAAATTTTCCTCCGGATTGAACCCGGCGCGAACGGCATATAGCTTGTTTTCGGGTTGACCGGCCAGGTTATCCTCCCGGGCCAAGATCGCCGATACTTCCGTGTTGCCCACGGTCCCAGTCACGGAAAGACCGTCCACAAAGGCCTTTTGACCGATTTTCGCATCATCCCGGCAGTACAACAGAGCCATGGTGCCCACCGTCGTATCCTGACGGCCCAGTTTATACGTGAGGTTTTTATCCTTAAAAATGACCCCAAACTGATCCAGCGCTATCACGGTCTTATCATCCGTCCCGTAATAGTCGCGATTGAAATCCTCAAGCCAGGGACGCGATAAGCCCTGGGCCCCCAGCCGGGCGTACAACGACCACCCGGACCCGAGATCCGCTTCCCCCATGAGCTTCAAAGAATAAATCATCCCGGATTGGTCTGGCTCACCGTCCGCCTTATCCCTTTCGTACTTGATCGATACATCTCCTGTCAGCTCCACTGCCTCGGCATAGGCTGCCGGCGCCAAAGCAAAGCTTAAACCCGCCAATAATAGCGCGATACTTTTTTTCATGAACTCACCCGTCCTTATTTCTTAATACTATTTTCCGTTGTTTATATTTAGAGACTTTTTGCGTATTTTCTTTCCATAGCATCTTTAATATGCTGGACATAAATGTCCTGGAAGGCGGAGTTTGCCCCCAAACCACGCAGATAGATATCATTTACCTGGAAACCCTGCGCAAGCAAAAGATTTTTCCAGGAATCGGGCTCGTCTCCCGCCATGTCGTTGTTGGCGTGGTCGCCGGCCACTAGCATGAGCGGCATCAGATTAACCCGTTTTATGCTGCGCGCTTTCAACAATGCCACCGCATCCTCAAAGTTGGGATGGTCCGTTTCCTCCACAACCCCGACCACCGCCTGCAGTTCCGCGGTATCAAAGGCCTGCTGCAATTTGCCGTAGGCGGGATTGGGCTGATGCGGCGAACCATGTCCCATAAACACCACGGCGCGGTCCTGAAGCTGCAAAAGCGGCATCTGCGCTTTTAAGGCATGTACGGCAATGGCGAAATCATCGGGCAAACCATTGCTGCCGTCGTAAACCAATACCGGACGGCCAAGGGAAAGCTCCGCAAAATTCCCGGCATATTTGTGCACCACTGCGACAACTTTGTGGTCATACTCTTCACCGGGCGTGAGATGCGTCGACTGTACGACGACTTCTGTGTAGCCCTCTTTGCCGAGCTTTTCCAACGCCTGTTCCAAACTGTCAATTTGTATGTTTTCGTTTTCGGCGATTCTTTGCCGTACGATGCTGGATGTAAATGCGCGTCTGACTTCATACGCAGGAAAACTGGCCCTGATTTTATTCTCGACCGCTGCAATTGATGCTTTGCGTTCTTCCGGGAAAGTCGTACCAAAACTCACGACGACAATCGCTTTTTTTTCCGGCTCGGCGAACGCCGGCGAAGGACTAATCACCCCCATGATCATGGTCAGGCAGAAAAATAACATTGACAGCACTTTACACAAATTCATACTCTCTCACACTCCTAATTTTATTAATGCAAACTCGTTAATTTACCATCGACCAAGCCTCAACCCCTTTCTTTTCAAAAGTAAGTGTTTAACAAAATATAACCCTCCCTGAAATAGACAGGAAGGGTTGTGCTACAAAAGAGAGCCATCCATAAAAATCCCGGCATAATTAAATGCCGGGAAGGATAGATTGCTTCGCTAATCCCCTCCCCATCGCTCGTGGGTAAAACAACGGTGATTGTCAGATAGGCAGTTCTCCTGGCTCCAGATCATCGCTTATCCAAACCTTCCCAAGACTTTCATCCCAGTGGCATATCCTTGGATTTGCTCCCTGTTACAGTGGCGGGACCGCGCCGGTGTCGCACCGGTCTTCCCTATTAAGCCCCGAAGGGCACCTACCTCACTACTATTCAGTTATGTATTCGCAACATCGTTTTTCTTTAAATAATACCATTTTA
>DHRA01000082.1:820-10793 GCA_002411145.1 Firmicutes bacterium UBA5324 | reverse complement strand
GAATCGGTAGCCATTGTCGGCGCGAACGGCGCGGGAAAATCCACCCTCCTCTCCCATTTTATCGGCACACTGTTCCCCACCGCCGGTACTCTTCAGATCGGAGGGTATCCGGTAACAAAGAAGACACTGCCCCATATACGGCGCAGTGTCGGCATGGTTTTTCAAAATCCCGACGATCAACTCTTTATGCCGACGGTATATGATGATGTGGCCTTCGGTCCGCTTAATCTGGATCTCCCCCCGGAGGTTGTGGAGGCGCGCGTCACCTCCGCCTTGGAAACGGTTGGCGCGCTGCACTTAAAAGACCGTCCTCCCTACCGGCTTTCCGGCGGGCAAAAACGTTCGGTGGCCATTGCCGCCGTACTGTCCATGGAACCTGATATTCTTGTGATGGACGAACCGTCTGCCGGGCTTGATCCCTTTGCCCGCCGTCACTTAATCAATCTTTTAGCCACCTTTAAGCATACCAAAATCATCGCCACCCATGACCTGGACCTGGTCCTGGACCTCTGCGAGAGGACGATTATCCTGCATGAGGGAATGGTCCTGGCGGATGGTCCGACCAAGCAAATCTTCCAGGATGACGCTTTACTTGCCGAATCCCACCTCGAAAAACCCTTTCGTATGCAGGGATGCCCCCTTTGTCATCCTCAGCATGCCGGCCCGGAATAAATAGTTAAATAACAGAGCCTTGCACTTCATAACCAAACAAGTGCAAGGCTTTTCTTTTTGGCTGGCTGCCATTGCATAAAGTGAGACTTAATTCAGGAGTATCAGCGTCGCTAAGCTATCGGATAAATGGAGACTTGATTCAGGTGGGGTTTTAACCCCATCTGAATCTTAGTCGGAATTATCCAGGGGCTTAGTCGCTCTTACTCCCGCCTGAAGAGGCGGGAGTCTTAGAGCGAGTTAGCCATCGGATAAATTTTATTTCAATATGTTATGTAAAGCATTTCCGCGTCTTGCGAAATATAATAGTATAGAGCTTTATATTCCGGCATATGAGGAGGTTTAATAAGGATGCACGCGTTTTTTAGGCAATTTATTTGAAAGGAGTTTGATCCATGTTATTACAATTTGACGAAATTACAACTCCGGCATTTATTTACGATGAAATGGCAATTTTACAAAAGCTCTGCGATCTTCAACAAATCCAGCAGTGTAATATTTTATATCCTCTAAAACCATGTGAGTTTGCCGATATTTTACGTTTGATGACCCCATTTACCAGCGGTTTTTCCGTAAGTTCACTATATGAAGCCACCCTTGCCAAAGAGATGCTAAAAAATGATGGTGTAATCCATCTGACTACCCCCGGTTTGCGCCCGGATGAAATCGGAGAGATTTCCGAACTATGTGACTTTATTAGTTTCAATTCTTTGTCACAGTGGAAAATGTATCAACACAAACTGAGTTCCCCTGTCAAGCGGGGGTTGCGCATCAACCCGCAATTATCCTTTGTGGAAGATGACCGGTATAACCCCTGTCGGCAGCATTCAAAATTGGGGGTATCCCTTCGCGATCTGCGGGAGGAACTCAACAATAGCACACTCCTAAAAAATCTCAGTGGCCTTTTATTGCACACCAATTGCGAATCCAGCGACTTTAACGATTTATTAGAAACCGTTAAGCTAATAGATACTTGTATTCCGGACGTTTTGAAAGAAATTAATTGGCTTAATTTGGGCGGCGGTTATCTCTTTGACGCATCCAACAACGTCGAGGCTTTAATTGAGGCTATCTCCCTGTTAAAAAGCAAATATGAATTGGACGTTTATTTTGAACCCGGTAAGGGAATTGTGGGGGATGCGGGATATATTGTAGCATCCGTTATTGATTTATTCAAAAGCGACAATCGCACCATTGCCATACTTGACACTACGGTGAATCACATGCCGGAAGTCTTTGAATACCAGTATAAGCCCGACGTTGCCGAAGAGTCGGACAACGGGAAATACAAATATATATTGGCCGGTTCCTCTTGTCTGGCAGG
Organism: Firmicutes bacterium UBA5324; assembly: GCA_002411145.1. Taxonomy (GTDB): domain Bacteria; phylum Bacillota; class Negativicutes; order UBA11029; family UBA11029; genus UBA11029. The sequence continues at coordinate 8,800 of DHRA01000082.1, read as the reverse complement.
AGATCTCTTTGGCGAGTACAGGTTCGATCAACCATTGGAAATCGGCGCGCAAATCACTTTTCTGAATATGGGCGCCTACACCCTGGTCAAAGCCAATATGTTTAACGGCATTAATTTACCTTCTATTTACGCATATACGTTAGCAGGGAAATTCAGGCTGAAAAAAAGCTTTGGTTACCCTGATTTCAAAGCGCGATACGGGGTGGAGCATAATGCTTGTAAGTGAAAAAAGCTTTGTAATTCCTTTAGTCGACGGCCATCGCAATTTGCTGCCCTATTTGGCGGGAATAATCTTGAAGGAACTGCAGGGGGGAGAATACCCTATCCGTTTTGTCATCACAAAGATTGACCAGCAAGGCTACCATTGCGAATTAGGCATAATCTCGGCTATAAACCTGCAAGAAGCCGCCAGCAAACTTCCGTCAATTGCAAAATTAATTAATTCAGCGGAAAATTCACTTTTCGCGCATAACAAGCGCTGTTATGAGAACGCTGCGCAATTTAATGCCGTATTGCTCATCCCCACGGGTGTCGGGGCGGAAATCGGCGGACACTCAGGGGACGGAGGAGCCGTAGCCCGACTCATGGCCAGCGCCTGTGACACCTTAATCACTCACCCAAATGTCGTCAATGCGTCCGATATTAATGAACTGCCGGAAAACGGCCTGTATGTAGAAGGCAGTGTCATAACGCGCTTATTGCTGGGTACCGTAAGCATCCAAAAAGTCCGGGCCAATCGTGTTATGCTGGTCATCGATGAAGATGAAGAAAGTCTCTTTCATGAGTCGGCTGTTAATGCCGCCTCCGCCGCCAGAGTTGCCTTAGGGCTTGATTGCCCGCTCGTGGTAAGAATGGATAAAAGAAAATTTCTGATGGAGGCTTTGTATGCAAGCTCCGGCAGAGCCATAGGCCAAATCAGTCACCTGGAACACCTCTGTGAAATATTGGAAAAATACCGGTCTGAATATGACGCGGTGGCCTTATCCTCATATATAGAACTCCCACCCAACGGTTGCGCGGATTATTTCGACGACGATCTGGAAATGGTTAATCCGTGGGGCGGCGTCGAAGCGCTGCTTACGCATGCGGTTTCCCTGTTGTATGATATCCCTTCCGCTCACTCTCCTATGCCGTCCCTTGAGGAATGGGAAACGGAGGTCGGCGAAGTCGATCCACGCAAGTCGGCGGAGTCTGTCTCCCTGACAAACCTGCATTGCATTTTGAAGGGCCTGCACAAAAGCCCCCGCATTCTTAATTCATTAATATACGGTTATCACGGAGTTCTAAGCGCGGCTGATGTTTCATGCCTGGTTATACCCGATGGCTGTGTCGGCCTGGCCACCCTTGCCGCCCTGGAACAAGGCATTCCCGTTATTGCGGTAAAAGAGAATAAAAACTATATGCAAAACAAACTTGAGGACCTGCCCTTTGCACCGGGGAAACTGTTCATCGTGGAAAATTACCTTGAAGCGGTCGGCGTAATGCATGCCCTCAAGGCAGGTGTACAGCCGGCTGCGATCAGACGCCCCCTTGCCTATACCAAGGTGCAGACTCAGGATGCTCTAAAATAAAGTGAGACTTAATTCAGGTGGAGTTTTAACTCCATCTGAATTTTAGTCGAACTTATTCCGAGGGACGTTCGCACCCTGCCGCCGGGCGATTTTGTGCTGATTAGGGTCTGTGCGGGGCGGATAGTTTCTCCGCCCCGCACATCTTTGCCCATGATAAACCCCGGATTGGCCAGCTTCTCTCCTTGTTGGGAGATTGCCTGACAAGCCGGGGATTTTTAACGGAAATACAGCTGCTCCAGCGCGATATACAGTACCTTTGTTCCTTAATTATTCCCTAAATATGAAACATTTTGATATGGTTGGTTTTTAGCAGATGTGTTTCTTCATTCGCATTAATTAACTCAATAAAATCACCGCTGCTATCAATCACTAAACCTATTTTATTGGGCTCTGTCCCCATATCAAACACAACTATCCTCCCCGTCATCTTATGCAATTGCTGTTCAAACGTGGAAGCCGCCACGGCGGTTAACGTGTGTTCCACATTTAAATCCGGCCGGCCCTTTGAGTAGAACGTCTGGTGTTTCTCTGTCAAAGCCAGCCACTTTATATGATCAATATTAATGGCCATCGTTTTATAAACAGGAGAATTAAAGAGAACGTAGTTGCTTAATACGTCGGAAATATAGCCGTAGACAGGATGATTTCCCGTAACAAAAAGTTCAAGTAAAATGTCTTTTGCTTTGTCAAGCACATCGTACAGAGAAAGTGAACCCGTAGCATTATCTGCCAATTTTTCCCGATAATCCGTCCCGCCGTCCTCCCGCGGGCTAAGCCTGAAATATTTGACATGGGCTAAAGGAAGATAGTAATAATAACGATTGACACTATCGAAAATGACCATTATGTCCGGACCAAAATCAATAACCTCACCTTTGAGATATCGCCCTCCCGCCACTTCAAGGCTGATAACCGCACCAACATATTGTGCAAGTTTGGACAAGAGTATCCCTCCCGTTAAGCTAGGTATAATATCCACCCATAAAGGCTGAGCAGACTTACGAGTAGCGCAATTGGTATTACCAGTAAAGTAACGCCAATATATTGGCTCCAGGTGACTTGTATCTTATTCATTCTGAGCATAAACATCCAAATTAAACTGGCGAGGGTACCAGAGGGCAGAATAAGTGACCCAATATCACTGCCAATAATATTTGCAAGATAAACGAGCTGCAAATATTGTTGTTCCAGGCCCATTTGGGTAAGTGTGAGCGTACCCAGCATCACAGACGGCAGATTATTAAACAAACTCGACATGACTGCCAGTAAGATGCCCATGATGAAAATGCCGTTAAACAGATTGGCACTGACAGGCCCTTTTATTAGTCCGATAAGCAACGTGGTAAAACCCGTATTATGCAGCCCGTAAACGACAAGATACATGCTGAAGGCGAAAACAAAAATATGCCAGGGCGTTTTTTGCAGTACGTCAGCGGGCCCGGTGCCCTGATAATACCAGCGCAGCAGGATTATGACCAACGCGCCGAAAGCGGCGGCCCATTCAAAAGGCAGCCCGTAATTAGACAAGATAAAGAGGCTTACCCTTACTAAAATTATTACTGTCATATAGACCCTAAACATCGGCCAGTTCATTGCATCGAATCCGTTCTTGTTGTTGGACAGCGGGTGATCGGGCGTACCCACATTGCTTCTGCACAATAACTTCCATGCCCGGGAGAAGGTGGGAATGTGTTTGGGAATATCATTTCTAAAGTAGATAAACAGCAGGATGCTGATCACGGAAAGCCCGATCATGGACGGAACAAACATATATTTGGTATGGGTAACTAAATCCACGCCGACAATTTTTAGCGCAATTAAATTCGCTAAATTACTCACGCCGATAGGTGCGCTGGAGGCCGTCGCGATTATCGCGCCGCTGCATAAATACGGAAATTTCTGATGCGGTTTCAATTCCAAAACTCTCACAATTGCGATGATAATGGGTGTAGTAATTACGATGCTGCCATCGTTGTTAAACAACAGCGTCATGCAAAAACAGAGCAGCATGACAACCCAGTAGAGAATTGTGCCCGAACCCCTGCATTTTGCTACTAAACGAAAAGCAACCCAACGGAAAAAGCCCATACTCTCCAACACAATCGACATGATGATCGTAGAAATGATCGTAATTGATGCGCCGGTTACCGTACCAAAAACATATTTCATATCGGCAGGACTGACTATGCCGAAAAAACAGAGCAGTAACGCGCCAACTGCCGGGGGAATTGCCTCGTTGATGCCTCTCGGTCGCCACAAGATGAATAGTACTGTTAAGAGAAAAACGGCGAAAACAAGCATTGCCTCAGTAGCCAATTTGCACCCTCCTTTGTTACCCGGGTTTGCATACTGCGCATTTTTTTGCCTTCATCCTTAATGCTCACTGCCCGTGAGTGCATGCTAACAGTCCGGAGGTGAAAAAAGCCGATCCATATGCCGGACCGGGCTGCGTCCTCGTCTGCACACACTCCTTGTGTCCTGCTCTATCCCGCAGTCAATGCTCTTAGTTCCACTACCAAAGTGATTAAGGCGCTCAGAAACGTAAGCCATACCTTGATTAACTTTAGTTCATTTGTCCTGATTGATCCCATAGCTTTCACTCCCTTATCAATGTGTTTTCGCAGTGCGTAAATATCTTATGTCAATTTATTTTATGAAAAAATAACCAAAAGTGTTAGCACCTCATTCCATTATGGGATAATTTTAGTAAAATTTTATGTTAAATCTGGTAATACAGTATCATCTTACCAAGTAGTTAACATATTATATAGCAAGCAGGTAAAATTATGAAATATTCCGAGGAGGTATGAAATGTGGCAACCGCCATACCGTTAAAATTTAACGCCGGACACGATACTGCCCACCTTACGGAGCCTATTGTTTTTAGTCCGCCGACGGCCGCAAAAAAAACTGATAAACCCCAAACGGCGGAGCTTTCCCTTGGCAGTGTATCCACCGGCATAACCCTGTTTAAAGTAATTATCGGGATCTTTTTTTTGCTAAGATTTATGAAAAAAGGAACTTTATTTAATTTGCGAAAAAAATATGCAGCAAGAAAGCCGCAATATGCCAAAAAGCAAACTGGCAAATCTCGACTGCGCAAACGGGGCAAATTAACCAGTTAGCCCATACGCACCCCTATACTGCCGTAAACCAGCGATAAAAAAGGGAGGCCGCAAAATGAAAATTACTCCAAGGTATGTTGTTGGCAGGGGAAGCACCCAGCTATTGTTTGAATCTTCTTTTGACGTTAAACCGCCAATGTCGACTACCGTCGGCGAATCATATGAAGTGGAAGTCACCAATTATACCGCATTTAATGACCGGGTGTTAATTAAGGGCACCCTAAACAAAACATTGTATTATAAGCACCCGCATGGCCAAAAAGGAAACACCTCCAATAGCGATAAGGAAACGGAAAAACAACAGGAAAACAGCAACACCGATTCCACCACATCGACTACATCTCAAAAATTCCTTTCGAAGATAAAGCGCCGTAAAGGAAAAAACAGTCAGCAGAAAGAACAAGCGGAAGAAACGAGCAAGCAAAAATCCAGCGACAAAAATCAACAAAACAAGAATGAACAAAGCGAACAGAATGATTCGGCATCCAACCAGTTAGCATGTTTATGCGGATCGGGTCAGATAGTCGAGTCTACCCACGGTATTGTTCACTTCCACCAGCAGGCTTTAGAATTTTCCGGCACCGTGGAAATTCCCGGGGTGAAACCGGGCGACTCAATCCACGTTACGCGCGTAGAGGGCAGCACTTTTGAGCCGCTTGTCACCGCCGCAGCCGCCAATGAAAATAATAACGGATTAATCAATGCGGCAACACACACCTTCGCCGTAGATGTTGAGCTTGTGGCAACCAGAAGCAAGGCGGAAAAACACACGTCAAAAAAAGAAAGGAGCTTTAAATCCCTGCCCCTAAACAATCAGCCAACTGCCGCCAAATAGGCGGACGGGGCAGATCTCACATGGGTGTTGTTTTCCCGCAAGGAAGGCTTGACTGGCACGTTTGCTGTTGGTCAGGCCTTTTGTCACACTCCGCAGCCAGCCGGCATAAAGTGAGACTAAAATTCAGATGGAGTTAAAACTCCACCTGAATTTTAGTCTCACTTTATTCAACTTATTATGTTAATGCACATATATTATATTACAAGGAGATACCTTTCTCCTGAGTACCAACCAGGAGGTTTAACATGGGCAGCTTTTGCTTAGGCACCGATCTTCTCGATCTCATCTTTATTCTTATCATTATTCTCGCTGTTATTGGATTGCTGATAGTCTAATTAACACCAGGTAAGGTTCCTTTTATTAACTCCTCTTTTTGCATTATCCCCTTTAGGTAGCAGAGATATAACGCCATTTTACACGGTACATGTCTCTTCATACCTGAAGGGGACCTCTCCTTGCCATGGGAGGACAAAAACGATAAAGCCCGACAGTGGAATTTGACTGCCGGGCTTTTTTAATCCCCGCTAAAAGGAGCGGTTTACAATGGTGACGGAAAAGCCAACGCTTTTACAAAAAAATCCTGGAATGCCGGGTGCCGTGAAAGTTCTCTGATTTTAATCCGTTGCCCGATTTTCACGATCTCCCGTCCGGCTTGCCGGTTAAGCAGCGCCGCCTTTGCCCCTTCTTGGGCCGTGTTGCCCACAAACCGGATTTTATGTTGACAATCAGCGACAAACAGCCCGATTCCCACGAGTGAAGAAGGCTTAAGATGAAAGCCGAAAGCCCCTGCCACGAGAATTTCCGTGATATTCGTAAATTCGATGTTCAGGTCTTGCAGCAATAAATTAATGGCCGCCGCCATCGCTCCCTTTGCCAGCTGTACCTGTCGCACATCCTTTTGACTAAGATAAACTGCCCCCGCTTCAGCAACCATGAAAGCCGGTTGGTTATTGATTTTTACCAGTTTGGCGGCCAGAGGGGGCGGCAGTTTCTCCGGTTTTGCAAACCTGCCGTTAACTTCCAGAACCTTGCATCTAACCAGTTCCGCGACCAAGTCAATCAGACCGCTGCCACACAGTCCCCTTGGCGGAGTATTACCGATCGTCTTTATCCGTACAGTACCATCGTGGGCGATGGCCACACTTTCAATGGCTCCCCGCTCCGCCCGGCAGCCGCAACTGATATTCATCCCTTCCAATGCAGGGCCGGCCGCCGAAGATGCGCCCACAAGCAGACCGTCCTTGCAGACCACAATTTCACCATTGGTCCCAATATCTATAAACAATACCGTGGTCCGGCGGCGATGCAATCCCACGGCTGTCAAGCCGGCCAAAATATCCGCCCCGACAAACGCGGCAGCGGAAGGCAGAATCGTTACTACCCCGAGGGGCGCCATATACAGCCCCAGCGACGCCGGACTTATTTCCATGTACCTTTTAAAAACCGGCCTGTAAGGAGCGCGGGCCAAGGAACGGGGATTCACCCCCAATAACAGGTGCAGCATGGTTGTATTCCCGACAATAACAATTTCGTAAATATCTTCGTTTCTTAACTGCCGTGCCGCAGTCAATTGATCAATAAGCCGGTTAAGTCCTGCCACAATTTTTTTCTGCAATAACGCTGTGCCTTCAGGGTTTTGGGAAGCAAAGGCTATCCTCGTCAGCACATCGCCCCCGCAGTCGGTTTGCGGATTTAGACAAGCGCCGGTGCCCATGCTCTCACCGTTGTCCAAGTCGCATAATTCGGCTACCACACTGGTAGTGCCCAGGTCCACAGCAACGCCGTAATAAGCTTGCCCGGGCTGAACCCAGTCCAGCACCCTGGCGTTTTTTACAATGGCTCCATAGTGGCTTCTCCCCTTATCATATGCCGCCGCCAGTTCCTGTAGCATAGGGGGATCTGCTTGCGCAAACAGCGCGGGCGCATCATTATCCAAAGCGCAGCCTTCAGCATCAACCCTACTGCTGAATATAACCTTGCGGACGGAGGGATCAAAGGGCCATTGAGCACCCTGGCCCCCGGCCAAAGCAACAAACGTATCAATACGGTCCAACAATATCTCAGCTTGTACGGGACCGCATACTCTGGCCCGGCAAGCCAGACGTATCCCCTTGGCAAGGGTGTCCGCCAGTCGTTCCGTTTCCAGTTCATCCGGAGAACTCAACATACCGCTTGTCCTCACCCTGCACTTTCCACAAGTGCCGCAACCGTCACAGGGGGCCTCCAGTATCACTCCGCCCTGTCTGGCCGCCGCCAGCAGGGTGGTTCCCTCAGCTACTGTTACACGTTTACCTTCCGGCCAAAAGGTCACTTCGTACTGTTGTGCCAATACTACCGCCTCCCGTTTTCTCCCGTGTCACAGGCGTCCTTTATTTCCGGCAAGATAAATGGAGACTTGATTCAGGTGGGGTTTTAACCCCAGCTGAATCCTAGTCGGAATTATCCAGGG
>DHRA01000082.1:0-673 GCA_002411145.1 Firmicutes bacterium UBA5324 | reverse complement strand
GCGAGTTAGCCATCGGATAAACCCCGGACATTTGCGCCCCTTATTTAAGAGTCCCGTCAAAACCCGCAAATCCCTTCACCGTATCGGTAAGCGCCCGCAGGTTTTCCCACGGTGTGGCTAAACTTATACCGCAGGCCGGAGCAACAACATCCACCCCCCAGGCAAGCAAGTCATCGGCGGTTTGCCTGATTCTTCTGCGTTCCCCGGTATGCAGTAATTGCGTATTTACATTTCCCATTATGGGGAGATCACCCAAAATGTTCCTGGCTTTCCGCAAATCAACCAAAGAGTCAAAACTCAGCACGGCGCCGCCCAGTTCCTTTAAATCGTTAAGCAGTACCGTTGCGTTACCGCAAATATGCACGATTGTCCGCCCTCCGGCAGCGTTAATTTCCTGTGTTAACCGTTGCAGGTTGGGTAGAATAAAACGTCGAAAATTGGCGCCACCGAGAATTTCACCGGTGGCTGTAGGATCAGCAATGGCAATCATATCCGCGCCGGCGGCAAGCTGCCGACAGGCAAAGCGGACCAAATAATCCGTTAAGTAACTCAGTACGGCTAAGACCTCATCCGGTCTTTTACGCATAAGCCGGAAGAAATATAACGGTTCGATTATCGTTGTTACCAGGCTTAAAGGCCCGGTTACATTGCCGATAATGGGCACGTCCACGTT
>DHRA01000028.1:43896-49421 GCA_002411145.1 Firmicutes bacterium UBA5324 | reverse complement strand
AGTTACAAGCCCCCGCCTCTTAGTGTTAGCGTAGGCGGTGGGTAGTTGACTATAATTTTTTCGGATCGCAGCAGACGGCTTTATATTCATCATGCGAAACACCTCTTATAGCAGTAATATACATTTATTATATGTTCATTATATGCTTATTATATGCTTATTATATGCTTATTCTACTACCCATAACCGTATTTGTCTATAACCCCCGGGGTCAAGCCTGACCCCGGGGGTTATATTATACTCTATGTCAAAATCTCTACGAACCCCTGCGTACCGTCAACCCGGATCTTCTGTCCATCCTGAATTCTGCGTGTTGCATCGTTGACCCCTACGACGGCGGGAATACCGTATTCCCGGGCTACGACAGCACCATGAGTCATAAGCCCGCCGATTTCCGTAACCAGGCCGCTGGCCGAAACGAATAAGGGTGTCCAACCCGGGTCGGTGAAAGGAGCCACCAGAATATCGCCTTTTTCCAAATCGGCTTCTTCCAGCCTGGTGACCACCCGTGCCCGGCCTTCCACGACCCCTGAGGAGACAGGGATTCCCGCCAGGGCTCCTGCGGGCAAGTCGCGCGGCGCGTACGAGCCGAAAATCGTCTCGCCTTCACTGGTCAGCACCCGCGGCGGCTTCAGTTTCTCATACTCTGCATACTTGTCCTTCAATGCGGCGATTCTGACCCAGTCGGCCTGGCCGGTAGTCACCGCCTCCGTCAGTTCCTCCAGCGTCAGGTAAAAGACGTCCTCCGCCCGGTCCAGCACCCCCCGTTCCACCAGCCTTGCAGCCTCTTCCATGATGGCCTGCTTGTAGTCGTCGAGCAGGCTCACCATAAGATATTTCGGATATTCCCTGAGACCGATAAACTCCCGGTATGTCTTGATGAGCTTGCCCATTATCCGGACCTTGAACCTGCCGCCCAGCTTCCGGTTCAGACGCTGCAGCAACGCTTGTGCCGCCTGTTCGGCCTCCGCCTTCCCCCGGGAGAACTTGCGGCGATGCTCGCCCGGCTCCGTGCTTTGGATGTGGCTGATGATTGAGGGCACCAACTGGGTTGGCTTTTCCCGCCAGCGGGGCCGGGTGATATCAATTTCGCCCGGGCAGCGCATACCGTATTTAGCCAAAAAGGCTGCGAACACAGGCCGGACTGCCGTGCCCCCCTCGACCCGCTCCAGGCCGTCCAGCAAGGTGGCATCGTCCGCCTCCTTCAGGTACTCCAGCGCGGCCGGGTAAGGGCGGATGGCGTCAGCCAGATCGCCCAACTCCAGGCCCATTTCCGTCGAAACGTTACCCGGCGCCGACTTCGTCAGTTCGTCCAGCGGCGACGGCTCACCCAGCCAGCGGCGCGCCAGCCAGCCGATCAGCATCGACGCCATCCAGGCGGCGAACACCGGTCGCCCGATCCCTTCCATAAAGACCTCAAAACCCTTGCTGAAATGACCGGCGATTAAATCCAGCCGGTCCCGCCCCGACAGCCGGGCCAGATCACGCCGCAGCTCGCCAATGACCCTGTCGGCGATCGCCGTCACGTCGGGAACTTCGAGCTTCTCCCTGAACAGCATCGCAAATGTCGATCCGGCCATCACGGCCACGCTTTTTCTCATGTATGACTTCGTACCCGCGATCCGTTTGCGCGGCTTCAGCGTAGCGATGAAATTGCGGCGCCGGATAATCTCGGCAATGGCGCTGCTCAACAACGCATCCGCTTTACTGTACATCGCCGGCGCTGTCTTCCGGCCCAGCCACGAGGCCAACGAATCGGTTATATCCAGGTACAGACGCCCCCCGACCGGCACCAAACTATACTGGCTGTCGATCATCGCCATTGTTTTCTCCCAAATGGACATCCCCAGCGGCTTGATCGGGTCGGTCATCATCTGCACGTGGCCGAAGGAAATGTACACCCCCGGCATCGCGCCGGGCACTGCCGGCACAGGGTATAAAGTGGTTATCGGGCGGCTCTGCACGATATAAATCCTGCCGCCGGCATAGCCCCATTCGATGTCCTGCGGACTGCCGAAATACTCCTCGATCTGTCTTCCCACCCGTGCCAGTTCCAGGATGGTTTCGTCGGCCAGTGCCTGCTCGCTTTGCCGCTGCGCGGAGAGTTCCCGTTCTTCCGTACCGCCGCCGGCCAAGGGATAGATGGCCAGTTTTTTGACCGCCACCTGCCTTTTGACGATCCGCTCAGCCCGCACCTTGTAAAGGTCGGCGTTTACCAGTCCCGATACCAAAGCTTCTCCCAGACCGAAAGCGGCGTCGATGGAAATCACCTTGCGGTTGCCTGTCACCGGATCAGCGGTAAACATAATGCCGGACACCTCAGGAAAAACCATCTGCTGCACGACTACCGACAGCAGCACCCGGCGATGGTCAAAACCGTTTTTTGCCCGGTAGGCAATGGCCCGGTCGGTAAATAGTGACGCCCAGCATTTACGAATATGAAAGAGCAGTTCGCTTTCTCCCTTGATATTCAGATAGGTGTCCTGCTGCCCGGCAAAGGATGCTCCCGGCAGGTCTTCCGCCGTCGCGCTGGAGCGAACGGCGTAGGCATGCTGACTGCCGGCCTTCCGCCAGGCCTGGATGATTTCCTGCCGTATATGTGAAGGAATGTCGAGGTTTTCAAGATAAGTCCTTATACGCCGGCCCATTGCCTTGATGGTTTCCAGCGATGCAGCATCCACGGCCTGCAAAGCTGCCAGCAATCCGGCGAACTCCTCGCTTCTGTTCACGAAATCGGTATAAGCCCGGGTGGTAATGCAAAAGCCCGCAGGCACGTTAATCCCGGGAATACGGCACAATTCACCAAGATTTGCGCCTTTTCCGCCGACCAGAGAAATACTTGCTTTATTAGTTTCCGGGAAGTAAAGTACATACTGATCCATGACGGTACTCCTTTCTTAAATAACGGACTAAATCTTATATCCCAAAATGGTCACCCCGGTTCCGCAAAGGTTTGGCTATTTTTCACGGTTATCAGTAATACTATTCTCTTGTTGGCGATCCCGAATACCTAAAACGCGCCTTAATCTTTCGTCAATTACAACCTGTGCGCGACGAATTTTCAATAAAAAAAGCCGTAAACGGATGACTATCCGCCTACGGCATAGCTAATAATAGTTACACAAAGTCTCCATTTATTTCGTTTGTGTTCCCGCTGTCTCCATTGGAGGATTCCGCCAAAATCTGCTGAATATATGAGCTTAGAGCAATTTTACCATGTGGGCCTGGAAAACATGCCAATAACTTTATTGCTACAATTGCCGGAGGAGGAATTCCATGGAAGACAAGAAAGATATGAAAGAAGAAGGCGCGACGCTCCAGCGTGATAAAGAGACATACGCGATTTCACCGCATATACCGGGAGGCATTATTCTGGACCCCAATGTACTGCGCAAAATAGCCGACGTTGCGGAGAAGTATCATGCCAAGGCGCTGAAGCTGACATCGGGCCAGAGAATTGCGATTATCGGTCTGCAGCAACAAGATCTGGATAATGCCTGGCATGACCTGGACATGCCTAGAGGGCGCGGCGGCATGTGTATGCGGGGTGTAAGAATCTGTCCGGCCACGCATTTTTGCAAGAGAGCCCAGCAAGATGCGGTTACGCTTGGTCTGGAACTTGATAAACGTTATCACGGCCTGCGCTTGCCCGCAAAGTTCAAACTGGCGGTCAGCGGCTGTATGAATTCCTGCACCGAGCCGGCGTTAAGGGATTTAGGGATCATGGGTACACCCAAAGGCTATACGATTTATATTGGAGGCACGGCCGGGATTAAACCAAAGATCGCCGATGTTCTCCTGCAAAATGTTCAACCGGAAGATGTACCGCCCATAGTGGAAAAAATCGTAAACTACTACAAAGAAAACGCCCGCAATTACGAGCGGATTGGCGCAATGATTAAACGGATTGGCTTTGACAAAGTAAAACAGGATATTGTTGGCTAGTATTAGATGCCCGTTTACCGGGCTTCTTTTTTTATTTTCATTTCAATGCTGTAAATGAAAATAAAATTCAGATGGAGTTAAAACTCCACCTGAATTAAGTCTCACTTTATATGCGCCTACTATTCCTTCCTGCCCACACTCAAGGCCAGGTGACCGGACAGCACCCGCTCCACCATCTCCGCCTCAGTCTTTTGGCAGGCTACAATAACCACTACTTCCGTCCGCTTACCTATAGGCGGCTCTTTCCGGGCGTACAGTTTATAGTAGATGTACTTGAAAACAAGCCCGATTGCCCCGCCGGCAAATAACCCGATCAAGCCCCATGCTATTGGTCCCCATGTCCACATAAAGCCCCACATCACACCAAACAGCATAAAGATAGTCCCGAGAGCCGTAGCAACATCGAACATACTCAGTCCATCTGCCCGGTGAATGGTATCCAGCAATTTCCGTTCCTTTTGCGGCTCGTTCATCGGTATGGCGCAAATTTGGTCCTCGGAAATGCCCTTTTGCTCTAGTTCCGAGATGACAAGTTCGAGAATAATTGAGTGTTCGAAGGACGCTGTTATATACACTTCCGCCCCCACCTTTGTCGGCATTTTGAAGCTGGGTTTCTGGTATTTTTGCTTTATGAATGCGGCCTGTTCTTTTTCAAATAACCGATTGTACTCGATGGTATTGACATATGCGTCATAGGTGGCGAACCCATATACCGAAGGAAGGAACAACAGCCACGTTGGGTCGACAACTGCCTTGGCCTCCTCAAACAACCCCAGTGCGGTAAATTGTATGCTCTGGAGCAGGGAAGAATAATAAGCAATGGCAATCCACCACACCAACAAGAAGAAGCCCGTCGGTATACGATGGGTGTATAGATGGCCGAGTCCGGGAGCCAGCAGTGACCAGACCACTGCGAACCAGGGGGAACGTTTGTCCAGTACGTTTACTTCCATGAACGACACGCTAACCGGCTGGACAGTCTGTTTGTTTCTATCAGCGAGGATGGCAAGCTGATTTAACTGCAAGGCCAACCGGTAGCTGTCCCATACAGCGTAGATAAATACCGGGGCATAGAAGAGCAGCCATCGATTGTTGACAATCTCTTTCGCCATATCAAAGCGCCCGGTAAATGTATACATGATAGCCAGATTGACTTTCGCCATGTAATTGGTGAGCATTTCCCAAAAGAAAAGCAGGAATCCAATAATATAGCTGCCCATACTGATATGACCAAAACCTGGGTAGGTAAAGGACCACCAGGCAATAGTGTAAGGATTGCGCAGGTGAAAAAAGTTGGTAGCGAGGGAATTCATCGCTCCTTTGGGGCGGCGCGGTGTTTGCTGTTGTGCTTGCTGTTGCTCCAGTTGAGCCACGATATATCTCCATTAAAAATATTTTTCACATTCCATTTTTACCCATCCCGGCAATAAATATTCACGCCCTTAAATAGTGCCATTGTCGTAACCGCGTGATCAAACTATTTTTTCTTCTCCTTTGTTTTTTACTTCTTTAGCGCGCAAATCCCTGTTTATCGCTTTCCCCAATAGTTTAAATAGGTTTTTATCTAATTTCGAAGACAC
>DHRA01000028.1:27426-43733 GCA_002411145.1 Firmicutes bacterium UBA5324 | reverse complement strand
CTCCACCTGAAGCCCCGAAGTCTGGCGTAGCCGGACGAGTTCACTCTTCGTGATTCCGGATATAAGCGGTTGTGCGTCCGGCCCCGACCTTGAGAATATAGTCTGCCTTCAATAAATCAGCCAATGCTTTTTCAATTGTCGTCACACTGATGTCCGGACACAACACCGCAAGCTCCGCCTTGCTAATTTTGCCGATCCTGCCCGCAAAAATATTTCTGATTCGATCCGCTTTCGTGACTCCTTTGGTACGGAGATATGCCACTCGGCTTTCAAATTCTTTGTAGACATTCAAAACAATGCCAAGGTAGTACTTTACAAACGGCTCATAGCGGTTTTTGCCTTCGTGCCAGCCTTGGGAACTCTGCGCCAAAGCGTCATAATACGCTTCCTTCGTCTTTTCAATAATCATCTCAAAGCTGATATATTTCCCGACGATATACCCTTCCCGATAAAGCAGCAAGAGTGTTAACAACCTGCTCATCCGCCCGTTTCCGTCGCTGAACGGATGAATGCAAAGAAAATCCAGAATGAACATGGAGATGGAGAGCAGAGGGTCCATCTTGTCTTCCTCCAAGGACTTTAAAAAAGTATCGCAAAGGTTATCCATTGCTTCCGGGGTTGCGTAAGCCGGCAACGGCTGAAACCGAATTCTGCGCTGGCCTAAGCTATCCACTTCTTCAATAAGGTTGTCCGCACTTTTATAGCGCCCGCCCATGGAAGACGGATGATAGGCGTAAAGGTCCCTGTGCAGCTGCAGAATCACATTGGAGCGGGGAACAATGTATTCATAGCTTTCATGAATGGTATTCAGCACTTCCCGATACCCGGCAATTTCCTGCTCATTTCGGTTTCTCGGCTCAGCTTTTTCCTTAACCAGTTCTGTTAATCGTGTCTCTGATGTGTAAATTCCCTCAATTCGGTTGGAAGCTCCCGTGCTTTGGATTTTTGCAATCTCCAGCATGGCTTTCAGTATCTTCGGCTGCGCTTCGATAAACAATTCCTGCTTCCCTTTATACTCGTGGATGGCAGAAAGAAGCTTTACTATGTCAGGTGTAAAAAGCTCTTGTTTTATGTTTCCATAATCAAAGTTTCGCATCGAGTCACCTGCCTTGTCCTTTGTGTTTTCTGCATAATTTTATCACCATTTTATGCATAAAGCAAATGCAATATGCAGATCAAACTCATCACAATCATCACAAGGGAAACAGCAACCATGCCCCGCGCTGCTTGCGTGAGGCATGGTTGCTGTTTTTATCTAATATCACCTTGGCCAAGTTTCCATTATGCCATAATGCAACAATTGTCGTTATTTATCCCTTTTTTCCTCCCAAAGTCGTGTACGTTCTGCAAAACTCACTTCTTTATGTACTTGATGCAGCATCCATTGATAGCCGAAAGTATCGCTAAACATAGCATTTGACACTCCATAATCAGGCATTTCCGTCACGGGCTGAAGTTCTGTACAGCCCGCGCTGACAGCCTTTGAGAATGTTTCCCTGATGTCAGGGACGAGGATGTTAAACCAAATTGCTTTGGGTTCATCCAGGGTTGGCGCTTTTAAGCCGAATTCCGGGGTTTCATCCAACATATGAAAGCGTACTCCATAGAGGGTAAAAATAACTTCATTTTCACCTTTGGGGAAATTTGTAACCTCAACACGTTGAAGCTCAAATATTTTTTCGTATAATGCCAATGCTTTCAAGCTGTCTGTAACAACCATGTCAATTTCTACGCCGACCATTTTAAACACTCCACCTTTTAACTCTCCCTTTCATTATCAGGGATACTATGCCCCTGACAATGCTGCATGATACATATTAAGGGCACATTTTCTCACAAAAAAGATGATCAGCGCAAACCATCGACAGCCCATGGTGGTAACCGCTGTGACGGCGCAAAATCCCACATGGCGGGCCTATTTCGCCGGAAGCCTTGGCATCTCTTGGCTATTAATGTCCCCTTCCCCGGTCGGCCAATCGTTTACCCTCCATTTAAAAGTTTCATCAGCCGGAGGGCGGTGGCGAGGGCCATTCTTATCTCGTGGGCATCAAGGGAAACATTTAATAACTGCTCAATTCTTTGTTTTCTAAGCTGGATTGTTTTATGATGCAGATACATTTGGGCGCCTATTTCTTTAAAGCTCAGGCCCGCCAGGAGTTTTTCCAGCGTTCCCACCAAATCAGGGTGTTCCATTAGCGGGCCCAGCATTTGCGAAACATAGGCAGCCGCCTCATCCGTCACGGAGAAGGGAGCGAGCACCCGGTAAATTCCACAATCCTCATAATGATATATCTTCCGGGTCGGCCAAACTTGTCTGCCGATGCGCGCGGCTGTTTCCGCATTTTTCAGGCGATTGGCAAAATTTTTCCAGCCGTCGGCATAATTTGCCGTGCCGATATAAACCTGGCTATCCGGCAGATACATGGATATATATTTCATATAATTTACGGCGGTGGCCAATTCCTTTTCCTTGCGGGCAGTACCGGTTTGCGCGGGATATATGACACCGATACCCCTGCCGGCTTCCCAGGCATGGGTGCTTTCTTTACGATTAAGCTGGTCCACTAAAGTGTCAATAATTTGTTGTTTACGATAGATATTGTCTTCATTGATATTGTCTTCATTGATGGGAAGCGTATCGCTAGTGTCGATAAAGAGAAAGAAGAGCGAAAAATCTTTGGGAACATATAGCTTGTCCTGCCAACCTAAATTTAAGGCTTCCGCATCGTTAATATCATTTCTTTCGGCAAGCTGGTTGAAAAAATCACGTTTTTTCCTGCGTTCGTAGGCTTGGTGTAAAAGATTTTCCGCCTTTTTTCGCTCGCTTATATTCCGCGTAACGCCGGTAAAGCCGATAATCTCGCCCTCGCTATTTTGGGCTACATTTACCACAGATTCCAGCCAGATCATCTGCCGGTCTTTTCTCAGTTGTTCGCATTCCACAATAACCGGAGTATGGTCTTTTTCTGTTTTTAAAAGCTCAATGGTCGTACTTTGAAAGACAACCTGCAAAAAGGGCAACGGCGCCCGGCTTATCGGCTGCGCCTCCACCTCCGCAGGCGTAAAGCCCAATAGCCTTTCGATGGAAGGACTGATATAGCGGATAATCATTTCATTATCCAGCAGCCAAATCACATCATCGGTATTCTCGGCAATCAGCCTGTACTTCCGCTCACTTTCTTTAATGGCCGCCTGATGTCTTTCAAGTTCGGCAATATATTTTTGCTCATTTTCTGTTGCCTCCTTCAAGCGAATAATCATGGTATTAAAGGCCTGGGAAAATTCCCCCATGAAGGCAACCCGTTGACTATAGTCGCCTGA
Source organism: Firmicutes bacterium UBA5324 (assembly GCA_002411145.1). Lineage (GTDB taxonomy): Bacteria > Bacillota > Negativicutes > UBA11029 > UBA11029 > UBA11029. The sequence goes on along the minus strand of DHRA01000028.1, from coordinate 40,412 downwards.
GGCAACCATACTTGTCTGCCAGGTCAAATGCCGCAGATTGGATTGCAAAGCTTTTAACGATCCGGGCCAATAGCCTCGCAAATTCATCGTAGGCGATAAGTCACCTTCGGATAACGCAAAAGTGAATTCCCGTAATGCCAGCAGTTTTTCCACTAAATCCGCAAGTGCGGGATATCTGTCCGCATGCCCGGCAAAGTTTTCCGGCACCTTGCTTTGCAACAGATTATTCAATTGTTGGACGAGCTCATTAATTTCGTCTTCTAATTCCGGTTTCAAACCACATAGCCCTCTCTGCTCCAATATTATTTATCCCCTGGATATTTCAGCCACGAACCGGCAAGTGCGATCTCCGGTACACCAGCAGTCTATTTCCTTGACTTTAAACCTTTCCCCGGTAAAGCTTTCCAGCAGACCGGCGATAAATCCCTCATCATATACGCATATCTCATAATCCAGTTCAGGCAACCCGGAGCAATCCAAATCCTCCGAGATACTCATTGTATACTTTCCCTGTTCATAATCCGCCGTTTCTATCCGTAAAATACCAATCCCCTTATCGGCAAGCACTGATTGCAATGATTGAATGAAGTCGTTAAAGTTCACGGCCTCTTTCATGGCGTGCTGATAAAATTGCTTGCCTGCCAACAGCCCGGACTCATAGAACACTTTGTCCGCCATGTCCGTACCGTAATTCTTTTCCAGAACATCGCGAAAACAAAACTGCATTAGGCGGTAAACCTCAGTTCTCACCATCGGCCCCAGGTTCGGCCTGCCTTCGGCAACATCACCCAGCAAGTTCCAGCTAAATTCATACTTTCGCCCCATAAAATATCACTCCTCTATCATCAACATATTATAAAATCAACAATTGTCAGCCTTTTTCGTGCTTCACCTTCCTTTTTCCTCATATTTTGTGAAAATATTAACTTCAACTATCTCAGTAGGATAGTGACGGCTGCTGTTTCTTGCCAAAGTCTTCCTTGCCGGGAGATTGTTTGACCAACCAACCAATGACATAATTATTTTAAGCTTAAGCGTAATTTATTTGCAAATAATACCTGCTGACATTAGTGAGGTAAGCATGATATGAATAGGAAAAAATGTCCTCTGGCAGGTGCTAAACCGGGCATGAAACTCGCATCCTCCATCATAAAAGAGCACGGTCAGGTTATTCTGGCCGAAGGGACTGTGTTAACAGCTACCTTTATAGAAAAACTCAAACTTATAAATATGGAATCGGTAGATATTGTGGAAGATGCCGGCGCGGAAGCGCCTGCCCCTCTGTCCAGTGTTGAAACTTTCGCTGCCGTCTATGATGATACGCTGCAAGTAATTGAAAACTGTTTTTCTACTATGCGCTATTTTAAAGAAGTTCCCTTGATCCAGATGAAAGAATTAGTCGATACCTCCATTAATCTCATGACTGATGCGACGGGAGTTTTCAGTTATCTGCAGGTCATAAGAAAACAGGATGATTACACTTTTCGTCACTCCCTCAATGTTGCAGTTATCTCCGGCATATTGGGCAAATGGGTCGGATTGGCGGGAGAGGAATTAAAAGACTTGATTTTTGCCGGGTTACTGCATGATATCGGCAAGACGCAGATACCGCTTGAAGTATTAAATAAACCGGCCAAATTGACGCAGGAAGAAATGAACATTATGAAAGGTCATCCCCTGGAGGGCTATAAAATGCTGCTGGGCGAACCGGGAACTAATAAGGATATATTATACGGCGTATTACAGCACCATGAGAAAATCGACGGCACAGGCTATCCTTGGGGGATAAACGGGGAACAAATTCACCCCTTTGCCAAAATCATAGCCATTGCGGATATTTATGACGCTATGACCTCAGACCGGGTTTACCACCTAAAGCAAACTCCTTTTGAAGTGATTGCAGAAATAAAACAAGAAACCTTTGGCAAACTTGATCCGGCCATTTGCGTAACATTTCTGCGCAACATATTAGATTATTTTATCGGGACAAAAGTACTGCTGAGTGACGGTGAAGAGGCGGAAATTATTTATCAGGGGCACAATACGTATCCTACCGTTTACACACGCGATGGAAGATTTATTGATTTGCAAATAAATAGAGATATTTCCATCGTCAGCCTTATATGAAAAGTTATTTTGCTCTAAAAACATACTTGGCATCAGAAAGGTAGAAGAAGGTAAATGTTTTACAATTATGCCGCCTTAATCCTGACCGCATCGGGTGTAATAATAAGTTTAGCCGGCTATTACCTTATATTTGTTTGCCATACCAACTATGAATTACTAGTATGGCTGGTAATCTCCGCAAGTTTAATGGTCACCGGATTTACAACGGGAAAACTAATCCAAAGACTAAATTTAACTTCCCACACAGATTTCCTGACCGGTTTATGGAATAAAAGATATTTTCACTCAAAATTGGATGCAACTAAAAAGAACACGCAATTATGCCTGGCGTTAATTGATGTTGACGATTTCAAAAAGATCAACAATATATACGGCCATGTTAAAGGTGATATGTTATTGTCGGAGGTTGCGCATATTTTACAGGCAAACACCCGCAGCAGTGACATTGTCGCGCGTTGGGGCGGGGACGAATTCGCCATCATTTTAGCAGATACTTCTTTAGCATCTGCCTATGAGGTCGTAGAGCGAATCCGTCACAAAGTGGAAAATATTTTTCATGCTTCATATGGCCTCACTATAAGCGTGGGCCTGATTCCGCTGGCGCCCGGGCAAAATCTGCGCGAGCTGTTAGTAAAAACCGACCAGGCGTTATATAAAGCAAAAATGTTAAAAAACTCAGTTATCAAAATAGTGGATTTTGATGAATCAAAGTAGTGCCGGCAAACAAGGCACCAAATTTACCAGACGGGAGATGGTTGATCTATGAAAATCACGAGCATGAAAATGAGATTGCTCAGCATCTTATTGCCCTTTTTTGTGCTATCTTTTGGCGTATTGATCGGCATTAGTTACTATCTGTCCCAGCAGGCGCTCAGTCAGAGTGTCGATGAAACGGCGGCGGCAATGAGTTCGGATTACGCTTTCCGTATTTCCGGGCATGTTTACAGCGCCAAGGTCCAGCTGGAATCTTTCGCCGGCATCAAGCGCATATACAATCCGACTGACCGTCAAGCCCTCCGGGAAGCTCTGGCTGATTGCAGTTCACGGCTTGAGGTGCTGGAGAATATAACCTATATAGCGCCGGACGGCGCAGCACTTCGCCCGGACGGCAGCACCGTCAATCTGGGTGACCGGGAATATTTCAAAAAAGTGATCGCAACCCAAAAACCGGCGGTTTCCGATGTTCAGGTGAGCAGGACCACCGGGAAAGCAGGGATTAATGTTGCTGTGCCGGTTTTTTCCGAGGGACAATTAACCGGCGTGCTAACCGGTTCTATTTCGCTGGATAAGATGCATGACTTGGTCAAAGAAGCAAAATTCCAGGATACCGGATATGCCTTGGTCCTCGATTCCCATGGTACGGTTATCGTGCATCCCCGCTTCCCCGCAATGCAGGGCAAGCTCAATCTCAGCCAAAAGAAGATCAATGCCGAATTACAGCTGCCGCAAGCCGAACTTGACGACCGGCTGATAAAGCTGGTGCAGGAAGCTGCCGCAGGTAAGACGGTGCGCGGAAAATATCAATTTGTTGACGGCGTCGACAGAATCGGGACCATTACCCCGATCAATCTGTTGGGCGGCCAGCACTGGTTTATGATGGTTACGGCGCCGGAAGCCGAAGCGATCCATGAATTAAGCGCATTAAAACAGTCCATGCTCGGGGGCGTATTAGTGTGTATTATTCTGTCCGTCGTATTCATCCTCATGATAAGCAAACGTATCGCGACGCCGATCACGCTGCTGCGCGATGAATGCCTGCAGTTGGCGCAGGGCGATCTGCGCGAACGGCCCATCAATGTTTCCTCCTCCGATGAGCTTGGCCAACTGACCGGAGGGTTCAAAGAAATGCGCGCCAGCCTGTATGCCCTTGTTGGCAAAGTATTGTCAGAAGCCGAACAGTTGGCGGCAGCCAGTGAGGAACTTACAGCCAGCGCCCAGCAATCGGCGGACGCGTCCAGCCAGATAGCCGGTTCCGTTGCCGAAATCGCCAGCGGGTCGGAGCAACAGGCGGCGGCAGCCGGCCAGGTTGTGCAAGTGGCGCAAGAATTGTCGGCAAAAACCGAGCAAATTTCCCTCGCCGCGCAAACAGTGTCTTCCATTGCCCTGTCCACAGTACAGTCGGCAGAACAAGGTCGTCAAGCGGTAGACCGGACCGAGGCACAGATGAGTGAAATCGGCAAAGGGTCGGCAGAACTCGAAACCGCCATTGGTGATTTAAGCAAAGGCTCTAAAGAAATCAGTGAAATTGTCACCTTGATTTCCACCATTGCCAATCAAACCAACCTGCTTGCTCTAAACGCTGCCATCGAAGCAGCCCGGGCCGGGGAAGCGGGCCGGGGATTCGCGGTTGTGGCTGAAGAAGTCCGTAAACTAGCGGAAGAATCGAATCAGGCCACGCAAAAGATCGACAATCTCATCCAACAGAATCAGCTCAATATGGACCGGGCCGTGGCCGCTTCCCAAACCGGGGCCGCAGGTATCAAATCAGGCATTCTCATGGTGCATGGCACGGGAGAAACCTTTAAGAATATCGTCGAAGCAATCCTCAAATTATCTGAACAAATCAAAGATATCGCCGCATCCATAAACCAGATGGCGGAAGGCAATCAATCACTCTTCACCGCCATCCGGGAAATTGAGGCTGTGGGCAAGACCTCAGCGGCAGAATCCCAGTCCATCTCCGCCGCGACCGAGGAACAGACCGCATCCATGCAGGAAATCGCGGCTTCAAGCCAAAGCCTGGCGATGTTAGCCAGTGACTTACAGGCTGCCGTATCCAAGTTTCAAGTGTGAAATCTACTTACGCTTTAACTCATTTTATTATCTCATATAAAAATTCACCCCACTATGCCTACAATTTGATAATAATCATCAACGTCCCACCAAAACTTACTATCTATTTGGATAGTAAGTTTTGGTTTTGTCAGAGGTTACCCGGATTCAGTTTATATAATTGAAGGGCCAACCCCAGCGCCAGCCTGGTTTGGTAGTCGTTAAGGTCAATATTCAGCATCCTGGCGATGCTCTTGTGGCGAAATACTACGCTTTTAGGATGAAGATGGTGTTTCTTTGCCGTTTCCCGTACGCTCACGCCGCGCAATAGGTCTTCTAAAGTCTCCAGATAGTTTGTTTGCTTTGCCCGGTCATATTCCAGCAGTTTACCGATGTGTTGTTCAATATATTCCCTGGCAGCGTTTCCCCGCAAAGGGTGGGGAATAAACTGAAATAGGCCGGCTTCCCTATAATGTAAAATTTCCACCTCATCCGCCGCCCTGCTGCGGGCGGCCAGGGCCGCATTCAGCGCTTGCCGGCAGCTTTTTTTCAGTCCTTCAATTCCCATATGCACGTCGCTGACACCCATAAACACCTGCATACCGGCGTCATATGCCAACAATTTAGACCTGATAAGCGCAGCTGTTTCCTTGCTGCGTTCCCGCGCGTTATTTCCGCACGCGGCGTGGCATAAAACGCAGATACCATCGCGGCAATCCCAGGCTATGCAGTCCGGAATTTCGCTTAACGCGATCATCACGCCGTCCTTTAGTTTCTGCACGCCGTTAATTTTTGCAATTTGGGGATTTTCATCATCGAAATCAAATTTATCACTCAATATCTTGCATACAAACATGGGTAAGTTTATATCTATGCCCAGCCTGCTGGAAGTATAAGCAAAACTTTCGTCGTTATCCACCTTTCCCTCAAGGATATCACTCATAATATCGCTTCTGCGGCGCAGGTCATAGGTCATTTGCAACATTTTTTCCGTTCTGCGTTGTGCGGTAATATCGGCGGCAATAACTGCTGCGGTCCTTTTGCCATCCACCATATAACTGAGTGGTACTGTACGCCCCGAGAAATAGCGTTTTTCCGCACCGAACTGCATTTCACGCACTCCTTTTCGCTGCGTTCCCGAAGCAATTGCCTGTTGTACTTCGTTTAAGATAAAATCAGCGGCATCTTCCGGCAGTACCTGGTGAGTTGTCTTCCCCAGAAATTCTTTCTTTGGGATATGGAACATTTTTTCGTCGCCGAATACTTCCAGATAGCAACCGTCTTCGGCAATAATAAAACTGGTATCAGGCACGGCTTCGGCAAAATCCCGCAGACGTTTCTCGCTTTCCTGATATAGCTCTTCTGTGCGCTTATTATTGGTAATGTCAATATTAATGCCGGTCCAGCGGATAGGCCGGCCAGCCTGATCACGGCTAATTTTTCCGTAGGTAAGAATCCAGCGATAGGCGCCGTCCCTGTGCCGGAGCCTGTATTCAACCTCATATTTTTCGCTCTTACCCGCTAAATAATCTTCCATCGCGCGTTTAATTCTGTCGGCATCTTCCGGATGCCACCGGCTTGTCCAGAGGTCGATGTCACCGCTTAGCTCGTCTTCTCCATAGCCCAGTATTGCCTTCCACTGCTTGTCGTGAAACACCCGCTGCGTCTGCATGTCCCAATCCCAGATCCCGGCTTTAGCGCCCTGCACGACCAAGGAGAGCTGCTCGTTGCTTTTGCGCAAATCCGCTTCCGCTCTTTTTTGCGCGGTGACGTCGATAATTATGGAATGAAGCAGTACCCGCCCCCCTAGCCTGACAGGACCGGAGTATACCTCCACATCCCTAATGCTCCCGTCTTTCAATTTATGCCGAAACGCTATTGCCTTACAATAATCCCGGCTTACTTTCGCCATACATTCTTTTATTTCTGCAATTGGCGCAATATTGATTTTGCAGATCGCCATGGATTGCAATTCTTCCAGAGTATAACCATAATAGTCCACCGCCGCCTGATTGGCGCCAAGAATATTTCCTGCAGCAGGATCGATAATAAGCATGACTGCGGGACTGCCCTGAAAAATCTGCCGATAGCCGTTTTCAATTCCTTGCATAATATGTCACCGCCTTGCAGTAAAATAAGGATCTACCAATCCACTACTACGATTAACTGTCATCCTGCAGACTGCAAGCCCGCCAGCCCACTTGCGTTTCCAATGTATGGTCCAAACAAAAAAAACTGCCGGCAGTGACTGATACGCTCAGCCGCAACCTGGCAGTCATAGGCTCCGTGTCCCTTAGACCCATAGCTTTGCGCCCTTACCTTTCGGATAAGTTTGCCATATTAGTTAAGATTCGACATTTCTCGGCATAAATCCTCGTGCGATCCCGCCAAATGCATGAGCTTTTGTTTGCTCACCCCTTTAGGAACGAACAGTAATCCTGGCTTACGCAGACGGGTCAGCAGATATAGTAATCCTTTTCATATTATGATATCATGCGGGGGAGAAATAATTTAGAAAAAGCATTTAAATGACTGAGGTGAGTTAGTTGGCTTTATTGGACACATACACTATTTATTTCCTTACGCTTTTGGGAAATTTTGTTATGTTTTTAATGTTGATTATCTTTGCCAAGACCACCGGCTTTGAAGCTTTAATGCGCTACTATATATACGGAAAGCTACTGCAAACCATCGGTGCTGCCCTGGGCCTTTTCAGAGGGCTGATTCCCGTCGATTTTTCCATCATCGTGGGTAATGCTTTTGTGTTTCTCGGTATCGCCCTGGAAATCTACTGTATCGTGCATGTCGGCAGAGTGCCGCTGAAAAGCACCGCGAAACGGTGGCTACATGTGGTAGCCGCCATAATCCTAGGGTTTACGCTGCTTTATTTGGCAGGAGCGAACATAGGGGTCAGAGTTTTTGTCTCTGCGATGATTTTAGCGGCCTATTCGTTAGTAGCGGCGGTCGGACTTTCTTCCCGCACCGATGCCACTAATTTACGCAGAATAATGGCCTTGTTTTTTACGATTTTAGCCGTTTATCAGGTTATCCGGGCTCTGGACGCATGGCCGCGGGGTGAAAGTTATACCTTATTTACAGCCTCGTCCTTACAGACGATTTCGTTTATCAGTATATATGTACATATGCTGGTAAGCACAATGGCCTATTTGCTCATGAGTCGTGAAGTTATTGATATCAAACTGAAAGAAGCGGCCAGCAAAGACTATCTGACAGGTATTTATAACCGGATGCAATTCCTCCAGCTAGCGGAAAAACTCCTTTCATTAATGATCCGTCAGCAAAAACCCGCCACCATATTTATGATTGATTTCGATTATTTCAAGGTTATTAATGATACGTATGGACATACTGTCGGCGATAGCGTATTGACGCACTTTAGCCGGGAAATGCAAGCCATTATTCGCACCGAGGATGTGTTTGGCAGATACGGCGGTGAAGAGTTTATTCTCTTTGCTCCCAACACCACGGCCGGCGATGCACTCATCATCGGGCAAAAGTTCAAAGCAAAATTAGCGCTAAGTGTTGCCAGTGATGCGGCTATTCCGAAGTATACCGTTAGTATTGGCACGGCCACCATGGTGCCAACGACACTTACGGATATGGACAAATTAATTAAACGGGCGGATCAGGCCTTGTTACAGGCCAAAAGAAATGGGCGGAATCAAATTGTGCAGTCCGCTGTCGAGCAGTGCTAAAGATATAATATTCCGAAAGCAGTTTACTCCTGAAGCAGCCTGATCAGCAGGAGCCCTGGGCTGTATTCCACTTCAATCAGGCTGTCGGCGGCGAAGCCCAGCCGCTGTAACCACCTCCCTGCAGCCTGATAAACGGCCAATACTTACCGTCCTGGTGAATAATGCAGACGGGTAAGACCCGCTTCCCCGCATGATCATTTGACATATATATCTCCCCCCAATTTCAAACCGCACGGCAGGCCGTTGAAAAACTTCGCCTTGCTTCGGTGCGCCTGGCGATGCTCGTTTTTGAACGGCCCGAAGTCTCACACCCGCGAAACCCGCCGGACGGTTTGTTAAGTCGGGGGAAATTGAAAAGCGCATATGCAGGCCATTTAATAGACCTACACATGCGCCCTAAATACATTTGCCGGATATTCCGAGACCGGGGCTATGGATAAACCACGCAACCCTCGAAAATTATGGAGCAAGAAGGTTGCCGGTTTTGGCCGGCCCTTGACCTCAGATTGATAAATCATTTGCTGCACGCAGTCGCACAGCCCCTGCCCAAATCCGCACCGGATACCACACACCGGACCCCGCCTTGTTCAAAGGGAGAAGGACGGTGTATAATAGTAGTGTCGTCGTGGACAGGTCGCTGTTACGTGTAGGTGTTCTGGCACCTGCGCGTGCCTGATAGTGTTGGCGCACTATTAGGTCACGGCGACTTTCAATTCCCACCTAATACCAATTATAGCTTATTTGGGCGGGATTGGAAAGAATAGATTTGCGAATACCGCATCGGCAGCAGCGAAGTCCGTACATGCCATAGCAAGTAAAAAACCGCCCCCACTTGCTCATCTTGCTAAAAATGACTAGCTTAGACGGTCTCATCATTTGAATAGCTCCCCCTATCTTCCGCAACTGCTGAGCAGCCTGATAAAATGATTGGCTTCACGCAACGTGTGGTCGGCGAGCAGGGGAAGGATTATCGATCGAATACGGCATTCAAGCAATCCTTTAGTGCCCGTTGCTTTAAAATCCCTTATACGCACGGTCGCGTCGAGACTTTGCGCCGTAAGTTGCGGGAGGGGTATTGTTCGATCCATGGCCGCGGCGGACTCTTGGGTTAAAAGGTTAAATTCATTGCCGAAGTTGTTGGCATTGGTGATCAGTTCCTGTTCTGTCGGGTCCAGTAAGCCGCGAATGAACAACGCATGTTCGTTCATGATGCGATTCCAAAATATTTGTTGTTCTAGAAAATCTCTCGGCGAATCCATACGTTCGTGATTCTGAAATCCAGCTAACATGCATCGGTAAAGTCTTGCTTCCCGCGTGATGTGATCAATTAACAGCGGAAAATTGACAGTAAAGAGCCGGCAGGACAATACGGCATTCAAGAGGGTATCCTTAAAATCAATTAAAGCGGAGGTTAGCGCAATGGCCCGATCATTAAGTTCGAGGACCTGCTGCTCTAACTCAGGAACGGGTGCGGGAGCAAAATCAGGGGTGGCACCTAAGCCGGCCTCGGCCTGTGTCAATCGACTATTGAGCGAAACACCGGTATAAAATTGGGAAGCACACTCCGCTTCAAAGGTGTATTGTGTAACTATTTCTCCGGACATTGCCACATCCGGGCTGATTATTCCGTCGGAGAGGGCAATCGTATCGGCTAACAATGCTTCGAATTGCAGCTTAAAGCCATCAGCCTGTTGGGCAAGATTGCTATCCCGAGGCGTAAAACCGCCTTCAATAAAAAAGGAATGTTCTTTCATGATCCTGGCAAAAAAGAGATTTAACTCAAGCGAGTATTGTATAAATTCCGCACTGGACAACACGTACTTTCACCCCTTGGTTATAGTTAAATAATCCTCCATATATAATACGAAAGTTTAACGTAATGAGTTACTATAACGGAGGACACCAGGGGACATTTCTTTTTTGTCTTGAACCGGAATATCCTGGTTTAAAAAGCACCCTCTGCTTCAAGCTTCGCTTTAAAGTTAATTTTTCGCACTGTCCCGAGGTCATCGAACTTGATCACGTAGGCGGCTTTGTCGCGGTCGATATCGACCACTGCGCCGGCCCCCATGATGCTGTGGACAACCCGGTCGCCCGGCTTGAAGACAGGCCCGGAAGCTTGCGCTGCCAGCATTTTTTCGTTACTGGTGATATGCCAGTTTGTTTCATATACCAGACTGTCATCCAATTCATTCGTGTAGGCAAGCAGGGCCTTGTCCACATTAAAGATGAAACGGGACGGATAGCGATACGAACCGTCAAGGTTCCGCCCTTCCGCGTCGGTGATGAACAGCGCTTTTTTCGCCCGGGTGAAGGCGACGAAGGCCAGCCGGCGCTCCTCCTCCATGCCCTCGAGGGTTGCGGTCTTTCGCGACGGGAACACGCCTTCCTCCAGGCCGCAGAGAAACACATGGGGGAACTCCAGACCCTTCGCCGTATGGACGGTCATCAGCTTGACCGCGTTCCGGCCGGAAAAGGCGTCGGTGTTTGTCAGCAGCGCCACATGGGCAAGATAGTCTTCCAGCGTGCATTCCTCGCCGCAGGATATCTCGTATTCATAAACCGACTGCTTCAGTTCCGCCAGATTATCCAGCCGCTCCTGGCTGCCTTCCGTCCGGAGCATCACCTCATAGCCGCTCTGGTCAAGGACCGCGTTCAGCAGTTCGGAGACAGGCAAATCCTGATAGCCTGCCGAAAAACGCTCGATCAGGGCCAGGAACCGCTGTGCCTTGGTGTTCTTGAAAATTTCGTTATCAATTGTCCGCTCGAAGGCATGATAAAGCGAGCATTGATTCTGCACAGCGTAGTCCTGCAGAAACTTCATGCGCCGCTCGCCGATGTTGCGCTTGGGCACGTTGGCCACCCGCAGGAAAGACAAGTCGTCCTTATAGGCGATCAGCCGCAAGTAAGATAACGCGTCCTTGATCTCCATACGGCCGAAGAACTGCACGCCGCTATAGATTTTGTACGGCACTTCTTCCTTCAGCAACACCTCTTCCAGCAGGCGGGAAATATAATGGGCGCGGTAAAGGATGGCAATGTCGCCGAGCTTCACGTCCTTGGCGATTAGTTGCTTGATTTCAGCCGCTATCCATTTGGCCTCCGCCTCCGCTGTGTTGGCGTGATGGTAGGCAACCTTGGCACCATCCGGCAGCACCGGGCGCAAATCCTTTTTCATACGGTGTTTATTGTTTCCGATCAGGGAGTTGGCTACGGCCACAATCTGCGGCGTAGATCGATAATTAGCCATCATCATGATGGTGCGGACATTAGGGAATGCTTTGTCAAAGTCCAATATATACCGTACGCTGGCTCCCCGCCAGGTATAGATAGTCTGATCGGGGTCGCCGACAATAAACAGGTTGTTGTGGTAGGCGCACAATACCTTCATCAGGCGATACTGCAGCTCATCGATGTCCTGATACTCGTCGATCATGATGTATTCCAGCTGCTTTTGCCACTTTAACCGGATCGCCTCGTTGACGCTGAAGATGTGCAGCACATATTTGATCAGGTCATTGTAGTCCAGGCCGAAGCATTTCTTTTGCTGATAAAGATAGCCCCAAAAAATAATGTCGTCTGGTTCCACGGCCTCCTGGTACTTTTGCCGCAGTTCGTCCAAAGGGAGCGCGATCATATGCTCGTAGTACTCGGGATCTTTGAAAATCTTGCGTACTTCGATCATGTCCCGCGCTTTGGAGAAGGTCATATGGCGCAGCGTGAGACCGCGCTCCTCATAGATGATCTTCAGCATGGCGTCGATATCTGCGTTATCCAGCACGAGAAAGCTCTTCGGATACTGTACGGCATTGATATCCTCCTGCAAAACGGATACGCAGAAGCTGTGGAACGTGCTGATATAGCCCGTATCGCTGTCGCCGGTGAGCCGGCGGATACGCTGCTTCATTTCATTCGCGGACTTATTAGTAAAGGTGACACAGAGAATGTTGGCCGGCATGATGCCGATCTCGTTTACCAGATAGGCAAACCGGTGCGACAGCGCTCGCGTCTTGCCGGAGCCCGCGCCGGCGATCACGCGGATAAAGCCTTCAGTAGCAGTTACAGCCTGTCGCTGCTGCTCGTTGAGTCCTTCCAATATATCCTTCATCCTCACAAGTCACCACCCTAAAATAGGATTAACATGCCGGCAATTTTATCTGATCCAGGCAACATATTTTTTCTCATATATCATTATAGCAAGACCAACCAACATATTGTGATGTCGAAACACACAATGCATAAAAAAAATGATATGGACACCAGGTCCATATCATTTGCTTTTAGCTCCGAAGCGACAAAACAACGCAGTTTTATCTAATTTCGAAGACACCCACTTCTAGAAGTGGGTGTTACCTTGTTATTCTCTTCAGG
>DHRA01000028.1:17388-27282 GCA_002411145.1 Firmicutes bacterium UBA5324 | reverse complement strand
CGTAGCCAGACAAGTTCACTGCTCCGCAAATTGATAGGCTTTACCTTTACCGGCAATAGACTGAGTGGTTAACGCACCAGTAAAACTATCTACACCTTCCACGGTCCTGCTCCTTTGCCCGATTATGACCGTTAGTTCTCCGTCCCGGACAGTCAAAATCAACGGGGTTTTTTTCGTGACAGCCGAAAAACGTTCAGTAAGGATGGCCAACTGCCGATTCATGAGTCTTGCCTCAATCATTCCCCCGCCAAAACTAAAGATCAACCAATCTTTTCCCGTGTCGGTAGCAACATAAACAACCAGTTTCGCCCCCGCTCCGTAGAGATTCTTCAAATCATAAAATTCCACTTTTCCCTGCCCCGGCTCGTCAAAAAACGCATAGTCCAACGGCGTCACCGCCTGATCCGCGACAATATCAAACTCCCGGACAAGTATCGGTACCGGAGCCGCCGCAACCTGCCCAATCATGAGACTGCTAAGGAAACAGACCATCAATAAAATTTTTTTCATAATTCACACCCCTTTTCACAACCGGGTAAAACGGCTATTTAGAAGCACCTTATTACTTCACATACTCCGCGACCGTGAAAAGCCCGTGGCTTTGAAATATCCAGTCTCCACCGAATAAATAGGAGCTATTGTTGTTAATCATGATTTTATAATTTTTCCGGCGCTCTATATCGGCAGTGATTTTCCAGGGGTAGTATTTGTCGCCGATAGAGGCCTCACCAATTTTCCGGGCGACCGCCGCATCGTCAGCAATAAGCCAAATATATACTTTCGGGCCGAAATTGCCGGAATACGTCCAGGTGATATTGTGGGTCTCCCCTTTATACCAAACTGCTCCGCTTTGGGGAGAGGTTATTTTTAGGTTCAGTAAAGAGAAAGGGTCGCTGATGCCTTTTATATTGGGGTTACCTTTGTTTGTAACCACGATACGATAACCGTCTCCTCCGGAAACGCTGTCCGGGATTGCCACCCCTGCGCTGCCTTTACCCGCACCATTGACAGGGAAATCGCCGGGGAACTTAAACACGATGGCTGTTCCTTTCTGCAGGGCGATATTGAAATCATCTCCGGTATCGCCGCTATAGGTCCAATGGACAAAACGGGATCCATGGCCATCTCCAATCAGCCATCGGTCGTCGCTCTGCGGGGCGGTCACCGTGATCTGCGGAAAATTCTTAAATATCCGATCGGCCGGAACTTTGGGATTAATTTGGGCGGCAAAGCAACCCACCGTCGCCGTCAGTGCCGCCAGAAAGAACGTCAGCAGCGCCACCAGACTTTTGCATACACGCATTTTCTTCTCCTCCTTATGAACGCAACTAAAACTTATAGGTAATACCTGCGCCGAAGCCCGAAGCTTCCGAGTCTAGCCTGGCGCCTGCGCTAGTTGTCACAAAGTGATTAATCTTCAGATCGCGGTAGGATAGATTAAGCTCGGTGTCAGGCGCAACTGCAAAGGAAATGCCTGCTACCCAGTTTGTCAAATCCCGGCCGACGCCGATCATGCCATAACCGGTCGCTTTGCTGCCGAGTTTCGTGCTTGCCACTAACCCAAATTGCCAAATGTCGCGGGTATGGGTATTGGCATAAATGGCGGGCCAATCCAAATCTTTAAAAGAGCCGTTTGCATGCATAACTCCGGTATAAACCGCAAACTCGGGATTAAACCGGTACATGAGATTATATTGTCGCGAGGATAGCCTGCCGGTGAAAGGATCTCCCAAAAAATCCGGCAGGGCTGTAGTCTTGGGGGTGGGGTTAAATACGTTATATTGGACAGCGAAATTGTTGCCCAGACCGATGGTAAGCCCGGCATCCAGGGAATATTTTTTCTTAAAGTCTATCGCGTAAGTACCGTCGTAATCGCCTTGAAGCTCCGTGTTTCGCCAGTCCAGATCGACAGAGACTTTACCGGCAGAATAGTCGGTCAGGGGCGATGCCGTCGCGACGCCGGCCAACAGCATCAGGCTTGCAAACATAACAAATAATTTTCTCACAAAGCATTTCTCCTCTTATGTTCTATTAGGCTAGGTAAGAACAGCCTTACATGGGCGGTTCAGGCTGAGGATCGAGTTTATCCCTGTCCCCCGGCTTTGGCTTGGCGGGAGTTTTTGTAATATCAGCAGGTTTGATCGTCAGCGGCGCGGCAATGGTGAAATTGTTGTCGCTGTGATCGATGAATTTTTTGTTGTAAGCCCCGTTGGCCAGCCAGATTTTGTAGTCGTTGTCCGGCTCTAGATCGGCGGGAACCTTCCAGGAGAACGACCCGGCGCCGTTGGCGCCGGCCGGCACTTCGCCGAGTTGGCGGAAAGTGCCCGGATCAAGACCGGAAAGCAAGGTGACGATTACTTTTTGCTTGGGGTCGGCGACGTGTGTCCAGGTGATACTGTAGGTCTTGCCCTTCCGCCAGACCTCTCCGCCGTTGGGCGAAGTTACCTTGATCGTCGGCTGCTGTTTCGGATTAACGATCGTAAATTTCTGGCTGGCCGCGCCGGTGTGCGGCGAGCCGATATCGACCGTGTAGGTGTACCCCGTCGGCACGTCGGGCACCACCCAGTTCAGGGAGCCGTGGCCGCCGCTGCCGGACGGAGCTTTGGGATCAAGCACGACGTCGAACAGCCCGTGGCCGGCCGGATCGCCAGCGTGATGGATCAGGCGGATGTACAGCAAGCCGCCGATCTCCCCGCTGTATTTCCAGGCGATGGTGGCTTGATCGCCGGAACGCAGCACCTGGCCGCCCTGCGGCGCGGTAACGGTTATCTTGGCCGGTTTGGCGGCAATGCCGGGCGTCTTATCAGGCTGCCTGGCGGAATCACCCACCTGCGCCGCCGTTGCCGTCAGGGAAAAAAGGATGAAGGCGCAGAAAATTACCCAAATTTTGGTTAAACGCATGTTCAATCCCTCCTATTACCGGACAAAATGCCGGCAACTCTTATGTCATATATTTTTATTGTAATCAATCGATTCTCAACAAATACTCAACATGCTTTCCCCTGGCGTAGCGGTGATATAGGTCCGTACAAACAAAAAAAGCATCGGCGTTTCGCTGATGCTCTACTTTTTTATTACAAACAAACCCAGGCTGGGGAGAAAGGTTCAGATGCAAGGCGCACCGGAAGATGCCACCGGAGGCGTACACGGAGTACGTTGAGGATGGCATCTGAGGAGCAACGCCGGTCGAATGCCACGCCATCCATGGCGCATTCGACACTAACGCATCCATGCGTGTCGCAGATGGGCCTTTATCCCCAGCCTGCTCTTTACTCCAGCAGCTTCCGGCACAACTCCCGGATGGCCTGGGAGGGCGAGAGAGCAAGCTCACTTTTTAGCAAATCCTCAAGTTTCTGATACTGTTTTTTGACCGCCGGCCGGTTTCCCTGCCCGGCGTAAGCGGTCATCAACAATCCGTGCACATCTTCATTGAAAGGATCATCCTCTTCGGCCGTCTGCAGGTGGGCGATCGCCCGGGCGTAGTCCGGAGCTTCCAGATAATAGCCGGCCAGGCGCAGGCGGGCCTTGATGCAGACGTGTTTCAGTTTTTCCTGGTCGGGAATGAGCCAGGGGTAATCCAAATCTGCCAGATAGTGTCCGCGATAAAGGCTTACTGCTTGTTCCAAACGGCTAACCGCCGTGTCCGGGGCGACATCGGCACGCAGGCCCGCTGCCACGAGTTCCTCGAACTGCTGCCGGTCGCTGCTGGAAATCCCCGGTCTGAGCCCATACCGCCCGCCGCCGTAGATAACGGCCTCCCGGCAGCCGGCTTTATCCAGGAACCGGCGCAGATAGTACAGCGTGGTGTGGAAGATGCCCGCGGCATTCTCCAGGTCGAAATCGGGCCAGAGGTCTTCGAAGATTTCTTCCTTACTCACCGGAGCCCGGTGATGGCAGAAATAAGCCAGCAAATCACGCGTCTTGGCGGTGCGCCAGTTTGCCGCGCCGACACCTGTTGCCTCCCAAGAAACCCGGAATGGACCGAAAGTGACAATCTGCAGCGGCGTTGCCGCGGCGGCAAAAGGATTGGCCGCCACCGCCAGGATGCCTATCCGCCGGGTTGCCAGCCGCGCCGTTTGCCGCACTTCACGGTCCGGATCGCCCTCCAAGCGGCGGATGGTTTCTTGGGCCCGCGATCCGCCGATTTCCGCCAGGGGCGCAATCGTCCGGCGGCGGACAGCCGGATCGGCATGGCCGGCCAGGCCGTCAAGCAGTCCCAGGGTCTGCTCACCCAGGCGGACCAAAACCCGCTGCACAAACGGGACTTCATAGCCCTTTTCCAGTCCTATCTTCAGTACTGGCTGCAGCATCTTAGGGCGGTTGAGAAAAATTTGCTGAAAATTGATCCTAGCCAATAGGGTAAAGGCTTTCTCCGCCCATTTCCGGGCCGCCGCCGGGTTTCCTTCGTAAACACTAAGTAACGCCTGGTAGGTATAAACAAAACTCTGCCCTCTTTTTAGACCCATCTGTTCACAATCTCTTGTGGCAGCCGCAAGCAGATCTTTTCCTCCGCAAACGTCGCCCGTATGGAAAAAAATCATCGCGGCCATCGCCTGGCAGATTGCTAACGAAATTCCACCTTGCGGCCGCGCTTCGGCCAGCGCTTCCTCGACCTTGATCCGCGCTTCGCTCCACCGCCCCTGCAGACATAAACAATCGGCCAGGTAGATCAGGTTTAGGGCCAGATAAAAACTCTCGCTGCTATTTCTCCGCAGGAGATCGGTCGCCATGTTGAAGTATTTTTCAGCCGGTTCCCATTCGTTCCGGCCGGAGTACAGGATAGCTAATTGGACATAGGCTGAAGGCAGGACTTCGGTAAGGCCAAAATTTTCCTTGATGGCCACATTTCGCTTGGCATAGTCAAAGGCCCGCTCCCATTCTCCCCAATCATAATAGATAAAGGAAATACCGTCTTGCATGTAATAGCTCGGTAAAATCCGTTCAGGCGAAATCTCGACCGCTTTTTGAAATGTTTGCAGCGATTGGGGATATTGCCCTTGTGCACAATAGATATTGCCCAAACCCTCCAGCAGATGCGCAATACCATAATTATCACCATTCAGTTCAGCCGATGCAATGGCGGCGGTCAGCTCTGCTTCTGCTTGATCCAGTTGCCCGGACATAAGCAGACACAATGACTTTTCCATGGGCAGGTCGAAACGTTGCGTGATTTCCTCTTCGCTCATCTGTTGCGTGATTTGGGTGAGAAGCGCCAGGCTTTCCGTGTAGCGGCCCCTGCACCGCATTATCCGGGCCTGAAGCAGCCAGCATTCCGGCAAATTAGCTTGTTCTCCGCCGCCGCTAAGTCTGGCGATTTGGTTCAGCCAGTTTTCCGCTTCATCCAGCCGGCCCCGGTACACTTCGACCTTGGCCCGGTACAGCGCCAGCCAGGGGTCGGCAGCCAGCGTTGCCGCCGGCAGAGACTCCAGCCAGCGGGCCACCGTCTGCCACTGGCCGCGACCGAACGTCTTGTTGCCCGCTTCTTTGATCACGGCCGGCAACTCCTCATAAGCGCCGGCGGCAGTCAGATATTCGACGGCGCTTTCCAGTTCGCCCGCCTGCCGGGCAAGCAGTCCGGCCCGGCACAGCAGGGTTTGGCGCTCCGGTCCCAAACGGTCCCGGAGGAATTCCCGTAACAGGTCGTGGTAGCGGTAAGCCTGTCTCTTCCCGGCCAGAGGAATCAGGAACAGTTGCTGTTTTTCCAGAAAACCCAGCATTGCGCGGGAATCCGTCCGTTCCAGCAGCTGATCGCAAAGGGCGGGGGTTATCTCCTCCAGCACCGAAGAGCCGCACAGAAATGTCCGCACCGCCTCCGGCTGACGGTCAAAGACTTCCACCGCCAGATAATCATAGATTTTTTGCGCTCCCTGGTCGGCCAGGAATTCGGCAACAGTAGCAGACGAATTACCGAGCAGCCCCAGGGCGGCCGGCCATCCGGCCGTTTTGCGCTCCACCGCTGCGATCGCCTCATCCGCTGTCTCCCCGCGGCTGCGTGCCAGAAAAACGCCGATTTCCTGGCGGGTAAACCGTAATTCTTCCCAACCGACGGTACATACTTCTCCCCGCAGGTTAAGACGGGAAAGCGGCAGCGGCAACACGGTCCGGCTGGCGATCACGATTTGCACGCCGGCGGGGAGATGGCGCAGCAGTTCCTCGATAAAACTGTGGAGCACCGGTTCGCTTATCACCTGATAGTCGTCCAGGGCAATCACCAAACCCCCCGGAGCCTGCTTTTCCAGCCCGTTAACGACCGTCGTCACCAGAAGCCGCAGGCGCGGTGCCACGCCGCTCTGGGCCACGAGCAGCAGCGCATCTTTGCCGAAAGCGGGATAGTGCTGCTGTATTCCGGCTACCAGATACTGCATAAAAACCGCCGGGTCATTATCATAATCATCCAACTGGTACCACACCAGCGGTTTTTTGCTCGCCGCCGCAAGCTGAACCATTAAAACGGTTTTGCCATAGCCGGCCGGCGCGGTAAGAATCGTCGCTTTCCGCTGCCCGGCCCGGGAAAGCAGTTCCACCAAACGCGGCCGTTCGATCAGATTTGCCCCGGCATAGGGCGGCAACAACTTGCTGGCCATAATTTTCGGCATCGAGGCACCTCTTTACGATCAAAAACTTTCCCGAAAGCGTGTTTTTGTCGTGCTAATGATCCCATATTTGCTTTTATATTACAGTTGGAAGGCAAATACTGTCAATATCCCGGCTTTCACCACAACAATATTTTCTTTGTCCCTTGGCTCACGTGGTTTGAATGGTCCTTTGCCCCGAATCGATAATTTGAATCTCACCGCCCCACACGCACATCAATTTAGACGTCTGGTTTAGGGCCGGTCGATTAGCAATCAGCACCATGGGCGAACCTGGCACCCACCGGCCAAAGTTTCCGGGCCTCAACCATGAGCCAGAGCTATGACACACCGCTAACGTTTCATCAGCATATTGTTTTCCATCTGGAAATCTCCCACGATGAGGCCATTGCAAACCATTGCATGACTATCGCCGGACAATTCGAGGTTATAAACCCGGTCTTCGTACTTCACCATCGTAATGTCTTTCACTTGCTGGCTGCCCTTTGCAGGGGTCCTCACGCTGTCTTTGGTTGTCAGTTCCTGCATGGGTTTAAAGCCCTCCTCCGTCAGTACAGGATGGGTGCCCGTCGCCATCAGGGTGCTGCCGTTCGCGAGGCTCAGGCAATATAGCATCTGTTCGACGCCAATCATAATATTTGTTACCGTAACCGGATGATCCAACCGTTCGTTGGCCACCCTCTCTCCGATCCGCACATCCTTAATTTCCCTTTCACAGCCATCCGCCAAGGCGATGCGCGTATCTTCAGCCACACATCCGCAGACCGCTCGCCGGACGCCGCTGTTCAGGCATTTGGTATCGCACTGCCCACCCATTGCGCTCAAGCTATCCGGCAGGCCAGGCTTATTTTCTTTTTCCATAATCCGTCCCCCTTTAATACTGACAACCGCAGGAGAAACTACCGGGCCGGTCCATGGTCATTATAGCGTTCAAAGTAAATGAGACGTCGCCTTCCCGTATTCAGCTGTTCTTCACTGCGCTCTTCATTTCGTGTAAAGGTTCCCTTGTCAGCGGTTAAGAAAAAAATCCCATAGACATAATTCTCCAATTCATGACAAAAAACCTCCCGTGATAAATCTTTGGGAGGCAATTGTCTCATTTAAATGGGAGCGGGCTCATTGTGATTAAGACCGTTAAGGTATTAATGTTTTACGCCTAAATGACTCAAATTCTTCTAACGCCGCTTCCAGTCGGCGGAGAGCTTGGGACGTATCCATTCCTGCTTTACTAAGCTGATCAAACTCATCGGACGTCTCTCGTATTTTGTCATATATCTCATTTTCTCTTTGCTGGTCCTCGGGTACGCTTCGCTGGATTAACATCGGAGATCCGTTATCGTGATAACCGAGTTTTTTTGTTCCTTTGCTTTATACAAAGCCTGGTCAGCTAATACCAGCAGGTCTTCCAGTTCCCGGTCAGCCGCCAGCGAAATGATTCCTGCGCTTATGGCAAGCCCATATGAGGCATGAAACCGCGTTTCAACCTTTTGTCGAATCCGCTCCATAATCTCATACGCCTCCATTAAAGAAGCCCCGGAAAAAATAATGGCAAATTCATCGCCGCCCCAACGCGCAACGATGTCTTTGCTCCGAACATTTTTCCTAAGCATAGTCGCCAGCTCAGACAATAACATATCCCCTGCAGCATGACCATATCTATCGTTAATTGCTTTAAAATTGTCTATATCGATCATGGCAATACACAACTGTGTATTTTTCCGGGTTGTGTGGGCCTCTTCCTCACCCAACCGCAGGTAGAAGTACCTTCTATTCCATAAACCTGTTAGATAATCAGTATGAGAACTCAAAGCCAGTTTTTGAATCAACCCGCCGGCTATAAATCCGGCTATGCCAAAAAAAAAGGCGATTCCGGCCCACAACAGGCTCCCAAAACTAACACGCAAAACTATGTCCAAGTAATACCCCGTAAGCCCTGCTAACATTCCCAATATTGCAAGGGCCGACGGAGCATGCTTGTAAAAAACCCGCACACTTATCCCTTCTTTTCAAAGGTGGAATCATTGGCGATTTCACCGTAAACTACGAGCACCTCACCGGGCCAGACGCAAAACCATAATCCACATTATACCATATTGTTCAGTATTTATGCAATAAAGTATCATAAAATATGTACAGATAATTCAGTTCTTCACCTCTATAATTTAAACAGTTCCATTTTTTACGAGGTGAGAAATTATGAGAGGGAAACATACAGCAAGATATAGAGAAATTGGCCGTAAGGTTGCGTTCTACCGCAAACTTCGCAATTTATCACAGGAAAGTCTTAGCGAAAAAATCGATAAGTCAAGATCCTACATATCCAAAATAGAGGCGGAAAACTCCGCGATGGAATTCAGCCTGGACATTCTTTTCGATATCGCGGACGCGCTAAATGTGGATGTAGCAGCATTCTTCAGTCCCATTGACGTAGAAATCAGAGGCAGATATTTGAGAGACGAACGCACGCACAGATAACAATCATCACCAAGGAAAACAGCAACTATACCTCCCGCTATCTGCGGGAGGTATAGTTGCTGTTTTTATAATATTATCATTCGCTTTTTATTGATACACCATTTTGCTAATTGGGGGAAGTGACATATGAGATTATTTCATCAATATTCTTCTTTCTTGTAAAATCTACTGGCTCATCGTATGCAGCAAGCATACCTCTTTCATCGGGTGTTAATTCCTTTTTCCTTTTCATCTTCCATTTCAATAGTGTCATAAGTAGCTTATCAAAAGGTTTCAGCTTACTATAATCGAAGCCACCCCGTAAATAAAAGAACCGTATATGTTTCTGTTGCTCATAAGTAAAGTTTTTATTTCTCACTTCGTTTATTGCCTCTTCTCTGCAAGGTGATGCACCTGTCGCAAAAACAACAACCTTTTTGCCTTCAAATTTATAGAGGTTTTGCGTTATCAGCTTTACACCGTTGATACCGGCGGCATACAAACCCCCGCCGTAGATCACTACGTCATAGGTTGTCAACATATCGGAAGTGACCTTCGAAGCTTCAAAAATATCCGCGGATAACTCCTCTGCGATCCATTCTGCATATTTCTTCACAAAGCCTGTTTTCGACTTGTATAGTACTACAGTTTTCATTCTTTACACCTCGCAAAACTTTCACATCATCAAACCGGTTATAGCTGATATCGTAGATATCCTTACCAAAGCATAACCTCCTTTGTTTCAGTTTCAAAAATCAATTTGATCACCAATTCACCATGCCTCTTTACTTTAACACTGACCTCATTTATCTAATTCCGAAGACACCCACTTCTACAAGTGGGTGTT
>DHRA01000028.1:13181-17322 GCA_002411145.1 Firmicutes bacterium UBA5324 | reverse complement strand
AAGTGGGTGTTACCTTGTTATTCTCTTCAGGTGGAGTAGAATCTCCACCTGAAGCCCCGAAGTCTGGCGTAGCCAGACAAGTTCACTCTCCGATTATCAAATCCATCACATCGCGTCGCATGCTCTGTGGGACTTCTTTTGTGGGCCTGCCCAAACGAACGAGCATCTGAATGGTAGCTCCAGCTGAAGTGTAGTCGCGGTGGATGCTGCTGTATGGCTCTTTCATTTCGGGGTATTCCTCCAAAACCTGACTGAGCGGCTGCATAACAAATCCCAAACGATGAGCTGTCAGTATCAATCTGCTGTAAAGCATACCGCTTTTGACCTGGCTTGCACGGCTATTGTCATTTGTAATAATCATCGCGTAAGCCGGTGTATTGTCGACCGATGTCCTGGTAGACCGGATAAAGAAATCCGCTGCCGCTTTCCCGCTGTTCATCGAAGGAAAGAGCGTGACCAGGCCTTGCAGGATGTGTCGCATGCTACCTGAAGTACCCTGCCCTTCGACAGAAAAACCATAACGATATTTGTTTTTCTGGTACTCGTTAGCGCGAAAGATTATTTCAGATTCCTTCATGACACGACTCACGCCTGCTTCAATGGTTGCCCCTTTCATTGCATAACTTTCCAGTTTCTCTATGTTTTCTTTGTCCTGAAAAATCTTTATCGACATATTGACATCAGTATTGATGGCTTCCATCTGACTGATCTGTTCAGGGGTTAACTTGCTTGACTGATATGCCGCCCTGTTTGTATCAGGCAAAAACATGGCATCATAAAGAGGGTTGCTTTGAGGCTTCATTTTTGTAAGCGTGATTTTTGCCACCGGTTTGGTTTTCATGCTTTCCGACAGTTTTTGTTCGTTATATCCCCCCTCTGGAAATAACTCCACCGCAGTTTTATACCCTAATTCATTGCCGGCGATTTTAACATACTCCAAAAATGCACCTTGCGTAATCATCATTTGCCGCGCAAAAGGGTCGACTTCATTCGTCAACCGGTCACTGTCGGCATATAAGTAAAATACCAGGGGATCATCTTTGTCAAGCCGGATTTTCCAGGGCTGCATGTTATGTCCGTTTGCAGCTAGCAGACCATGGGCCGCAAGACGTACTCTTGGATCATCGAATTTTTGCGCATAGACCTTTTGCCAGGGTTCCAAGTACTTGGGCGACTCGAAAATCCCGCTTATGATGAATAGGGATGTAATAGCTACGAGTAATAAAGCGCCAATACAGGAAAGAATAACGACCATTATTTTTTTCATAGTCCGCTTGCTCATATGATTTTCTCCATTTGTCTTAAGTAGTTAGACCCTTCTCAGGAACCTTCACCGAGTTTTCTTTTAGCCAGGCGGAAAATTGGACCTCGGCAATTTTCCCAGCCGCCAACTCCAGCACGGCGGCCGCCGCGTTAGCCTCCGGCGCGTCCAGCTCCCAACCGTTGAGCGCGAGAAATATATAGGCCGCCAGAAAGGCGGTGCGCTTGTTCCCATCTACAAAAGGATGGTTTCTGGCAATGCCGGCCGCATAGGCGGCGGCAAGATCGAAGACGGACGGCTGTGCATATTCGGCCAAGTTCTTCGGCCGCGCGAGTGCGGAGGACAGCAGGCCGGCGTCCCGAACGCTCTCCGCGCCGCCATGCTCTGCCAGTTGCCCGTCGTGAACGGCCATAAGAACTTCTTCTTTAAGCCAACGCCATTTCATTTGGCCAAGGACCGCAAAGCGTTCCGATATTTCGCCATGCCCTTGCTTGCCACAGCAATTTGCGCCTCAAATTCGGGATCGTAAGGTGTCACGGTGAAGCCATTTTTTGTTTCTATCAAAAAGACCTCATCACCTTTTTGCACTTTGAGCCGCTCGACAACTTCCTTCGGCAGAATGAGACCCGTCGAATTGCCAATTTGCGTAATTCGTGCTTTCATCGTATCCCCCCTATGTTATAACCAATGTTATAACGGACTGTATCCATTGTCAATGCCTTGTATGCGTTGGTTAGACATTCTTCATTTGCATATACAGCTACTATTTCCCCAAAAAAAATTTTAGTACCGTCTCTTTTACTCATCGCGTGTTAATAGGAATATTCCTATTTAGCCTCATCATATATTGTAATACTTTTGTCCGCGAAAGAGGTGGAATCTATGCCCACTGTGGTTAAGCACACCGGCAAGGGGGGATTATTATTACTCCTGCTGTTATGCAACTGGTTTAATCTGACCGGCAACATACCTATACCGCTCGAAAACTCAACATCTCTTCTGCTGCAGGAACTAAACTCCATTTTCCTGAGTATCGTTATTGAGGCGCTGCCTTTTGTATTGGTTGGCATTTTCGTTTCCGCATTCATTCAGACATTTGTATCGCCGGAACTGATACAAAAATTAATACCGCGACATCGTTTATGGGGGATTATCGTTTCGTCCCTGTTGGGCCTAATTTTTCCCCTGTGCGAATGCGGGATGGTTCCGATCACGCGCCGTCTTGTCGCAAAAGGGGTGCCGGTCTCTATGGCGGTCTCCTTTATGCTTGCCGCTCCCGTCATAAACCCGTTGGTCGGCTTATCTACATATCTAGCTTTTAATTCATCTCCCTATATGGCAGGTTATCGACTGCTTGGCACTTTTATTTCCACCATAGTTGTCGCTTATCTGCTTGGCGGGAATTCCCGCCCGGATTCGGTGCTGTCCGGAATCGGCCATCACTCTTATTGCGGACACGATCATGATCAAAATTGTAACCATAAGCACGGGCTACTGGCAAAACTTAACGCTATGTCCGCGCATGCCTGTGAAGAATTCTTCGACATGGGCCGTTTCCTGTTAATTGGCTCCTTTTTAGCCGCCCTTTGCCAGGGGTTCATCCCCCGCACTGCTTTATTGGCCTTCGGCCAAGACAGCTTTTTATCAGTACTCGGCATGATGAGTTTTGCCTTCGTGATTTCCGTTTGTTCGCAAGCGGACGCCTTTATCGCCGCCCCATTCTTAACATCCTTCACGCCCGGTGCCGTCACTGCCTTTCTTATCTTAGGACCTATGCTGGATATTAAAAATACACTTATGCTGTTTAGCGGTTTCAAACCCTGGTTTGTGATGAAGCTAATTTTGCTCATTGTTTGTATGGTTTTTGCCGTAAGCATGTCAATAAATATTTTCCCCCAGGTCTGGACGGTGATTATCGGTGGTTAACTATGCAAGATTAGGAGAACAATTGCTAAGATTTTTCATTCTAATAGGTTTTTTAACCCTCTTTTACCGGGTTCTGACCACTAAGGAAATTTTACAGATGATTCATCCGCAGTTTACCTTTAATGCGAAATTAGGTTTTGCTCTTCTTGCGTTGCTGGCGATTCTCCAGTTTCTAAGACTCTTGCCTTCCGGGGAAACGCACGAGTGCGGCTGCTCCCATCATTTTGCGAGTTTATTTCATTTCGTATTCATAGGAACATTAGTTTTCGGTTTAGTTATTCCGCTACGGCCGTTAGACTCCGTGATAGCCAATCAGAAGGGCGATAAATTTCTTTTTAATACAAAGATAAATAATACAATTAAACAGCAAATACCCTTTGATAACTATGAGCCGTTAATTTCTGTAAAAAAAGAGCCGCCCAATTCAGCCGCTAATTTCGCCGGCGTACGTTCCGCGGAAAAATCTACGCCGCCTGTCATCAATATTACCGACAAGAATCACGTACCATATATGGTTTTATTGTATGAAAATACCCAGGCGTATATCGGAAAACAGGTAGCTATGAAAGGCTTCGTCTATCGGCCGCCCAATTTAGCTCCAAACAGGTTTATGGTAGCCCGGTTTGAAATCTCATGCTGCGCAGCCGACGGCGTGCCCAGCGGCCTGATCGTTGAATGGCCCGATGCGGACAAAATCAAGAACGATTCCTGGTTAGAAGTTCAAGGAGCCATTAATCAAGGCCTCTATCAGGAAATCCCGGTTCCTTTATTAAAAGCGGAGAAACTCTCCCATATTGAACCTTTGTCCACTCCTTACGTTTATGCGCCCACCAGAGTAGTAAATCCGCTCCATCAGCAAGGAGTTCCTCAGAATATCCCTGATGCCGCACCGGCGGACTGGAAGCAGTGATAAATGGAGACTTGATTCAGGTGGGGTTTTAACCCCATCTGAAT
>DHRA01000028.1:0-13005 GCA_002411145.1 Firmicutes bacterium UBA5324 | reverse complement strand
CGGGTTAGTCATCGGATAAATGAGTACAAGGACGATTGTCGCGGAACGGATATTATCTAAGTAGCTTTTCCTTGGCAGAGCGGTATTGCCGGACATTATTCCTCTCCTCCCTTCTACCGTTTACAATTGGGCTTACGTTTTCAATTTAGTTAAGCCCTCTGCTATTTTGCCTTCTCTGATTTCGTAAACTCTGTCTGCTACCTTCTCTACTAATCGCCAATTGGAACTACGTTTTTTCTGTATTGGTCAACCTCATCGGTTAGTTCGTTGCCGGACTTATCCACTAAATTAAGAAACGAATTAATCGTAGCCAGATACTTGCTATCCGTGCCTTTTGCCAGGGCATTTTGATAGCTTTTTTTCGCCTCGGGAACTATCGTTTTGCTGTCATACCTGAATAGAGGTGTATTATTCGCACCGTAAAATGTATAGATCACATAGCGTTTGTAGAGCTGCTTTACATCCTCCAGTTTTACTGAATTAGGATGATCCCTGATAAATTTTTCCATAGTCATGGCCCGGTTGACCACTTCATCCCAGCCAATGACCAAGGCCGCGTCTTTGGCAGCCACTTTATCAGACTCATTGGCCATAATACCAATATAATCGCCCATATCCGGGGTTACAGCGGACACATATTTTCGGTAAGCTCCATAATTGATGACTGGAAAGTATGTCCCTTCCGCCGTTTCCAGCTTATAACCATCGCGGATAGTCTCTGTCAGGAGATTTTTCAGCTGAACATCCTTCACTTCATCTAAACGGCTTATATCGAAGCCGCGCGGATATTGGCTCATAATATTTCTTTGCACAGTGTCATCGTTATACCTCGTCTGCAAGTTATCCAGCTTCTTCTTTTGCAGCGCTTCTAAGCTTACTATCATTGCAGAGGCGTTTTCTTTAGATACTTGCGCTATGTTACTGTCGATAAAAGCGATTATTTCCCGGGGCTGTATATCCGATCTTTGAATATGCACCTCAAAATTTTGCATGATGATCTGTTGTTGATTTTGTTCCTGGGCTTGTTTCTGCTTATCTTTAGCGTCCTCAGGAACACGGCTAAACCACGAACATCCGGTCAAAGTAATGGACAATAAAATAAATAGTGCCAGCCTTACCTTTTTACAAACAATCACTGCATATTCACCCTTTCTTAAAATAAAAAGCTTCACCTTAACTTGTCTTTCAGTATAACCAGCTTTGTACATTTCTTGAACAGGTTTCTTATCATTTTCTTAATACTCTGCCGTTTATCAATCCAATATCTGTACAACTCCCTGACCACCGTCAACGATAACCCTGTCGCCGGTTTTAAGCCTTACGGTGGCATTGCCGCAGCCCACCACAGCAGGAATGCCCAGTTCTCTGGCTACGATGGCGGCATGGGATAGCGGCGCTCCGATATCCGTAATTATCGCTGCAGCCCGTGGGAAAAGAGGTGTCCAGCCTACATTGGTGGTTGATGCTTCCTGATTCAGTTTTTCTTCATGAAAAGCGGACGGTAGAACGACAAAGCCTTCCGGCACAGGATAGCCGTCCTGAAACATTCTGGCGAGCATGCCCCCTTTGCCCCCAGCAAATGGCCTGCTTGATTTATCTAGCTCCGAGAAAGACAGTACATATTGATCCATAATAGTACTCCTTTCTTATGGTATCTTTAGTATTTTACCGGATTTTTTCTATTCCGTTCCTGCTTTTAAGGCTTCACTCATAGAAACCGCATTGACTTTTTTCCTGCACAGCAGCTTCGACAATCCATAGGAAAGCATTACAACAATAAACCCAACCACAATGTATAGCGGATCGATCATCACGGGCATTGAAAAAGTAACGCTGTTTTCAAGCGCTTTCATCAATCCTCCCATTGCGGCAAAACTCAACGGTATTCCCAGGATATACCCTATCACGACGACCATCGTTGAGCTGTTAAGAATCAAGGAATTGACTTCCTTCTTCCTATATCCGAAAATCTTCATCAGCGAAATAGTGCGCTTGTTTTCTTCAATGATCATAGAGGTTACAACATAGATGATAATCATGCCGATGATAAACGCCACCGCCGAAATGAAAACGACCAGTAAAACCACTGGCGCCATGGACCCCCTTACCGCGGCGGCCTTTTCTTCCATGGACACTACGCTATACGGCTGATTTTCCGGAATGTCCAGCAGTTCATTACTGCCAAGCCCCGTATAGCTCCCTTCCGGCATCCCGAATTTCCCGTTATACTCCGCCAGCGGCATAAAGATAAACCTGCTATAGGAATCCGCGATGCTGCCGACCTGCAGCGAAAATTCTTGATAGTCCGCTTTTCGGACGATGTTTACAGTGTCTCCCTGCTTTACCTTCATCTGATTAGCAAGCGGCTTCGTTATGATGACCTGATTCATACGGAGCCTGGCGCCGGATTCATCTACAAGCGTATACAATGCAGAATCCGGCAGGACGCCCACGACGTAAAAATCTCTATTATTATCACCCGCCGGCAGAAATTTCGATCCTGAGAAAGGTTCGGAGCCTGCCGGCGCCGGCTCTGTGCGCGGACTTTTGAACACATACTCGTACTGGAAATTGTATGCGTTTTTCAGGCTGTCTGTAAGGAGATAATCCATACCACTTTTAAGGAAAAAACCGTAGAGCAGAAGCACTGTCGCCGCGGCGCAGCCGGCGAGCAGCAAGGCGAGCCGGGACAGGCTGCGGAGTTGTTCCCGGATTTGGAACTTTGCAGCGAATTTGAGTTTTCCAAGCTTGAGTACATGCTCCAGGAAATTGACCTTGCTCTTTTCTTTATCCCCTTTCATCAATTCGACGGGCGAATGTTTGAGCTCGTTCCGTATGACAAACAAGCCGCTTAATCCAAGGAATAAAACGGGAAGGAGAAGGCTTATGATCATTACGGTCGGGCTATAGTCGATTCCGGTCAGCGGTATGGCGAAGTACCCAAGCAAAAACAACAGCTCGGGACGTACGATAAATAGCCCAAGAACAGTCCCAAGGACACCCCCGATCACGGCGATCACCAGCGGAAATTTCAAATAATGGCGATAGATTTCCTTTCTTTTATATCCTAACGCATACAATGCGCCGGCGATCACTGATTCGCGCTTGATCAGCCGCCCAATAACGTTGCCGAGTAAAATAGCGGTCAACAATAAAACCGCAGCAGGCACAGCCTTACTCATAAGATTGATGGAGTCATTCTTCATTGTGACAGTTCTAACCCGGCTATTACCGCCGATATCCGTCCATTGTACAATATCAATGCCGCGGCTCTTAAGCAGCTTTATGAAGTTTGCCGACTGAGCGCGAGGGCGCTCTTCAGGACGGTTAAACTTCACCGCATAGAAATTGCTTCCTTTACCCAGCGCAGTGAAATCCTCGCGGCTTAAGACAGCAATGCCGAAGTTCTGCGGCGAATACATGATGTCCGTTTCCGATCTCAGCGGATAAATATAATGCGGCAGTGCCATAAATCCGGCAACCGTAAACTGCTTATCCAATATCGTCAGCACATCACCGATTTTAAGTTTTTGTGCAGCAGCAAAAGCCGGGTGGAGCAGTATATCGCCGCTGCCGCTTAATTCTTTACCCTCGATGATGGCCGGGATATTGACCCTGTCATTCTTGGTGAAGATGCGCAGCGTAATCCCTTCTGAAAGCGTGTAGTCAAACGTTTTACCTTCTTCTATCACCGCATCTGCAGCCAATCCAAGCTCCTGTAAATTGTCAATGCTTTTGTCTGTTGTAAAGGAGGCATCTTCCTGCACGTATCTGTTTTCAAATTCATGCGTCAGCCGCTTTAAATTAGCACCAACCAAAACCATGCCTGTAAGCAGAAAGCAGCTGAAAGTAATCAGTAAAATAGAGCCGATATACTGTGCTTTGTTCTCGAGGACAACACGTTTGATTCTCTTATTGATGACCATTACCATTCAATCCCTTCCGCCGGGCTAGGACTCTGATTAACCGATTCTTCCACAACTTCCCCGCTCCTGACCTTAAATACCCTGTTGGCCATAGCGGCAATGGCAGCATTATGGGTTATCATCAAAATGGTGGTCCCGTATTTTTTGTTCACCTGCTCCAATAGTTGTAAGATACTGCGGGATGTCTGAAAGTCAAGTGCACCGGTCGGCTCGTCGCAAAGCAACAGCTTCGGATTCTTGACAATCGCTCTGGCGATGGCGACCCGTTGCTGCTCGCCACCGCTCAGTTCCCTGGGAAAACGGTGTTTCTTATCCTGCATTCCGACCGCCGCCAAAACTTCGTCCATGTTTAACGGCGATTTGCTAATGTTGGAAACAACCTCAATGTTCTCCCCTACCGTAAGGTTGGGAATGAGGTTATAGAATTGAAAGACGAAACCGATGTGCTCACGCCGATAATCGGTCAGAGCATCGTCGTTCAAATTGTTCACTTCTATCCTATTGACGATGACCCTGCCGCTGTCGCCGCGGTCTATGCCGCCGATGATATTCATCAAGGTGGATTTTCCTGAACCTGACGGCCCGAGGATGACACCAATCTCTCCTTTTTCCAGCTTCATCCCGATCCCCTTCAGAACTTCAGTTACAACCGCGCCCGATTTATAGCTTTTCTTCAAATTTGAAATATCAATAAACATATTTCTCACCATTCCTCTGCTTAATAGCCCGACCAACCGCTCACTTCACAATCGCTACTGCGAAGCCGCCCCAGGCGCGCTTGCCTTCCGTCTCCTGCCCGAGGGTGCGCTGCTCGGCGAGTGAGAGTCCGCAAGATACGAGCAACTCGGCGAGTCGCCCGCACAAGGGCGGCGCGCTGTCGATGCCGAACTTAAGCGGCTCACCGGCGGCGTTGGTCGTCGCTCTCGCGTAGCGCCAGTAGAGAGCGCGCGATTCAAGCGGCTCAGTCGTGAAGTAGTCGAAAGCAACGGCACTACCCTTTACGGTGCTCGCGATCTTGCGCAGGGTGGCCAGGACAGCTTCCCTGTCCAGGTACATTATCACACCCTCCCACAGGAAGAAGGCCGGTTTGCCGGGGTCGAAACCGGCGTCTACGAGCCGCGTGAGCCAGTCATCTTTCTCGAAGTCGGCGGCCACGAACGTGACCCCGGTCGCGTCGATCCCGGCTTTCTTCAGCATCTCGCGCTTGGTCGCCTGAGTCTTCGGCATATCGACCTCAAAAGATTTGACCCGCGCGTCCTTGGGCAGCCGGAACGCACGGGTGTCGAAACCTGCGCCGAGGATGACGAACTGGGCGATGTCGGCGAGGTACCGGTCGACGGCGGTATCGAAGAACGCCACGCGGGCGGAGGCCTCATACTGCGGAGGAACGACCCCCTCGAAGGGGTATCTGAAGGCTTTCGGCACATAGCCGGTCAAACGGTGGGCCAGCAGCATTGGCCCGGCCGCCAGCCACACCCCCAAGGGGGAAATGCCCGGCAACACCAGCATCAGTCGATTGGCCGGCTCGTCCTGCCTGGCGCCCAGATTGTGCTCGAACCAGCGAACGGAAAGCGGCCCTTGCGCTGTCCCCGACACGCCCGACGAACGCCCGGCAAGGAGAATCTTACCGACCCAGATCACGTAGCCGAGCAACGTGACGGGGAACAAAAGGACGTTGATGATATAGAAAACGGTAGCCGCGAGGGGATTGCGCGCCGAAACAATGTTTTGACTGGATTCGTTCATGGCTGACCTCCTATCAAGTATTTCCTTAAACAGCAGCGGTTCCTTTCTTGATTATAGCTAAGCCATCGCTGATCTTTTTGAAAAACATATCCCCGTTAAACCCGACCAGGGAATACTGCTTCCAACTCAGGGCATAAATCATATCCGCGACCAAGTCGGCATCAATTTCCGGCTTTATCAGGCCACGTTCTTTATCACGCTCAATCATTTTTCTCAAACCTTCGCACGACGCGGCACGGAGCTTGGTAATGAATTCGCTGTTGTCTATCTCCATCAGCATGCCTATCTGGCTATATTGCGGATTTAACCTGCCCCATTCAAAGGAAGCTTTGATTGCTTGTATACAAATTTCAAAAACGTCGGCATCCAGGTCAACGGATTCTGACTGGCGGATAACCTCCCGTTTTTCTTTTAGAATCTCTTCAAACATGTAAAAAAAGATATCCTCTTTACCGCTAAAATACTGATAGAAGCTTCCCCTGGGTATGCCAGCAGCCTTAACTATCTGGTTGATGGATGCCTCGCTGAACCGCCGGGTTGAGAATTCCTGTACGGCAGCGTCAAAAATTTTCCGTTTCTTATCATCGCTCAGGTTATGGAAAGTGTCTTTCGGCACGCAATCATCTCCTTTTGAAAACATAATAGCACAATGCGCTTTACATGACAACCATGTCATATGACATGGTTGTCATGTAAACCCGGTTTCCGCATATAGGAAAATTCGATAAATACAGCGTCTTGCCCATCCCGTTTTAGTATTACCGCGTCGAATTCGTATTTTTTCATGAGCGATTCACCTCTTTTTCTATCCTAAGTCCTTGACCTTCTTTGTTAGTTTTGTGGCTTAGGCTACTAGCACTTTCAAGGCATGCAGTTCACGGTATAAAAGCAAACAAACAAGCCTCATCCCTGTATTTTTGCCGGATTGAGGCTATTTCAGTTAAAGGTGCGGCCTATGGATGTTTTACTTTATTAAGCAGCATCCCAATTGATTTCTCCAGTCTATTTTTCCAGTCTTTCACTACCTGCATTAACAATGAAGTTTAGATCACTATTAGAATAGCCTCTTTGTCGGCAAGGTCTCACGCCTCATCATCTTGATCTTTGCGGGTATCAACAGGTTTCATCGCAGGTTGATAAAGTGTTACCGGTGAGGGAAAATTACGCGCCATCTTTTCCTGTCGTTGCTCTATATCTGTTAGCAGCAGAGTGACCGCGCGGGCCAACGAAGCGATGGCAAATATCATCGGCATATGATAAACGGTTTGCCAGTTATCCAGTATGACAATTTTGAAATGAATGAAAATAGGTTGGAGTACGAAGGAATATACGCTTACGGCAACCAAATTCCATAGAGAAAACTGCCGCCAGGTGGTGGTATATTGAAAAATCAGCATGTAATATACAGGAAGTATCGTTAAATAGGGGACAAAAAGACAGGGAATTATGGGAAAAATCGATGTCGCGCAAAACCAGAGAACAAAATTCACCCCTGCTGTCTCGTATACCACTGACCCCACGGTTAATAGTGAGCCAAACAGAAACAACTTACTTAAGCGACGTTTATCAAACAGACTAAAGCACAGTAGATATGACAGCGCAATCAAAACTACCATGCTCCACCAACGTAGAGAAAATACGTCTTCCTCCAGCCATTTTGCCAATATCAGGTTGTGCAGCGTTGCTCTGGCTTGATAAATCATTTCATACGTTACCATAGTCTCCCGCCTTACAAATAAATCGTCCAGTTGCCACTTCCGGAGAGCCTCCTGCATAGTATGAATCTGATAATGCTAAACAATACGCTGTTCACTTAATCCGGACACATTCGGACACCGAAGCCTAAAAGGAAGGGGGCGGATTATCATTGGCGAAAACCAATTCAGATATACGGTTCCCAGATTCCTTATTAGTAAATATCACGTTTTTGGGAAATGACCAGCGCCGCTATGAGAAAAACAAAAAATACCGGGACCAGCAACTCCCAAGTATATGGCATGCTGCGTATGCCGGTTGGATACCAGCCAATTCCCTCCAGAATAACATAATAGGGTATAGCAGGAAATAACAACGGCCCAATGCTCGGCATGGCAAGTGAAATGAAATCGACCATAATAAAAATTCCCGCCGCAATCAGAGGAGGAACGAAATGGCGGGTCCATACGCTAACACAGATAAAAATCGGCATTAGTAAAAATTGCATGAAGCCAACCTTTACAGCCAAGGAAAAGTATTGTACAAACGCAGTCCAGGGATTGTCCAGAAATACGGTTCCGGTTAAGATTACTAAAATATGAGAAAAAATGGTTAGTGCCGTTAGCGTAATAAAAAGCGTAACTGTCTTAGCTATTATTACGGTTCTTCGGCTCACTGGCAGGGTGTACAGATTAATAACAGCCCCAGTTTGATATTCCTGTACAAAAATGAAGGCGGCAAGAGCGCTGAAGGTCAGCGGAAACACAAACAAATGGTTTATCTGCATATTAAGAGCAATGATATCTACCCATTTAGCCTGAACCCCCAGGTTGTCTGCTTTTAAAGAAGTGGAAATCAGTGTAATCGCAGGCGCGGTTAATACTGCAATAAAGGCTGAAAGCAAAATCCTAGAACGTTTCCATTTCAGCATTTCTAAGCGAATAGCAGTAACCATTATTCTTCACCCCCGGTAATGCTCATAAAGTGATCCTCTAACGTTTCCTGACGTAAAACTATGTGAGAAACATCAATATCGGCTTGGATTAATGTGCGATTGATCAATTCCGGTTTATCCAGCTGCCCGAACACATGCAGCATACCATTGTCAAGTTGGTCAAATTTTTCAATACCTAGCCTTTTCTTCATGACATCCATAGCCTTGTTGGTATCATTGACTTTTAACTCAAGAAATGTGTTCCCCTGCTGGTGAATTTCCGCTAAGGTAAGCTCTTCGACCAAAGTCCCGTTATGGATGATGCCTACCCTGGAAGCCATTTGTTCAACTTCCGGCAGGATATGGCTGGATACCAAGATGGTAATGTTATGCTCGTAATTTAATCGTTTGATAGTTTCACGGATTTCCTTGATACCCGCGGGGTCTAGACCGTTTGTCGGTTCATCAAGAATAATGAAATCCGGGTTGTGGAGCAGCACCCTGGCCAAGCCAAGCCGTTGCCTCATACCTAGTGAAAACCCTTTCACAACCCGGTTAGCCGTATCACTTAGTCCCATAAAACTCAATACTTCATTAATTCGCGCTTCGTTGATACTGAACATTTTGGCATTATAATAAAGATTCTCCCAGGCAGTTAAGTTGGGGTAAAAACCGGGATACTCAATGGTGGCGCCGATACGCCGAAAAAGATCCTGACCCAGTTTTGCTTTAGGAATGCCAAAAAGCTGAATCTCACCTCTTGTCGGCTTAATTAAGTTCATAATCATGCGAATGGTCGTGGTTTTCCCGGCGCCGTTTCGTCCCAAGAAACCATAAATTTCCCCTTTGCGGACTGTTAAATTTAAATCCCGTACAGCCCAGCGGTCATTATATTGTTTACCAAGATTTGATACCTTTAGGACTGGTTCATTTAGCATTACAATCTCCTTTACGCCGGATGGCTGCTGTTATAATACCCTTACTCCAATATGGCTCCGCAAGCCAGTATCCAATTTCTGTACTTTTTCTATGAATATCATCCTTAAGAGATATTCCTATACCGCCAATCGCCTCGCCTTTTATATCAATTGCAAATAAGCATTGCTTTTCGTTTTCTTCTGTAGCGGCAGTCAGAAAATTAATAGCATCCTGCTCAGTGTATGGATTGGGAAAAATGTCTCTCAAATTATCCGCTATGTTTTTATTGTTTGCGTATTTGACCAGTGCCTGTACATCATTCAACGTCTTCGATAAAACTGCGAATCTTGCGCTGATTTCACTGATTTTTTCTCTGTCTCCCACGCTAAGCAGCGATAGTTGATCAAGCAATGTGTTAAGTTCCGGCGTTTGCCCGATTATTTTTTTAAACGCTTCGGTAGTAACACAAAAGCCCTCCGGTACCCGTATACACTCAATCCCGGATAGTTCCCCCAGGTTGGCGCCCTTAGCCCCGATTACCATGAGCTTTGTTTTATCGATCTCCTGAAAGCCAAGTACATATGAATTCATATATTCTTCCCTCCCACAACTCCTTCCCTGATTATCAGGATACAAAGAAGCTGCAAAACTGTCCCTACGCTTCTTTCAATGTATCAGAGGAACTCTTCCGGGGACCTTACAGTGAAAGTGTAAAAGTAAAAGTATTTTTGTTTACGCAGAAACAAAAATGTGTTACAGTTATATTGTTTCTGTGGAAACAAAAAAGGGGAGGGGGGACGTACGTGGATAACGCAAAAGAAATTATAAGATCGCTTACACGAATACAAGAACGGTCCAGTATTTTTGAACATCATCAAGAAGAGATTTTTGCGGGGATAAATTTAGCGGAAGCACATTGCATTGATAAGATTGGCTCGATGGACTATGCCAATGTCACGAAAGTTGCTGCTGAAATGGGTATGACACGAGGGGCCATAAGTAAAATCAGTAAAAAATTGCTAAACAAAAAATTAATTGACAGCTATCAAAAACCAGAAAATAATAAAGAGATTTATTTCTGCCTGACTGAGCAAGGGCAGAAAATATATAACGAACATAAAAAGTGTCATAATCAGGCTAACGAAGAAAAATTAGCGCTCTTGTCAACGTATAGCGAGGATGAGCAATCTATTATCTTACGGTTTCTAAACGATATAAACCGGAAGTATGATAAAAAGCTAAACGAAGAAAAATAGAGATAGGGAGGATGGGGAATTGAACCGAAAGTATGTGTATATAGTAGCAGTAGGTCATTTGTTCTGCGATATTGGTATGGGCGCATTGCCGGCAATTTTGCCGTTTTTTATTTTACAATATGGTATGGATTATCAAGCTGTAGCAGGTTTGATGTTCGCATCCTGCTTTTTATCTTCCGTTGTACAGCCTACATTCGGCTGGTTGGCAGATCGTACGTCAAAAACATGGCTTATGCCGCTGGGAATTTTATTGGCTGGTGCAGCAATGGGGGCTGCAGGACTTTATAAAAATTATTGGGCTATTTTTGCGATGGTAACGGTAAGTGGAATCGGCAGCGCTATTTTTCATCCAGAAGCGGCACGTATGATCCATAAACTTTCCGGGACAAGCAGAGGTACGGCCATGAGTATTTTTTCTGTTGGCGGGAACGGTGGTTTTGCTGCCGGACCAATTATTGCCGTGGCTGCTATTACGGCATTTGGCATGAAAGGTACAGCAGTATTTTGTTTGTTGGCATTGATCATGGCAATGATTTTATTGTTGATTGTTCCGCAAATGAAAGCAGATATCGCGCAAACTTCAGTTTCCGAGGTGTCGGCAGAGGCAAAGGTAACAGAACCGAGAAGTGAGCTTAGAAATGATTGGCCATCCTTTGCACGATTGACACTAATGATTGTTTTTAGTTCGACTGTCATTTGCGGGTTGCGAAGCTTTATTCCGCTGTATTTGGTAAATGTTACGGGGCTTTCTACTGCGGCGGCCGGTTCAGCGTTGACATTGTTATTTATGCTTGGTGTAGTGACGACACTCATTGGCGGGCTATTAGCAGACAAAATTGGCTATTTGAAAGTGGTGCAGATGAGTTCTGTACTTCTGGCACCGATGGTAGCTTTATTATCACAGACGACGAATGCGTTCATTAGTTATGCGTTAATGATACCGATCGGGTTTGCTATGTTTGCACCGTTCAGTTCAGTCGTTGTTTTGGGTCAGATCTACTTAAAACGTAGTATAGGTTTTGCTTCCGGGGTGACACTGGGACTTACTTTCA
This sequence comes from Firmicutes bacterium UBA5324, assembly GCA_002411145.1. Lineage (GTDB taxonomy): Bacteria > Bacillota > Negativicutes > UBA11029 > UBA11029 > UBA11029. Next base: position 1,478 of record DHRA01000028.1, on the reverse strand, counting down.
GTGTTGGTGGTATGTTTGTTCCATTGATTGGTAGATTTGCGGATAATCACGGCTTACCGGCAACTATGGAACTTCTCACAACGGTTGCACTACTGGCAGCGTTGTGTTCTTTCCTTCTGCCTAAACCTGTACATATTGGGGCAAGTCGAGCGGCAAAGGCATCGTCGTCTTAGGGAACCCGGCTTTTGCCTTTAGAGCTTTGCGGAATTGCCTATTTCGGAGCAAGTAGGGAGCAAGTGGTCGAGTAGAAGCGCGCCTCACGACGCGCAACCCTCACAGAACCGGACTTGCTCTATTAAGGCATCCGGCTCTTCATAGTAGCATTTACTTACGTCTAGTCATAGATATTCACATAGATTCTCGCTTTGACTAACGGGAATCTCTCTTCGAGTTTTGCAAATCCTTCCCATGCCCTTTTGTATAGATTCGAATGCCTAAAGCTTATACCTCACCCCAGCATCCCGAAAGGGCCGACTGGCTTATTTTTTCCATACCTTTTCGCAAAATACCCTTCATTTCGTGTATTTGTTTTTTTCGTGTATTTGTACCGACACCCCCTAATGCAAAAAGCCCAGACATATGTCTAGGCTAACGTAAATGGAGACTTAATTCAGGTGAATTCTCCACCTGAAGCCCCGAAGTCTGGCGCAGCCAGACAAGTTCACTTATAACTTCCCCATAAACTGGATAAAGGTCTTTCCCCACTCGCTGACTGAAAACCCGTCGGATACCTGCATATAATAATTGTTCTTTACTAATTCAAGCAGCCATGCGGGTATTTTTTTCCCTTTGACAAGGTGATAAAACTCCTTGTATCCCTGGACGAGATAATCCCATCTGCCATCATTGCCTGGTGTCTTATATTCGGAGACATCGATAAGTTTTGCCCCGCCTTGCTGGAGCAGGACGTTTTTGAGGTGGATATCCCGCGGGTTCAAGCCAACACTAACCGCATAAGCCCGCGCGGCTTCTACATCAGTGATTACTTTCCAGGGGATAATGATCCCTCGCTCCAAGCATTGGTAAAGGGTTGGACCTTCCTCGTAGCTTAACTCGATAAAATTTTCCCCTTGTCTAAAACACTGACAATAATATGGGGAAGATCCGATATGTTGGTAAATATCAAATTCAATTTCCTTTTTATATATGCGTTCCGGGGCATATACTTTAAATACACGCTCTTGTAGAGCAGGATGTTGCACCACAACGGCATCAGTCCCGACGCCAATAAGCCGCAACACCGGCGGTAGAAAGTGGATAGTGACCGGATCATTATCCACATTGGCGTGAATATCAATTTTAATAAGTTGCGCTTCAAACGAAGAAATGATCATTAAATCCACCCTGTAATTCTCATATAAATGGAGACTTGATTCAGGTGGGGTTTTAACCCCATCTGAATCCTAGCGGGAGTTTTACCCAAAGGGCACAGGCGAGCGGCTAAGTCCCTGGATAATTCCGACTAGGATTCAGATGGG
>DHRA01000034.1:106313-118329 GCA_002411145.1 Firmicutes bacterium UBA5324 | reverse complement strand
TAGTTTTCAAGGATCATTTCAGTTCGCCGTAGCGACGACTTATATAATATATCATACCCCTCCGGGTAAGACAACTCCGCAGAAGAAGCATATTATGCCGTAAATAACGGAGATCGCTTTGATGCTTCACTTTCCACCGGTATACGCGTCTTTACTGGTATGCTTATTAGGCGTATAGCCATGATCAAAAAGACTAGCTCTAGTGGATTACAGTCCACCAAAGCCAGTCATCATAAGTTCTAACCAACAAGGGCCTTGCGTTGTATATGAGCGTCCGGCTGTAGCAAATATTCATCATAGGTCATCCGTCGATCAACCAGCCCTTTGGGTGTTATCTCTATAATGCGATTTGCAATAGTTTGCACGAATTGATGATCGTGCGATACAAAGAGAATTGTTCCTTCAAAATCCATTAAACTATTATTGAGAGAAGTGATGGATTCCAGGTCGAGATGATTTGTCGGTTCATCTAAAATAAGTACATTTGCCCCGCTTAACATCATGCGGGCCAACATGCATCGTACTTTTTCTCCCCCGGAGAGCACATCAGCCTGCTTCTGGGTTTCTTCACCCGAGAACAGCATTCTCCCGAGAAATCCGCGGATGAATGTTTCTTCTTGATCCCGCGAAAACTGTCTCAACCAGTCGACAAGATTTAAGTCACAATTATCAAAATACGTTGTGTTATCCTTGGGGAAATACGTTTGGGAAGTGGTTATACCCCATCTAAATTCACCGCTATCCGCCGTTAATTCACCCATTAATATTTTGAAGAGAGTCGTTTTGGCAAGCCCGTCCTGCCCCACAAAAGCAATCTTATCTCCTTTATTGACCGTAAAGCTGATGTTATCCAAAACTTTATCATCTTCAAGGGTCTTGCATAAGCATTCTACGGAAAGTAATTGCGCCCCGGCTTCACGATCCGGTTTAAAAGCAATATATGGATATTTTCGCGAAGAAGGCTTAATGTCGTCCAAGGTTAGTTTCTCCAATTGCTTTTTCCTAGAAGTCGCTTGTTTGGATTTTGAGGCATTGGCACTAAAGCGTTGAATAAAACTCTGCAATTCTTTAATTTTATCTTCTTTTTTCTTGTTAGCGTCTCTTGCCAGCTTTAAAGCTAGCTGACTTGACTCCAGCCAAAAGTCGTAATTGCCCACATACAATTGAATATTGCCATAATCAATATCGGCAACGTGTGTACAAACCTTATTTAGAAAATGCCGGTCATGGGATACTACGATAACTGTATTGGGGAAGCCGTAAAGAAACTCTTCCAGCCAGATCACCGAATCAATATCAAGATGATTTGTAGGTTCGTCCAGCAAAAGTATATCCGGGTTTCCAAAAAGAGCCTGTGCTAAGAGTACCCGCACCTTTTCATTGCCGCTTAAATCTCTCATAGGCTTCGCATGAAGCTCTTCCGGTATTCCTAAACCGTTTAGCATCCTTGCAGCCTCCGGCTCAGCGTCCCAGCCGTTAAGCTCAGAAAATTCTCCCTCAAGTTCCGAAGCTTTTATCCCATCCTCATCGGAAAAGTCCTCTTTCGCATACAACGCTTCTTTTTCCAGCATGATTTGATATAAACGGGCGTGCCCCATGATCACCGTTTGTAATACCGGACATTCATCGAACTCATAATGGTTTTGTTTTAAAACCGCAAGACGTTCGCCGGGGGTAACCTGTACCTCTCCCGAACTCGGTTCAATTTCCCCGGCTAAGATTTTCAAAAAAGTGGATTTACCCGCGCCGTTGGCACCGATTAAACCATAGCAGTTTCCCGGGGTAAATTTAATACTCACATTTTCAAACAGAGGCCTTTTTCCATAGCGCAATGTTACATTGTTTGTAATGATCATTTTCTACCTAACCTTCTTTAATTTCTTTAACAACCCTGCTATTGTAACACAGATGGTAATAATGTGTCTAACAATCCCCGTTCTTTGCTTTAGATACTTTTACGCGCCGCCCTTTTATCAAGCCGTTCTGCAGTTTCTCCAACACCCTGTCCCCCTCATTTTCCAAAATATCCACAAAACTGTATGTATCATAGATTTCGATAACACCAATCATTTCCCCGGATATACCTGTCTGTCCGGTGATTGCGCCGACAATGTCACCTGCCCGCAGCTTATGTTTCCGGCCCGCGCCAATAAATAGCCGTGTAATCTCACACGCAGCCTGCTCCCGCTGGTCCACGTCCATAGCCAAACAATCCGCCGGGCCGGTATTTTGCAATAATATATCACTATAGGTCCCCCCAGACACATCTTTCCGCTGGACTGACTGTCCGATGTACTCTTCAATTTTCTTCAAATACTCAAATTCTTGTTCTGTACAGAAAACAATAGCGGTGCCGGCATTATTCGCTCTTCCCGTACGTCCGATGCGATGAACATAATTCTCGGGATACTGAGGCATATCATAGTTGACCACAAGAGCAACTCTTTTAATATCCAAGCCCCTTGCGGCTACATCCGTCGCAATTAGAAGCTTGCATTCCCCGTTTTTGAATCGCTGTAGTGTTTCCAACCGTTGTTTTTGCGGCAAATCCCCTCTCAACCCCAAGGCGTTAAGGCCGGCTTCTTTTAGAAATCGGACCACCTGTTCAACCTTTCTGCGGGTTTGGCAAAATATTAACGCCGACTTTGGCTCCGTTTTTCCTAACAGGTCCAGCAGTAAACTTTCCTTATTCCTTTCTTCCGTAAGAAAACACCATTGTGCAATATTCTTTGCTATCAGTCGTTGAGGTGTAATATAAACATGTCGCGGCGAAACAGTATATTGCTTCGCGATCTCCTCTACGGCATTACTTAGCGTCGCGGAAAACATCATGGTTTGCCTCGCAGACGGCAGAGTGTCTAATAGTGCTCTGACTTCTTCTATTAATCCTAAATTAAGCATTTCATCCGCTTCGTCCAGTACCAGGATACGCAAGTAGGCAAAGTCAATATTGGCTTTGCGCACATGATCCAATATCCGCCCGGGTGTACCGACAATTATATGTATCCGCTGGCTTAGCACCTTTTTCTGTGCTTCCACAGACTGCCCGCCGCCATAGACCGGTATAGCCCTCAATCCCTTATATCTGCCTAATTCGCTGAGCTCTGCAGCGACTTGGACGGCGAGTTCCCGCGTAGGTGTAAGTACCAGGGCTTGAACATTCTTTTCGGTTGGCGATAACTTTTCCATCATTGGTATGCCGAATGCCGCAGTTTTTCCCGTTCCGGTCTGTGCTTGTACAATAAGATCACTGCTCCCAAGTGCTATCGGCACGACCTCAGTTTGAACTTCCGTCGGTTGTTGAAAACCCATATTATATATTGCTCTTATTAAGGCCGGTTCAAGCCCAAGATCTATAAAAGTTATATTATTTTCCATGATCATATTCCTCCATGTTATCTATTTATCTATTATATCCGTGTTTTGTTGGCTTGTCCCGCCCTATGCTTGCATCACTTCACTTCCAATATATATCCGCTTCGTGCCAAATGACATTAATCAAACCGGAGAAATGGGATTTAGGCTAAGTGAATAGGACCCTTCGAACTTTACTCAATGTTCAGTTCCGTTTCCCATGCTTTCGCCGTTTTTAAATATATTAGACAGCGGAAATGGAATCTGAACATATGTATTCGGCACTTCACCCATCACTACATATTCGGAGATAGGCACACGCGTAATAACTTCCACGCTTTTACTAACCAGCGGCACTACTATCCGCACCTGGGTGTTGGCGACAATATAAATCATATGCTTTGTCTGATTTATCCCCGCCTGTTCAAAGGTATCGATTACTTTTACCTGAACCGTGCCGATCGGAATAACCGTTACACTAATTTTTGGTCCGTAGCTGGCCAGAATCTGGCTGCCTAACACTTGCCCGAAGGGAATATAGATTTTCTCCTCCGATATTTGCTCTAAACCTTGCTGAACTTTAATCGTCACATGCGAGGCCAAACGATTAAATTCCACTGTATTGGGCTGCATCAACACAACCCGCCCCCGGTCATCAACTTTTACGGACACAAGACTTTGATAATTCATCCCCCGCGAAATTTCTTCATTAACAACATTATTGATTGTGGTCGTAGCAATTGCGGTGGCCCGGGCCTCGGCTATCGCTAGCAGCGTAGGTTTTAAATGACCCTCAATCACATAGAACCCATAAATCATTAGTCCGCCTAAAAGGAAAAAGATCAGCCATCTTTTCGAAACGTTCGAAATCTTGGGCAAGGATATTCTCCTTCGCACCGTGTAACGCATTTTTCCCCGCCTCCCCGTATTCGGCTGTGCCATATTTTATACGAAATAATCTAAAATAGTTCCCCTATTCTATTGCTAAAATATGTTACTGATGATTTTCGCATGCGGGGAGAAAATATGTCTTACTGAAAGATTATTAATTAAACCAGCATGAAATAGGGGAGGTTACTTTAATGCCTGACAATAATAATAACGAATTAGTCGTACCGGAAGCGAAAAACGCCCTGCAAAAACTGAAGCTTGAAACGGCGAATGAGTATATGGCTGCGGAAATGGGCGGTCAGATTACCCCGGATAATTATGAGTCTAAATTAGATAATCTAAAATATGAAATAGCGGACGACCTCGGGTTAAAGGAAAAAATCGCCGAAGTAGGCTGGGAAAATATGACCACAAAAGAAGTGGGGAAAATTGGTGGTCGTATGGGCGGAAAAATCGGCGGAAATATGGTGAAAAAAATGATTGCCATGGCGGAAGAGTCTATGCTCAATCAACGTCAACCGAAGCAATAAACAGCATATAAAAAGGGCCTGCTGCATGCAGGCCCTTTTTATATGCTGTTAATCCCCTACATATTTAAATCTCTGTACTTCCTGGCCTTGGCATTGGACTGTCTCCATAAACATGTCCAAGGGTCTGACCCACAAACCCCGCTCTCCGTACAAAGCTTGATAAACGACCAGTTTATCCTCGGTTTCCGAATGTTTTGCCACCCCCAAAACTTTATAGGTTTTCCCCTTATAATGCCGGTATATACCGGGCACCGGGTCACCCGCCGCCTCAGATACCATGTTGTTTACGCCCCCTTAAACACAGGTCTGTCTGATATTTCCTCATATTAAAAACATTTACTGTAAGCGAATCTTAGCAAATTTCCGCTTGCCGATTTGCAAAACCATGCCCTCGTACACTAAGATATCATCCTCAGCACTGTCCACTTTTTCCGCATCTATACGGGCTGCGCCTTGTTGGATAGCCCGCTTGGCTTCTCCGTTACTGACGGTTAACCCCGCCAAAGTAAATAATTTTGCCACCCAGATTTTCCCGTCAGCTAACTCGGAGGTTTTCACATTAACCTCCGGAATATCCGTCGGCATATCTCCCCGCTGAAAAATCCGTTTAAATTCTTCTTCCGCCGCTTGGGCCGCGTCCGGGCCGTGATAAAGACGAACCAAGGTGCGGGCCAAATACATTTTCATATCCCGGGGATGCAGGGCACCGCTTTTCAGTCCGGCATCAATTTTTGCCAATTCTTCGTTTGATATGTCGGTTACTAATTCAAAGTAACGGACCATCAATTCGTCGGGAATCGACATTGCTTTACCGTAAATCGTGCCTGGATCTTCGCTGATACCTATGTAATTGCCCAGACTTTTACTCATCTTTTGCACGCCGTCCAACCCTTCCAGAATAGGCACCATAATTGCCGCCTGGGGTTTTTGGCCAAACTCTTCCTGGAGATGTCGTCCCATAAGCAGATTAAATTTTTGATCGGTGCCGCCAAACTCAATATCGGCTTCCAGCGCAACGGAATCGTATCCCTGCATCAGGGGATAGAAAAATTCGTGCACACTGATGGGGCGTCCTTCCCGGAAACGTTTCGCAAAATCCTCGCGTTCCATCATTCTCGCCACCGTATATTTCGACGCAAGACGAATTATATCGGCAAAGTTTAACGGCGCGAGCCATTCACTGTTAAAACGCACCTCGGTTTTCTCCGGGTCCAATATGCGAAAAATTTGTGTCTGGTACGTTTTTGCATTGGTAAGTATTTGTTCCTCGGTTAACTGTTTACGGGTCTCCGATTTGCCCGTAGGGTCGCCGATCCGGGCGGTGAAATCGCCGATAATAATAATGATGTGATGCCCCAGATCCTGAAATTGCTTTAACTTACGCAGCACTACCGTGTGTCCGAGATGAATGTCGGGGGCGGTGGGATCCAAACCCAGCTTCACCTTCAAAGGTTTCTCCTCCGAGCAGGATTGTTTCAGCTTAGCAAGTAATTCTTGTTCAGGCACAATTTCCGTAACGCCTCGTTTAATAATCTTCATTTGCTCTGCAACCGGTAACATACATGTCCTCCTTCAAACAATTGGGAAAAAATAAAAGCTCCATCCGACCCAAAGGGACAAGAGAAGCTATCTCGCGCTATCACCCCATCGGCGTAATAGCTTACGCTGACTGATATTCGCTATATCGGTCGAACCTCAAAAAACTTGGTAATATTATAACATATATTTATGGGCGAAACAAATCTCCCGCCGAATTTATTTCACCCCCGGCCGCAGCGGGGTTGTAAGCATTTATCCAGGGGCGTAGCGCCGCTAAGACTCCCGCTTCTTCAAAGCAGGAGTTATACGCCCCTGGATAACGGATTCTAAGCTTCAGAGAGAGTTAAAACTCCCCCTGAAGCCAAGAATCCTGTTTATCCATCCCGTTTGGTAAGGTTTTATGCTATAATATATTACAATTGGTGTCACTCTGAGGAGGGAATATATGGAATCGAATTATAAAAAATGGCAAAAGCCGGCAGTGATCGGTTTGCTGGTCTTTACGATCATTGTTACAGGTGTGGGACTTGGTTTTGTGGCGGCAAGCATCCAAACCATGCCGAGTTTAAACGGCGGTATAAAGCCAAACGCTTCGTCACAGATATATGATATAAATGGAAAACTAATTGCAACGGTTCATGCAACGGAAAACCGGCTGCCCGTATCTTTGAGCAAAATGCCGAAACATTTGCAGGATGCTTTCATTGCCAGTGAAGACGTCCGCTTTTTTGCCCATCACGGCGTAGATCTGCGGGGTATTTTTCGTGCGGTGGTGGTAAACGTTACCGGCAAGGGTGTGCGTGAAGGTGCGAGCACGATTACACAGCAGCTAGCCAGAAACTCTTTATTGACGCACGACCAGACCTTAAAACGAAAGATACAGGAGGCTATCCTCGCTTTACAAATTGAACGAAAGTTTACCAAACAGGAAATATTGGAGATGTATTTGAACCAAATTTATTTCGGCCAAGGTTCCTACGGAGTACAAACCGCGGCCCAGACCTATTTTGGGAAAAACGCGGAGGATCTTACACTGGCGGAAGCGGCCATGCTGGCCGGCATCCCGCGTAGTCCGAACTACTATTCGCCGACAAATAACATGAAAGCGGCCAAAGAAGTTCAGGCCACCGTTCTGGATCAAATGGTTAAATACAATTATATTACCCCCAGTGAAGCGGAGAATGCGAAAAAAGTCGAAATAAAACTGGCTCCGAAAACACAGAAAGCCGACGATGAATTTGCCAGCTATTTCATAGATTATGTCACACAAATCATGGTTAATAAATACGGGGCCAATGCCGTATACAAAGAAGGCCTGAAAATTTATACGACATTGGACAGCGACGCCCAGCATGCTGCCGAAAAAGTTATGACCATGCTGCCCACCTACCGGACAGATAAGGACGGACTTAAACAACCGCAAGGAGCCTTAGTTGCTATTGATCCGCAAACCGGCTACATTAAAGCCATGGTTGGCGGCCGGGGAAATGACCAGTTCAATCGTGCCGTGTTGGCGGAAAGACAGCCTGGGTCTGCCTTTAAGCCCTTTGTCTACCTCGCCGCTTTGGAAAACGGCTTTACGGCCGCCACCGTCATTGATGACTCACCGGTGAGTTTCGGCGGTTGGTCGCCCAGGAACTACGACGGTACATTCCGGGGGCCCATCACCATCCGCAGTGCCCTGGAAAAATCCATCAATACGGTGGCCGTCAAAACAGCCCAACAGGTCGGCATGGAGAAAATACTGGACCAGGCGCAACAGATGGGTATTACCACGTTAGTAAGAAGCGGTTCAACAAACGACAATAACTTGTCCACCGCCCTGGGCGGCCTTACCCATGGGGTAACTCCCCTGCAGATGGCCAGCGCCTACGGTACGCTGGCCAACCGTGGCATCCATACGGAGCCAATCGCCATCGTAAAGGTGGTCGATCGTAACGGCACTGTTATCGAGCAGACCACCCCGAAACAAAAGGCGGTTATTGATGAGAAAGTTGCCTATCTATTGACCGATATGATGCGCGGTGTAATTGAGCGTGGTACAGGCACCGGCGCAAATATCGGACGGCCCGCGGCAGGTAAAACAGGCACGACAAATGACTATGTCGACGCTTGGTTCGTCGGTTTTACCCCGGATCTTGTCTGTTCTGTCTGGATTGGCTCAGACAGTAACGGCTCTTTATCCGGCATAACAGGTGGTGATTTGCCGGCAACTATGTGGCGCAGTTTCATGACGGAAGCATTGGCAAAAATTCCGGCACGGAATTTCCCCAGACCATCGGGCATTGTCAGTGCAACGATAAATCCCCGCACAGGTTTGCTTGCCGGACAAAACCCGACGCAGGCAAAACCGGGAGACAAGGCGGGAAATAAGCCGGGAGACAAACCGGGAGACAAGTCCACCGACAAGAAAGCGGGCGAAAAACCTGACGAAAAACCGAAATATGATGCAGTGGATGAAATATTTATTCAGGGGACACAACCTACTCAGTACTCTCCCCCCGAAACCTCTCCGCCACCTTCAACCTCAAGCAAACAAGAAAGTGATCAGCCTTCACAACCCGCCGGCGGCAAACCTCCCGTAATTCCCAATAGCACTCCTTCGGGCGGTGGTTCGCCGACAAAACCCTCCAGTGGTCCCCCGCGCTAAGGTATAAAACAAGAGATTTGGCCCTTCGCCAAATCTCTTGTTTTTTCTGTTCTGCCAGGTCAGCCCCGATCCCAGAAAATATTCTTTCCGCTGACACTTAAAGGAACACCATAGGCAATTTTTACATTCTTATCGTCAAATAGTTCAAGATTCAAAGCCGCTTTGCCGATGCTAAACATAATCCGGTTATCCAGCCGGCAATCGGCGGCCAGAGACACCGCCGAGCCAAGGGCGATGCCTAAATCACCGATGGATATTGCACATAACCCTTTGTTCTTTTCTGTTTCGGCACAGTTGGCAAAACCGCAGTAGCCACAGTTTGGCACCCCCATGGGTTTCACTATCTGGCCGAATAGAACTACCACATCCACCTTATCCAGACCACCCGCATCACGGTTAAAAAAACCCGCGCCGCTTTCCCGGGCAATTCTTCGCATCTCTTCCGCCAACCGTTGTTTGGTCGCCCCCTTGATGATAAGCGTCACCAGATTATCCTGCCCTTTGCCCTTCGGAGCTGTGCGCGCTGCCGCGCACATCAATTCCGCGACGTTCTCCACCGCCCGTTCTTCAATTTCCCGACTTTTCCTGATCATTTCTCTCCACCTCCTTAAAATACAGGGAGTAGGAGTGGGGTTTAAAGTAAACGCCTTGCGTTTACTTTTTTTCACCGGCCCCATCCCCTATTCCCTATTCCCTACTCCCTACTCCCTATCACCTATTTCAATTCTACCACCGTGGCCCCATCGCCGCCTTCCCCCGGGCCGCCCAAACGATAACCTGCTACCCGGGGATGACCGGCGAGAAATTCTTTCACGGCTTTACGCAGCGCCCCTGTACCTTTACCATGTATCACATATACTTTGGGCACGCCACTTAACAGTGCATCATCCAAATATTTCTCCACGGTCTCTATCGCCTCGTCGACGATCATCCCCCGCACGTCGATTTCCGTGGATATATGCTTGGCTTTAGCTGCCGCGATGGCCGAAATCCCCGTGTTACGCGCAGTTTTCCCCGTTTCGCCGTCCACCGTCTTTTGACAGGCGGCAGCCGCAACTGTTACTTTCATGATGCCCACCTGCACCAATACGTTTCCTTCCGCATTTACCGGGCTGACAACATGCCCCTTTTGCCTAAATTGGGGCAGATAAACAACATCGCCGGGGACGAGCTGCGGCGCCACCTTGGCCAGCGGTACTTCCTCCATCAAATCTTCCAGTAAACCGGACCGTTCCCGTTTGAGCTTTTCCCGGGCCGCTTGGATGGCACCTTGACGTTTACGCTCATTGTCATGGGGTGTTACTGTTTTTAACTGACTGATTATTTCATCTGCGTCTTTTTTTGCCTTGGTAAGGATCTCGAAGGCCTGTTTTTTCGCTTTCTCTATTATTTCTTTTTCCCTTTGTTCTAAAATTCGTTTTTGGTTTTCGAATTCATCCTTGACCTGTTCACTTTGCGAACGCATTTCAGCCGCTATCCGCCGGTCCTCTTCCCAACGGGACCGTGTTTCGGCGAGCTTTCCGAGCAGTTCCTCAAGATGGATCTGCTCTTCACTGATTAAGGAGCGGGCGCGGCCTATTATCCCCTGGGCCAGACCCAGTCTGCCCGCTATTTCAAAGGCATTGCTCCGTCCCGGTGTACCAATGATCAACCGGTATGTCGGTCGCAAAGTTTCAATATCAAATTCCACACTGGCATTTTCTACCCCTTTACGTGTAAAAGCAAAGGTCTTCAGTTCACTATAATGGGTAGTGGCTATGGTTCTGGCCCCCCGGCTATGCGTAAATTCAAGGATCGCCATGGCCAAAGCCGCCCCTTCCGTGGGATCTGTGCCTGCCCCTAACTCATCGGTCAATACCAGTGTATGATGATCAACCCGGTCGAGAATACGCACCAAATTGGTCATATGGGAGGAAAAAGTACTTAAGCTTTGTTCAATGCTCTGTTCATCCCCGATATCCGCAAAAACTTCCCGGAAAACACCGATTTCCGTCCCCAGGCCCGCAGGCACATGCAAGCCGGCCTGCGCCATCAATACGAAGAGGCCCACTGTTTTTAACGTCACTGTTTTGCCGCCGGTATTCGGCCCCGTTATCACCAGCGTACTGAAGTCTTTCCCGAGGTGGATATCGGTTGGCACCACTTCGCCCTGAATGAGAGGGTGCCTACCCATTTTTATATTGATAAAGCCATCTTCATTGAGACGGGGATCTTCACCCCGCATGTCCTCAGCCAGTTTAGCCTTGGCAAAAACAAAGTCGATGCCGCCCTGCGCGCCAAAAGACTGGCCGATGGCCTGGGCATCACGGGCCACCATACCCGAAAGCCGGGCTAAAATGCGTTGGATTTCCGTTTCTTCCGCGATTGCCAGTTCCTTTAGTTCATTATTCATATCCAAAATAGACAACGGTTCAATATACAGGGTTGCCCCGCTGGAGGACTGGTCATGAATGATGCCCGGAAACTGTCCCCGATATTCGTGTTTGATGGGAACCACGTAACGATCATCCCGCAAGGTAACGATCGTCTCCTGAATCATCTTCCCATATTCCGCGGAGCGCAAAATACTCTCCAAACGTTCACGGACCCGCTGTTGGGTAGACCGCCGTTCCCGGCGAATCCTTACCAGTTCGACACTGGCCTCATCGGCAATGTCGCCCTGTTCCCGGATGGCCGTGGATATGGCCTGTTCCGTAGCGGAAAAAATCTGCAGGTCCTCACCCATTTGTTTCAACAGCGGGTAATCCCCTTCCAGGTCCGTAAAAAATCGTTTTAATCTGCGTATCGCGTATAATGTGTTGGCCACCGTCAACAATTCCTCGACATCCAGCACCGCCCCGATTTCCGCACGGCGCAAAGCGGGGCGAATTTCGCGCATGCCTCCCAAGGGGATGACCGGCTGGGTCCGTATCAACGAACGGGCCTCCGTGGTCTCCGCCAGATAACGTGCTACCGCCGTAAAATCCGTTGCCGGCATTAAAGCCTCGGCCAGTTCACGGGAAAAGGGCGAATTTGTTTTTTTCGTTAATAATTGTTTAACTTTACTGAATTC
>DHRA01000034.1:76736-106106 GCA_002411145.1 Firmicutes bacterium UBA5324 | reverse complement strand
TCATAATACCCCTCTGAAATAGTGTCCACGGGTAATATCCGCATGCTCAATTTCGCTCAAGGCTTTTGCATCCGCCAACAGCGGATGCTTTGCACCCATGTCTATTACCTGACGATAGATATTGACGAGACGCCCCAGTTCTTTGGCTGACTTTCGTTTTCCTTCGATTCGCATCGCCGATACTCCTGCTTCCAACAGGGACGGCAAATGACTTAACATCGCCAATTCCTTGGCGTTGAAAAGATGCATCCGGCAATATTGATCGGTCTCCACCGGAAAGATAACTCCCAGGCGGTCCTTGAGTCCATAGTGACCTCTGCGGCATATTCTTTTGCAGGGCGTTTTACGGTTAAGTCCCCCGGCGATACTGCCCACGATGCAATACTCCGACAACATCAGTTCTATGTGCCCATGCACCAGACATTCCACGGCGACCGGTGCGGATTTAAGCAGGGCCGCCACTTGGGTCAGCGTTAGCTCCGGGGATAACGTGACTTGATGCAGGCCCGCCTCCCGGCAAAGCTCCAGACTTAACGAGTTATAGATATTCAGGGGATAATCGGCATACAACGCCAGCGACGTGTGTTCCCGCGCCATTTGCACAGCACCGACATTGGCGACAGTCAAGCCATCGGGCCGCATTTCTTCATACTTGGCCAGACGTGCCCGCAGGGCGGCCACGTCCCCCGGTTTGCTAATTCTGGGCAGCATAAACACAATCTGCTTGCCCTGTTTACGGCAATAGGCCACTGCCTCAAAATACTCCTTATCGGTCGGTTCCTGCCCGTTAAAGAGCTCGCCGCCGTAATAAACCAGATCGGCGCCGTTTTCCATCGCGGCCTTCAAACCCGCCTCATCATCCACCGTGGCCGTCAACAGTGTTTTACTATTCTCAAACCGCTGTGCCTTTAGCGATTTGCTTAAAATCGACTTTCCGGCCGCCATGGCTGCGGCTTTGTCCCACGGGCGCTTCCAGGGGGCAAGCCGTATTTCCTCCAATTGCTGAACGGCGGCACGGCGAACAGCGTTCATCTCACTTTGCGGCACCATCACTTCTCCGTCTATGCTTACATTCAATTCCCGGATGGAAAACACCGTATTGCCCAGCCGCCGCATTTGCTCCGCCACGGATTCTTCGGTAAGAGGGCGTTTTAACGCTTTTTCGGCCCTGAAGGCCGTTTCAGCCTTCGCCGTATGCCCGTCCGGATCTGTAAGCTGCAGGACCATTGGCTTGCCGCTCTTAACTGCAACGTCCATCTTAAGGGGAATACGACGAACCGGTGTCGGTGAAGTAAAGGTTGCCTGGGCCTTTGCCAAAAGGCAGGCGTCGGTTGTTTTAAACACCCGGTCGCCGGCTTTCACCGCCTCCGGCACGGGAATTGTAACTTCCATACCTTTAGAAGCATTTGTCACTTGCCGGCCTTCATCCGTCTCCATCTTTGTGACAATCGTGCCTACCCGGCCCCCTACGGAAACCCATATTTCAAGCCCATCACCAATATTCAGGTCCTCGTCCAACTTGATGGTTACGGCACGGGTTTCGTAGCTGTACCGTATCACCCGCCCCAAACGCAGTCCCCGGTTGTTGGGGCGCCGATGGCTCATCAGATCAAGACCCGGCTTGCCGCCAGGCAAATAACCCGTCGTGAAATCACGGTTGAAAATCTGGGCAAGTTCCTTCAACTGGCCGGACGTTACCCGATAACGGCTCTTGTCGGCGAGATACATGTCCAATGCTTCCCGGTAATTGCGCACAACAGTGGCCACATATTCCGGGCGCTTCATCCGGCCTTCAATTTTTAATGACGTAACGCCTGCTTCGATCAGTTGGGGCAGTATTTCGATGGTGTTAAAATCCTTCGGACTGAGGATATATCCTCCCACACTGCCGTCATCGGCCGTAACCGGGCGCCCGCACCGGTCTACCAGGGTATAAGGCAGACGGCAGGGCTGGGCACATCTGCCCCGGTTGCCGCTGCGGCCGCCAATCATACTGCTCATGAGACATTGGCCGGAATAACAAATGCATAACGCGCCATGTACGAAATACTCTATTTCCGCTTTTGCCGCGGCAGTAATCTGCCGGATCTCCTCGCCGGTCATTTCCCGTGCCAGTACCACCCGTTTTACACCTTGTTGCTCAAGAAAACGAACACCTTCCGCATTATGCACCGTCATTTGCGTGCTCGCATGGACCGCCAGCCCGGGCACTGTCGCCCGCGCCATCTTGAGGACACCGAGGTCCTGAACAATTATCGCATCCGCACCAGCCTCATAAAGAAAGCACAAATACTCCGGCAGTTCTTTTAATTCACTGTTATCCAATAGGGTATTAACTGTGACGTATACTTTTACCCCCCGCAGATGGGCAAAATGTATCCCTTCCGCCATTTCCTCCAGGGAAAAATTCGCAGCGTGCTGCCTGGCACTGAAGCTCTTTCCGCCGAGATATACGGCATCGGCCCCGTTTTCCACCGCGGCAATCAATGCTTCTCGGCTGCCGGCCGGCGCCAATAGCTCAGGTTTTCTCATTTATAGTTTCATCCTTCCTGCCCTTAGTTAATAAAAAAATAGAAGGATATGCAACACCTTTTCTCCTTCTTTAAATCTCCGGTCCAATATACAATTATTTGAAACGGCTAAGATTGGCTGCTTCTATTTTAACAAATATGTGGCAAAATAGGAAATAGCTTGGGCAATTTAATGTACCCCGGTGGGGTTATTGTCCGTTTTTTTTCCCAAATCATTCTAAGTTCTCCGTGTTAGACTGATGCCCCTTTAATTCGCCGGTTAAGCGGTTTACACTGTGCACCAATTCTTCCAAGGTCGCCTTTGATACAATAACTGAATTGTTAAGCATATTCTGCATGTCCTGCAGCGTAACGGGTTCCGCCGCCGGCTTTTTCACCACGGTGAAATGACCGCACCCCTCCAGGGAAGCCCGTTTCACATCCTTGATCTTGTCCAGTTCCATGCCTAGTTTATGCATTTCCTGCCGCAGGTCGTCGTTGTTGAAATGAGCCTTGCTTAGATTTTCTCTCAGTACCTGCCCGTCTTTGATCAGCGGTACGGGTGACCCTTCCACTAAACGGCGGAATTTGCGGTTTTTCAGTGACAAATAAGACAAAACAAAATCAAGAATCAACAGCATCAGCAAGGCTTCCGCGCCGGTCCACAACCTTTCATTCTTGTCTAAAGCCACATTTGCCACAATATCGCCAATACCTACCAGTATAACATAATCAAAAGGCGTCATTTGCCCCAGCGTCCGGCTTCCCATCAAACGCACTATAACCAGTGCGATAAGAAACATTATTGCCGTGCGGACAAATACATGACCAAGCTGATCACCAAAAAAATCCATCTTACGACCTCCTTGCATGATTCCCCTGCTTCTGACATGTAGTCTGCCCCAAAAAGCAACATAAAAAAACACCGGAACGGCATTTTGCCGATCCGGCTTACCACTATTTTTCTTCTTTTAATATTTTTAAAAATTGCTTATAGTCGGCCTGCAGCCGCAATAATTCATCCGCGAGATTTAAGGCGACGAGAACCGCCGCCCGGTTGCGCGGCAGGCGCGGATTACCGAGGGTCGTCTGGGTCATCTTTTGATGCACAAGGGCAGCAACACGTTCGATATGTTCGGTGTCGGTTTGGCCCTTGATGACATATTCTTCTCCACAAATTGTCACAGTTACCTTATTTGTCTTTGACTCCATCGCTTTAGCAACGCTCCCAATCCTTCTTTATGAAAAACTAGTTCGTGAAAAAAAGCAGATCTCCTGCAAAAAATACGCACATATGCCCCCCATAAGATGTACATATGCGCGTAATATTATTACATGCGGATTTGAATCTGCAGCTTTTCCTCCAGTCCCGCCAGCATAAATTTTTGTTTTTCTTCGATTTCTTTGTCTGTCAGCGTCCGGTCAGCGGCCTGGTAAACCAGGGCGATGGCCATGCTTTTCTTACCGGCAGGAACTTGTTCGCCGGTATACACGTCAAAGATTGTGACGTCTTTGAGCAAGTCGCCGCCGATTTCCCGAATCAGCCCCGCCACTTTGTCGGCAGGAATATCCTCGTTCATCAAGAGGGCAAGGTCACGACTGATGGCGGGGTACTTTGGCAATTGACAATATTGGGGTATCAGCTGCGTATTTTTTAACAATGCGTCCACGGAAATTTCAAAGAGGTAGACCGGTTTCGCCAAGCCAAAGGCTTCTTGCACCAAGGGATGAATTTCACCCATTACCCCAATCACCGCACCATCAACAATAATTGTCGCCGTTTTACCCGGATGCATACTGGGATTAGCCGCCTGGGCAAACTGATAACCGACGATGCCCAAATCATCCAGCAGTGATTCGACGATCCCTTTTAAGTCGTAAAAATCAACCATGTTCCGGTCCTGATTCCAGAGCGCCGGATTGCGTTTTCCGGTTATCGCGCCAGCCAGCATTTGCGTTTCCACAGGCAGTTCGGCCAGGGGCAGACTTTTCGGCGCAAAAGTGGCACCCAGTTCAAAGATCTTCACGTCTTCCACTTTTCTGTTTACATTATGGGCTACGGTTTCCAAAATATTGGCCATGAGGGTCGTGCGTAAAATCGGGAAATCATCGGTGATGGGGTTCATCACTTGGATAGCCTTACGCAGGCTGGAGTCCCCGGAGATGCGGAGCATATCAAAATACCTTGGGTGGGAAAAGCTGAAGGTAAGCGCTTCATGCATACCCGCAGTCACCAACGATTCTCTGATCAGCGTCTGAATGCGCTCCTCAGTCCCTTCGTCCCCCTGCATCGAACGCCCCTGCGGCAAGGTGTCTGCAATGTTGTTGTAGCCATACATGCGGGCAATTTCTTCAAAAAGATCCGCTTCACGGACCACATCCTGCCGCCAAGTGGGCACAGTAACTTTAAGTATTTCCTTGCCCTCTGCGGCAAATTCCAGACGGGACAATATAGCCGCAATTTCCTTGGTTTTAATATCCGTGCCCAGGAACTGATTGACCCGTCGGGGATCCAAATGGATTTGCGTCGGCAAAGTAATTTTTACATACTGGTCAATGATCCCCTTGCATACCATACCCCCGGCGTATTCCTCCATTAATTTCGCCGCCCGGTCCAAGGCCCGGACAACGGCATTTATATCCACACCCTTTTCAAAACGGTGGGATGCTTCCGTACGTAAGCCTAACGCTTTCGCCGTTCGACGAATGCTCACGCCTTCAAACACCGCCGCTTCCAGTATGATCGTTTTCGTATTTGAGGTCACTTCGGTGGCCAAGCCGCCCATTACCCCGGCGATGCCCACCGGTTGCACAGCATCCGCAATCACCAGCATTTCCTCGTTCAATTCGCGTTTTATACCATCTAAAGTCGTAAGCTTTTCACCTTTTAAAGCCCGCCGGGCAACCAGCGTTTGTTTGCCCACCAGATGGTAATCATAAGCATGCAAAGGCTGCCCCATTTCCAGCATGACATAGTTCGTGATATCAACGATATTGCTGATGGGCCGCATGCCCGCTGCCCGCAGTCTTTGCTGCATCCAGTCCGGTGAGGGACCGATTTTGACATTTTGGATTACCCGCGCGGTAAAACGGGGACACAGCTCGGGCGCTTCTATGCGCACAGCGGCGCAGCGCTGCACGTTTTCGCCCTTTTCCCGCAGGGATAATAACGGCATACGCACTTGTTTGCCGGTTAAAGCCGCAACCTCGCGGGCAATACCGAGCACGGAAAAGCAGTCGGCCCGGTTGGCCGTCAGCTCAAATTCAATTACGCTATCATCCAGCCCGAGTACCTGCACCGCATCTAACCCAACCGGCGTGCCGGCAGGCAGGATAAAGATCCCTTCACGCTGCTCCGCCGATAAGGTTTTCGCTTCCAGATTAAGTTCGCCGGCCGAACATAACATGCCATAGGAATCAACGCCGCGTAGCTTACTCGGCTTTATCTCCATACCGCCGGGCAGTTTCGCACCTACCAGAGCCACCGGTACTACGTCACCCTGTTTGACGTTGGTCGCGCCGGTTACGATCTGCAGTGTCTCACTACCGACATCCACACGGCAAACAGACAGTTTATCCGCGTTGGGATGCAGGCCCACTTCCAGCAGTTTTCCGGTTACCACTTTTTCAATCCCCGCGTTAAGCCTGGTAATCGTGGCCACAGGTGTCCCCGCCATCGTCATTTTATCTGCCAGTTCCTCCGGTGTCACATCTATGTCAATGTAGTCTTTTAACCATTTCCACGAAATTAACATTGTTCATCCCCCCTAAAATTGCCGTAGAAAACGTAAATCGTTATCAAAGAATAAGCGCAAATCATCGATCCCGTATTTCAGCATGGCAATCCGTTCGACCCCCATACCAAAGGCAAAGCCGGTTACTTTTGCCGGATCAAAGCCGCTCATTTCCAGCACCCGGGGATGAACCATACCGGAGCCAAGAATCTCCAGCCAGCCGGTATTGCCGCAGGAACGGCAGCCCTTGCCCCCGCAAATTCCACAGGAGATGTCCACTTCCGCACTGGGCTCCGTAAAGGGAAAAAAGCTGGGGCGCAGACGAACTTTCCTGTCCTCACCGAACATTTGCCTGGCAAAGGCAGCCAGCACGCCTTTCAGATCGCCAAAGGTAATTTTCTTATCGATCGCCAGTCCCTCAACCTGATGAAACATCGGTGAGTGGGTGGCGTCATAATCACGGCGATATACTTTTCCCGGACAGATTATCCGCACCGGTTCGTCCGGTTTGGTAGCCTGCATCACCCTTACCTGTACCGGTGAAGTATGTGTGCGCAACAGGATATCCTCCGTAATATAAAAGGAATCCTGCATGTCCCGGGCCGGGTGATCCTTGGGCAGATTTAAGGCCTCAAAACAATAATAGTCTGTCTCCACCTCCGGCCCTTTGGCCACGGAAAAACCCAGGTTTGTGAATATGCGTTTTATTTCCTCCATGGTTGCCGTTAAGGGATGTTTACCGCCGGCAAAGCCTCGCCGGCCGGGGAGAGTAACGTCAATTTGTTCCCGGTTCATCCGCTCAACCAGTTCCTTTTCTTTCAGCAGTTCCGTTTTTTTCTCTAACACTTTCTCCAATTCTTCACGTATATCATTTACCAATTGGCCAATGCGCGGCCGTTCTTCGGCACTCAGCGCGCCCATCCCGCGCAGAATTTGCGTTAGTTCACCCTTTTTCCCCAAATACTTAACACGCAGATCAGCGATCTGCGCGCCTGTCCCGGCGGTCTCAACGGCCGAAAGTGCTTCAGCCTGCAAAGCCCGTAACTGTGTTTCCATTGTAAACCTCCCAATACGTGTAATATTTATGCACAAAATAAAAAACAGCCTCTGCCCCTGCAGGGGCGAAAGCCGTATACTTCCGCGGTACCACCCTAATTTGTACTCACCATTCCTTTATCGCTGAAATGCGTTCAGCCTACCAGAATCACCTTCAGCCGAAAAGTTCCGGAATGAATTCATCCGACGTCTCCAGGAAATGCTTTCAGTCGCGACATTTCCTCCCTGTCTGGAAAGAGGCCAAATTACTATTTTCCTTCATCACCCAACACCCTATATACTTAGATTATTGTAATACAAGCCGTTTATAAACGAGATATGCAGCTACAGAACCGGTCGCTTCAAACACTTTCCAAAAGAAATCAGCGGTCAACAACAATCGGGCCACAACCTCTCAGTTTTTGATTGGATGAACGCGAAACCTTGATTGTAGCTGTATTATATCATAGGAAAACCTAAAACTCAAGGCAAGTAGTCCCGTCGGACGCGCCCTTTTTCATAACGCTTCGCCGTCAATCGCTTACATATCTTCGACACGCACATCTGTCCCCCTTTGTTTTGCGCACTTGGCAAAACAAAGCTAGGCTCTCTGGCCCGCCGGACGGCCAGCCGTTCTTTGCCGCACACATTCAAACATCAGTATCCCCGCCGCCACCGCCACATTCAAGGACTCCGCCCGTCCAGGCATGGGGATTTTGGTTAGCTCCGGCAGTTGTTTAAGCACACTGTCCTCAATGCCGGTCGCTTCACTTCCCAGCCACAAAGCAAGGGGACGACAAAAATCCGTTGTAAAGTGGACTTGCTCCGCTGATAACGCGGTACCGATAGGTGTGACCCCCCGTTCAGTCAGCATTTCGATCACCTTACCCGCTTCCAGTTCCGTAAATACCGGCAGATGAAATATTGATCCCATGGTGGAGCGCAACACTTTGGGGTTGTAAACATCCACCGTGCCCACAGTCGTAAAAATAGCCTGCACCCCGGCCGCGTCCGCGGTGCGGATGATGGTGCCCAGATTACCCGGATCCTGAATCTTATCGCAAACCAGCATGAAAGTCCGGGCCTGCGGGAAAGCAGGCCAAGCGGGCGCTGCCAAGCGTACCGTTGCCAAAATCCCCTGCGGCTGTTCCGTATCGGTCATTTTCTCCAGCACCGGCAAACTCACTTCCTGCACAGTCACTCCCTGACCGGTCAGTTTTTCGACCAATTTCCTTCCCCGTGCCGCTTGGAACAGCTGCTTCGTGCAGTAAACCTTAACCAGCGGGGCACCGGCGCCCACCGCTTCCTCTACAAAACGCAAACCCTCTATGACAAAAAGGCCCTGCGCCCTGCGTTCTTTTCGCCGGCTCAACGCCTTAACTAATTTTACATCCGGATGCTGTACACTAGTGATCAATTTATTCACCCTATCATTCCGTTTCTGCTAATTTTTTTCTCCTTTATTCTTTCCTCATTATATTCTTACCCTGAAGCCACGTCTACATATTGTCCAGAAAAAATATTAGCCATATGTCCGGCAACTCCGGAAAAAACGGGCGACGGCGGAACCCCTGCCCACCGTCGCCCGCAACCGTCTTTTACTTCTGCCCTTTATTTACACACCCAAAGGCTACCATATATTTTTTCACCGATTCCTTTACGCCTTTTTTTACATTTAACATCAAGTTCACATAGTGAATATTTGCGTTTTTCTCCAGTTCTTTCTTTATGGTGCTGATGGCGGCCACACACATATCCGTGGCAATATTCACTTTGGCAATGCCGTTGGCGATTCCTTCCTGAAAATCGGTGCGGGACAATTTCGACCCGCCATGGAGAACCAAGGGTACCTGGGCCATTGCTTTCAGTTCGCGAATCCGGTCATAATCCAATTTGGGTTTTCCCCGGTAGCGGCCGTGATTGTTGCCGATGCCGACAGCCAGGGCATCTACTTTTGTTCTGCTAACGAATTCGGCCACCTGATCGGCCTTGACAAAATTCTCATCAGCTAAATTGTCGATGCTTTCCCCGTAAGAACAAAGATAGCCCAATTCTCCTTCAACGGACACACCGAGAGAATGGGCTATCTTCGCAATTTCTTTTGTCCTTTTCACGTTTTCTTCAAAGGGCAGGGCCGAGCCATCAAACATGACGGACGTAAATCCCCAGCGCAAGGCTTTCATCACCCCGTCGAACGTGTGCCCGTGGTCCAAATGCAAGGCGATAGGCACACTCGAACCCCTTGCGGCACGCATTACGGCAATGCACAAACTCTCTGCATCAACAAAAGCGAACAGCCGTTCAGGAATGCTGACCACCAGCGGCGCCTTTACATCTTCTGCGACTTCCGTTACCGCACTGAGAGTTTCAAAGTTGAATACATTGAACCCGCCTACCGCGTAACCCTGCGTAACTGCATCCTGCAAAAGTACTCCCATAGATACCAAAGCCATTGGTAACTCCTCCCCTGCAGAATTATTTTTTATTGTTAAAGATATTCGCCCATACAAATTCAAAATCCTTTGACTAGATCAAATAATTTTAACATTCAGTTAACATTAGTATAAAAAAAGGCAGCCGATTCTCATCGACTGCCGGGAAGTTTTTAGCGTAGGTTTTCCTTGGCCACAGATACCATTTGGGCGAAAGCCGGCGCATCATAGATAGCCATTTCGGCAAGCATTTTCCGGTTAACTTCTACCCCGGCTTTCTTTAAGCCGTTAATAAACTGGCTGTAGGAAAGTCCATTCAAACGGGTCGCCGCATTGATCCGGGCAATCCATAATTTACGGAAATCACCCTTCTTGTCCTTACGCCCTGCATATGCGTAATGCAAAGCCTTCATTACGGTTTCATTGGCTTTTCTATATTGAATGCCCCGCGCACCGCGGAAGCCTTTGGCCAATTTTAAAATCTTTTTATGTCTTTTTCGAGCAGTAACACCTTTTTTAACTCTTGGCATTTTCTAGTACCTCCTTTTCATCAAATATTACGCGTGGGGAAGCATACGCTCAACGCGTTTTTGGTCAGCCGGGCTAACAACCGCAGCTTTTCTTAATTTACGTTTACGACCGGGACTTTTCGTCTCGAGGATATGGCTGGTAAAATTATGTTTAAATTTAAATTTACCGGTACCGGTTTTCTTGAACCGCTTTGCTGCTGCTCTGCGTGTTTTAATTTTTGGCATCGTGTGGGCCCCCTCTCTTATTGTTTCGGTGATAAAATCATAATCATATTTTTGCCTTCCAATTTAGGCTCACGCTCGACGTTGGCCAGCGTAGTACATTCCTTCGCCAACTTCACGAGTACTTGTCTGCCTAATTCGGCATGGCTAAGCTCACGCCCCCGGAACATGATGGTAACTTTTACTTTGTCGCCATCCTCCAGGAAACGTTGCGCATTTTTTAATTTAACGCTAAAGTCATGCTCCTCGATACCGGGGCGCAGTTTTACTTCTTTAACGGTAATTACTTTTTGCTTTTTCCTCGTCTCTTTGTCCCGTTTTGCCTGTTCATACTTGAATTTGCCATAATCCATAACCCGGCAAACAGGAGGTTTGGCCGTAGGTGCGATTTCCACCAAGTCCATATTATTTTCGTGAGCCACGCGCAACGCGTCCCGCAAAGGAACCACGCCAACCTGCTCGTTGTTCACGCCAATTAAGCGGACCTCTTTCGCGCGAATCTCTTCATTAATTTTCAATTCTTTACTAATTGTTATCCACCTCCATTTGATTTTAACTATTAATACACACAAAATAAGCGGGTGTAACCACCCGCCTATACATAGACATAAATTATTAAGCCTCTAATAGCGACCGTACGAACTCAGCGTTGTACGGTGAGAAGCGGATGGCTTCTACTTCGTAAGTATGGAATTGTTTACTACGCAATCATACCATACTCCAGGTTTTTTTGTCAAATATCATTTTCAGGTTATTATTCCTTAACGGCTCACACCTGCGCCCGGATTTCCTCCCGCAAACCGTCGGTAAACGCATTGAAGTCGGTGGAACCCTTGTCACCTTCACCCCGTTTGCGTAAAGACACCGTACCCGTTTCCACCTCTTTATCGCCGACAACCAGCATGTACGGTACCTTTTGCACCTGACCCTCCCGAATTTTATAGCCGATTTTTTCATTACGGTCATCCACTTCAACCCGTATATCCAATTTCTTCAGGCTTTCAGACAACTGGTGCGCATATGCTGCATGGCGCTCCGTAATGGGCATGATCCGTACTTGTACCGGAGCCAGCCAAACAGGAAATGCCCCCGCATAGTGTTCAATCAGAATGCCTATGAACCGCTCGATACTGCCGAAACAGGTGCGGTGGACCATAACCGGACGATGTTTCTGTCCATCTTCACCAATATAAGTGAGGTCAAATTTTTCCGGCATCTGGAAATCCAGTTGTACCGTACCGCATTGCCAGGTGCGTCCGATGGAATCCCGCAGATGGAAATCAATTTTCGGGCCGTAGAAGGCACCGTCTCCTTCGTTGACACGGAATTCGGTCCCCATATCCTCCAGTGCTTCCCGCAGGGCATTGGTCGCCTTTTCCCATATCTCCTCCGAACCCATCGCCTTCTCCGGTCGCGTACTTAATTCCACATGGTAGGCAAAACCAAAAACTTTATAAATTGAATCAATCAGCTTAATAACACCTTGTACTTCTTCTTTAATTTGGGAGGGCAGCATGTATAGATGAGCGTCATCCTGGGTAAAGCTGCGTACCCGCATCAAACCATGGAGTGCGCCGGAAAGCTCATGCCGGTGCACCAAGCCCAATTCCGCTAAACGCAGAGGCAAATCGCGGTAACTGTAATGTCCGCTTTTATAAACAAGCATCCCGCCGGGACAGTTCATCGGCTTTACCGCGTAGCCTTCCCCGTCAATAGTGGTAAAATACATATTTTCCCGGTAATGGTCCCAGTGCCCCGACTGCTGCCACATCTCCTGGCGTAAAATAATCGGGGTCTTAATCTCACTGTAACCCCATTTACGATGGACATTGCGCCAAAAACTCTCCAGTTCATTGCGGACAATCATCCCTTTGGGATGAAAGAAGGGAAAACCCGGCCCTTCCTCCTGCATGCTGAACAGATCCAATTCACGGCCCAATTTCCGATGGTCGCGCTTTTCTGCTTCCTCCAGCATTGTAATATAGGCTTCGAGCTCCGCCTGCTTTTCAAAGGCCGTTCCATAGATGCGCTGCAGCATCTTGCGTTTTGCGTCACCCCGCCAATAGGCACCGGCCAGGTTTTGGAGTTTTAAAGCTTTTAAGCGTCCGGTGGAAACCACATGCGGTCCGGCACAAAGATCCAGAAAGTCTCCCTGCTTATAAATGGAAATCACCGCATCCTCCGGCAGCCCCTCGATCAGTTCGACTTTGTATAGTTCACCCTTTGTCCTAAAGAGTTTTAAGGCCTCCTGACGGCTCAGTTCTTCACGCTGGAAAGGATAATCCTCTTTTACAATGCGCTGCATTTCCCGCTCTATCTTTTCCAAATCCCCAGGCGTAAAGGTATAATCCAAGTCGAAGTCATAGTAAAATCCGTTGGCAATGGCCGGGCCGATGCCGAATTTCACATTCTGGTACAAATGGGCCACCGCCTGAGCCATCACGTGCGCAGCACTGTGACGTAAGGCATCCTTGCCTTCCTGACTGTTAAAATCAAAGATTCCCACTTCTGCGTCGCTCTCTAACCGATGCCCCAAATCAACCAGCTTCCCATTAACCTTGCCCACCAGCGCAGTTTTCGCCAGTTTCTGGCTCAGGCTTTTCGCAACTTCCGCCACAGAAACACCTTTATCATATTCACGTACCGAACCGTCTTTTAAGGTTACTTTAATCTTTTCCACCATGCTCACCCCTCAGGTAAATATTTGTTGAAAATTCAGGAGCCAGGAGTCCGCATCATCTCTTATTGATTCTGAATACTGACTCCTAAAAAAATAAACCCCCTCATCCCTAAAACAATAGGGACGAGAGGTTTGTTCCCGTGGTTCCACCCTGCTTGGCATTGAAATGCCCGCTTCTTTGTGCGGTAACGGCGCTCACCGGCAAGGCTTAACAAAGAAGTTATCCTGTTTCAGCCCGCAGCTCCGAGGTGGTCTTCCATTATCGTATTTATAAGGAGTTTCAGCCTCGTATTCCGTTTCCTTTGACAGCCTCACAGTCCGTTTTCGCGGACCGCCGGTGCCGGGGGAATACTTGCCCCTTTTCTCTGGAATAAATCTGCGATAATATACTGTCCTCATCCTGGCTTTTTTCTTAGATTATTTAATATTTTATACCCTTACCCCGGGGAAGTCAAGTTAACCAGCCGCCGCTGTGTATGTACCCCGGCGCAAATTGAAAAAAGCCGAGTGCAGCACCCGGCTATTGTTTTCCCCTTTTGTATCTTACTGTTTGATAGTTGATGTTTTGGTATCCGCATTGCATAATTCGCAGCCGTCACAAATACAAACACGTCCGTCGAAAACACTATGAATAGTCTCAATCACTTCACTGGCTTGCTTAATATTGGGGCCATGCAAGGTTACACTTTGCGGTGCAATGGTTATCAACGCACTGATGAGCAAATCGCCGTAATTTAAATCAATCTCGGCATTTTCCACGACAAATCCTTCCAGGTACTGATTATTTATCGTTTTGCCGGAAGAGTCCAGAATGCGGAAAAGCCCGTTCGCCTGCACGATGACATGCACTTCCTCGATCCGCGGTTCCTGGACATCTACAAAATACCGTAAGAGACGGATAAATTCTTTATACTCCCGATCCATCATAAAATCGTCCACTGCTTTATCGACCGCATCCAAAAGCTCAAGACGGTACTCTTTCAAACGGAAGTTGATGAAACCATCAATCACGATTTCATAATGATCCTCCAGATAATCGGATATTTTTAACAAAATGTGATTCCGCCGGCCGCTGGGACGTCCGCTGCCCATCGGCAATTCCTCTGCGTTTAAAATGTTCAGCGCATTTTCATATACAATGTTTCGCTCTTCCTCTGTAAAGTAGTAATAAGTGTTGTGCACAATTTTTCGCACAATGTGGTGCTCACATTTATACACGATCAGATCAGCGACCATTTTCGCTATGTAATTTCTTAGCATAGCTTTAATGCGCTCGTAATTGCGAAAAGAGAGTTCTCCCTCTGTTACATGACATGCAAAGAAGGTTAAATGGCCCTTGCTGTATTCATCAACGGCTATCTGAAATCCTTCCCAAGATAGTGTCGAAAGGTCGTTCTGCAAACGTAATCTAACTTCATCAATTGGACCAGATAGGCCGATTGATAGGATTTTCATCGTTCTTCACTCCCTTCTATGTTATATTATATGTGTGCCATTTTGAGAGTATACAGTTGCAAAAATCCAATATTTGCAAAGGTGTCTGCGCATATAAAGCAAAAAGCGGGAGGCTTACCGCCTCCCGCTTTTTGCTTTATATGCTAACTATATTGAGCACTTTCTCCCTGCATGGTAAAAGCCTCCCCCATGATGGTTACATATACATGGTTGGGGATATTTCCCAGAATTTCATCCGTTCCTTCCGGTACATCGGTCACTTCCTCCACGGCAAGCAACCGCAGTTGAATTAATTCCCCCGCAAAAAACTTTTGGGTCGCAGCATCATAACCGAAATACAGGTTTATCCCTTCGCGCAAATAGGTCACGATATTATCCATGCCGCTTTCATCACCATGCTGCAAAAAATTCTGGAAGTCATTGACCAGGGACTGGATTTTTCCGTCCACCTTCCCGTTAAAACGCTCTTTAAGTTCAACCGGCAATTCAGCCGCACAGCCAAAGCAGAGCATGCGTATCGGTGATTTAGGTACTAAAGTGGCCACTTTCCCTTCCGTCATGGCCAAAATCCGCTCGACCAGTACATTTTCACTATCTATTTCAGCTGCGCATTCGCTGCAGTAGATCGTCATGTCCGTTCCCTCCTGAGAAACTTATTAACTTATTTTAACAGAGAGCGGAACATAAGTCCACGTATTTGTCAAGTGGCTCACCGGCCGGGGGACCATAGCACTTTGCGCTCCAGCACCCCCGCGAGCGCTGCGGGATCGGTGACCGGTTTTTGACAGGCGAAATTCTCGCAAACGTACGCCGCCGCCCGCCCTTCCACGGGTCCCTGCGCCTGGATATGAGGGAGATATTTTTCCACGGCCCCTTGCCGGGTCGGATCATGATACAGAATTGCCGCATCGGGCAGAAAACGTCTGCCGATTTCCTGCAGGAAACCGGCAATTTCCTCCTGGTTCCCCTGATTGGCAAGCACGACCTGCCGGGGGGAACTGCCATATAATTCCCCCGCCAACAGAAACCCCGCGTATGACCTGGGATGACGCATCACTTCCGGGGTAAAAAAGCTGAACATCCGCCGGACGAGTGTTTCCAATCCGGCATCCCCCGTCATGCGGAAAAGTCGTGCCAGCACCCAGGCCGCCACCGAGTTGCCCGACGGCATCGCCCCGTCATAAAGATCTTTCGGGCGCGCAATCAGCGACTCCGCATCCTGGCCGTAAAAGAAAAAGCCGCCTTCGGTCTCATCCCAGAAAAGCTCCCGCATTGCGTTGACCAGATTGAGGGCCTTCTCCAAGTAGGCAATGTCCAGCGTTGCTTCATACAATTCAATCAGACCCCAGGAAAGAAAAGCATAGTCCTCCAAATACGCAGGGAAAGCGGCCTCCCCGTCCCGGTATCTGGCCATGAGGCGTCCGTCTTCCCGGGTCAAGCGCTGTTCAATAAAGCTTACCGCCCTTTGGGCCGCCTCCGTATATGCCGTATCCCCCAGCACTTGCGCCGCCTTTGCCAGCGCGGCAATCATCAGCCCGTTCCAACCGGTCAGCACCTTGTCGTCCTTGGAGGGATGAACCCTCCGCTCCCGTACTGCAAACAGTTTTTGCCGGCATTGCGCCAATACAGCCTCGATTTCCTCCGGCGCCCGTCCCATGCCTGCGGCAAATTCCTTTAAATCATGCTCGATATGATTTAAAACGGTGGTGCTGTGTTCAAAATTCCCGGAGGGTTTTACATCATAAAACTTACAGAAGAGTTCCCCGTCCGCCTCACCGAGTATGGCCTTGATTTCTGCGGGCCGCCACACGTAAAATTTACCCTCCTCCCCTTCGGAATCGGCATCTTCCGCGGAATAGAAACCGCCCTCCGCGCCCGTCATGTCCCGCAATATATAGGTGAGCGTTTCCTGGGCAACCCGGGCAAAATCAGCATCACCCGTACACTGATAACCTTCCAGATAAGCGTAAGTCAACAGCGCATTGTCATAAAGCATTTTCTCAAAATGCGGCACCAGCCACCGGTCATCCACCGCATAGCGGGCAAAGCCATATCCCACATGATCGTACATCCCGCCCCGGCGCATTCCCTGCAACGTTTTTGCCGCCATGTCCAGCGCCTCGGCATTATCCGTTCGGTACCAATAACGCATTAAAAACAATAGGTTATGCGGACTGGGAAACTTGGGCGCCTGTCCAAACCCTCCGTAATCCGTATCAAAATCCTCCTTAAATTGCTTGAAGGCTTTATCAAGCAATTCCGGGGAAAATTCCCCCTCTTTGCCCCTTTGCCCGCGGCGGCTGATGGCCTCATAAATCTCCCCCGCCGATTGGCTGAGATATGAACGGTCCTCCTGCCACTTGTGCTGCACAGCCTTGAGAATGCTCAACAGCCCGGGCCGTCCCATGGTACCCTCTTTGGGAAAATAAGTCCCCGCAAAAAATGGTTTTTTCTCCGGGTCCATCATAACGGTCAGCGGCCATCCCCCACTGCCTGTCAGGGCCAGACAAACCCTCATGTATACATGATCGACATCGGGCCGCTCCTCCCTGTCCACCTTGATGGCCACAAAATGCTTGTTTAAAACCTCCGCCACCTCAACATCCTCAAAGGATTCCCGCTCCATCACATGACACCAATGGCAGGTGGAATAGCCGATACTGAGAAAAATCGGTTTGTCTTCCCGTTTTGCTTTCTCAAACGCTTCATCGCCCCAGGGATACCAGTCCACGGGATTATATGCATGCTGCAGCAGGTACGGGCTTTTTACGTTTACGAGCCTATTCGCTTTTTTCTCGGTTGAAATCATACCTTCGACCTCCTTTTATTCGGTCTTAGTATAAACAGAAAAGGCCTAAGCCATAGCCTATACCTTAGGTCTTCAAAACTTTATACTCATTTTCCTTCATGATTCACGGTCTTAGTATAAGCAAAAAAAGGCATAAGCAATATGCTTATACCGCTAAATCTTGTGTTTAATAAAATTATTCTTTCTTTTGAGCAATGTGTCAGTACCACCGTCCCCGTGACACGAAATAGGCATTGCTAAAAATAACGTATCGAGACGTGGTTCGTCAAAACCCTCGCCAATAAATTTTCCTGTGGCAACTAGGGTTAGTTGTTTGTCAGGAGGTATCTCAGCGATCTTAGTTAGGATTCTTTTTACTTCCTTAGCTCCCATACTCCCTGTTAATGAAATCACGTCAGGTATTTTTTCAGCCAATTTCTTGGCAAGTAATTCTACATGGGCAGTCCTTTCCGTTAATACAACTGAATTCCGGCCATTTTCATAACTTCTAACAACATCATTTACAATGAGTTCATTACGATTTTCATTAGAAACAATTTCGGCATAAATATCTTGAATAGCCCACTCTCTTTCATCTTTGTCTATCGGTACTCGCAAACCTGTAAATCTCGGTATAATGTAATGTTCAAAGGGTCTTTTCGCAGCCTGTTTTTTTGCATCATCCCTATACCTAATCGGTCCGCATTGCATAAAAATAATTGGGTGATGTCCATCTTTTCTTGTCGGAGTAGCGGTAAGTCCATATACATATTTTGCAGCCGCTTTTCTTAATATTTGTTCAAAACTGAATGCCGAAACATGATGGCATTCGTCTACGATTATCATTCCATAATTTTTGACGTACTCCTTTACTTCCCCTTTATTATTTAACGACTGCATGACTGCGATATCTATAATTCCGCTTAAATTATTTTTCCCTGCACCAATTTGCCCAATTAAACTTTGACTCTTTTTTCTGCCCCGCTTTTTTTCCAAAGCCGGTAATACCTCATTGATCTGCAAAAATTCGGCTAACCTGCTTTTCCATTGTGATAACAGTTGTTGTCTATGTACTAAGACAAGAGTGTTTACTTTCCGCTCCGCAATCAGTTTCGCGGCAACCACCGTCTTACCAAAGGCGGTGGTTGCCGAAAGCACACCGTTGTCATGCTTCATTAGTTCATTTACGGCAATTTGCTGTTCTTCTCTTAATTCCCCTTGAAATCGCACGTCTATATTCCTGCCGCTGTTGACCTTGTCGATCCAGTCCGCCTCAACGTCAAGCTCATTAAGCATGTTGGTTATGTCTTCTTCACAGCCCCTTGGCAAACACAAATATTCTTCAGTCTCATCTGAGCACGAGATTATTCTAGGGGTGTTATATGTCGGCATGCGCATAGCCTGGGCCTTGAAAAATTCCGGATTTCTAAAGGCCGCAAGTCGTTTTAAATCATTTAATGCCCTCTGTGTAAATCCATTTTTTGAAACACACAACATATTTGCTCTTACAATGATAACTTTTTCCGGGAAATCGTCTTTTCTCAGCTTAGGTACAACTGCGCATCTTTCCCAGGGCTTCTGATCCTCTTCATCGTCTCTTCTCAAAAAGCCCAATTCATCCCCACGGCATAACTTGATAATCATTTTCTCCAGTTTATCTTCAGACAGCTTGTTTACTTCGCTTAAAAATCCCCATTGGTCGGCATATGGTATAAAATTTTCATCTATAAAAACGCTATTGCCGTACTTCCTCGCGGTCATTTGTAAAGGAAGTGCTATCAAATTGCCTAAGCCGCCCTTTGGCAATGTATCTTGATTAGGAAATAATCTATCATAGGACTTAAAGTTTATTTCGTGCCTTTTACTCATTGAGCAAGTCAGCAACGCTGTACCAAATTTCCGGGCTAAAGCTGCGGACACACTTTCTTCGAAGAAAAACCATGCATGGGCACCATTACCGGAACGCGAACGTTCAATTGCGATAGGGACACCAAACTCTTTGCATGTGTTTCTCAATACAGTAATATCCCGCTGCCAACCCTCGTCATCAAAATCTATTACTAAGAAATTACATGTTTCATCAGTGTGCATTGGATATATACCAATACTAATGGTTCCTCTGAGATGTTCTTCAATAATCTTTTGGTCTAATATTCTATAAGACTTGTGAGCACAGCCAGCGCATTTTACTTTTGGCTTGCCACATAAATCGGACTTCCATTCATTAAGACAAACCGGCGCATAACCTGATTGTCCCGCTTTATTTTGCCATCTCTTTGCATAAACATCGGTTCTACCACTGAAAAGTGATAAAATCAGGTTAATCTTTTCACTCGGGTCACTGCTACGATTGATCTCAGAAATCAGCTGAATTTGTACAGCTTCTTCAGCAATGGCATCTTGTTGTTCAATGCCCAGTTGTTTTTTCAGTTTTAAATTTTCGTTTTTAAGACTCTCATTTTCAATAAGAAGTAACTGATATTTCGCTAATAACTCTTCGTAATCCATATTTCTCCCATTCTCTTCAAGCATCAACCAAATATTAAGAATATTATGGATTTTGATTCTTTAAATCAGTCTATTTTCCTGCCAGTCAAATGATACAACTATACAAAAAAGTACTTTTACTTACATGTCACCAATGACAGGTAGAATAGCCAATGCTGAGAAAGACCGGTTTGTCTTCCCATTTTGCTTTTTCAAACGCTTCATCGCCCCAGGGATACCAGTCCACAGGATTATATGCATGCTGAAAATTTTATTCTTTTGTGTGTCAGTACCACCGTCCTGACACTCATTTCTTACAATATAGTCCCGACTCACAGGGGCTACACCAGAAAAGGTACTTGCCATCACACATGAAAAGAAAGTGCGGCATTTAAGAGAGGAATATCGCTTTTCTGGATAAACTTTGTTCAATACCTGTTAATATTGCAATTTCTTTGGAGGAAATTTATTCCATATGTAGTAATATCTTTAATTGTAGTTGTGATTTCACGATTGCGCTTACAAACGCAATTGGTCTGAGGTGAAAAGAGTTGCAAACAGAAATGTTTACTAACCTGAGGAAAGTCGGTATTTCTTTTATTAACGATATACCGTGGGGCACCCATATTTGTAGTTTTTATGAAACAAAGAAGGATTTAATTGATTTATCTTCCACTTATTTTAAGGCCGGACTAGAAAATAATGAATTCTGTATGTGGATTATTTCAGAACCAGTCAGCACTATTGAAGCTTTTGAAGCTCTGAAAACCACCATACCAAATTTCGAAACATATTTGCCGCAGATTGAAATTATTACCCATTCTGAGTGGTATCTAAAATACGGAAACTTTCAATGTGACAAAGTGCTGGAAGGATGGATCACTAAAGTTAATCATGCTTTATCCCAAGGTTACGAGGGTCTTAGAATATGCGGATGTACAACTTGGTTAAATAAAAGGTATTGGAAGTCATTCGTGGATTATGAGGCCGCAGTTGAAAGAAAAATTACCCAGCTAAAAATGATTGCCCTATGTCCCTATCAGCTTGACAAATGCGGGATGCATGAAATTTTAGACGTTGTAACCAATCATCAGTTTTCATTTATTTGCAGTAAATATGGTTCGGAACACAATAATAGTATGGCTAAAATTGATCGTCTTAATTTAATGGGGCAAATGGCCGCGGGTATTGCCCACGAGATTAGAAATCCCATGACGTCAGTTAAAGGCTTTATTCAATTACTTCAAGGCAAAAAGGATTTGGCAGTATATAATGACTATTTTAATATCATGATTGACGAGTTAGATCGCGCTAATGGAATAATAACTGAATACCTATCCATGGCGCGCGATAAGGATAAAATTATACAACCGCAAAACTTAAATAGTATTTTAAATTCTCTACTGCCCTTAATTCAGGCAAACGCCTTAAAGGAAGATAAAAATGTGTTGCTTGATACTGGTGAAATTAGAGATATATTAGTCGATCCCAAAGATATCCGTCAGGTAGTCCTCAACATTTCACGAAACGGGTTGGAATCAATGGGAAAGGGAGGTGTCCTCGAAATCACAACGCATATGGAACACAGCTATGTCATACTTAAGGTAAAAGACTCTGGGCTTGGGATTCCAGAGGATTTAATCGAGAAACTTGGGACACCATTTCTAACGACTAAGGAAAATGGTACTGGTTTGGGGTTATTTGTCAGTTATAAAATTTTAGACAGTTACAAAGCAAAAATCAAAGTAAAGTCATCTCCAACTGGAACCATTTTTACCATTATTTTTCCAGAGTTTAAAGTACATGCGGTTAATGAAGAATTTCAAGCAATGGAAATAGCCGCTTTATAATTAACGATTGAAACTTGTCAAACCTTGAGACCTTACCCAACCCGGGAAAAGGCATAGAATAAAGGCCTGACCCCGAAGTTCCATTCTTTCTAATCCATATCGCTTAGCAACCCAAAATATCTATTGCGTTCTGCATCAAATTCTTTTCTGTTAGCTCTTTTGTTATCCTAAGAATAATTATCCCACAGCTTCAATCGCCTCACGAGTTATTTTTTCATTGTACCACAAACTTCTTTTTAGATATTTATCCACCATTTGCACTTTCATCAGATTGGCCTTTCTAAATTCTTTATTGTGGAAATGCAGTTGTATGCATATCTTGATGCTGGTTTAATTGCCAAAGTTGTTTTACCCGTCATCGGGCTGCCACCAATGAGAATTACTCTAATATTTTTATACAGGCTAATCCCACCCTATCCTGTTCCTTTTAAAGTAAAGTCTCCTCTAATGAGTTTTTAGTTCTCCTATCTGTCCCTCTACGCTCCTGGCAGTTTGGAATGGTTCAAGAACGCTTACATATTTAACTAGTTCCTGTGCTACGGGTTCCATCTCCCCAGCCCCTCCCGGGCCGCGGGCCGCCATGCAGAACGACAACCGATATGGCCCCTGACCATGTTTTCTCATACTTTTAAACTTCCCTTCCTTCTCCTTGACTCAAATTATCAATAAAAACCACCCGTTAGTCAGCTTACTAATGATTTATTCACTTCTTTTTTGCTCGTAAAAAAAGAAATTGCGGTCTTCGTGTTAGCTTTTCATATACTGTTGGCTGTACTTCCCGAAATTTCTCTGTCGGCATAGGTTCCACTAACTTCTCAATTATAAATCCCGCTTCTACTACCGGTGAAATTATTTCACACAAAGGTCTTCTGAAAAATTGGAGTTTTACTTTCCCCTTATTAGTTTCCCATTCATCTTCTATAAGTTCCGTTAAAAAGTAGTTTTCTCTGTTAAAATATGTAAAGTCCATAAATGGATGATGCACAGAGAAAACCAGATGCCCTGCTGGCTTTAATATCCTACTAAATTCGGTCATTACAAGATTCCAGTCTCTGATATAGTGAAGTGTTAAGGATGATACAATGATATCTATCGACTTGTTATCTATGAAATTCAGGGGCTCGTTGAGATCCGCCCTAATAATGTCAGCCTTGTCACCAATTCTCCTCCTTGTCATTTCTATCATGCTGGGACTAAAATCTAATGCGATTACATTTGCCCCTTTTTCTATCAACCATTCGCTATACCATCCAGCAGCACATCCAGCATCCAACACCTTTTTTCCTGTAACACTGGGAAACAATGACAATGTAGCCGGTCTTTCGTAGTACGCATTAAATGGTTTCGTATCAACACATTCAAAATAATACTCTGCCATTTTCTCATAAGAATCAAAAGAAATGGATTTTTCATTTAGCGCAGGATCACTATTTAATAAATCAGCCAACCTTTACTCCCCCCATATGCTGACTCAAAGCCGCATTATTGCCAATGTTTTATTATCCTTATACCATTATTATCCACATTCTCCTAATTCCCTTTTTGCATACTGTTGTAATAACAAAAATGACCTGATACCTTACTTCGCTATCAAGTCATTTATCAGTTACTATATAGGTTTTTCCTGAATTCATTTCAGGAAAAAGGTACTTTTACTTACTTGCCATCAATGACAAGTTGAATAGCCGATGCTGAGAAAGATCGGTTTGTCTTGCCGCTTTGCTTTTTCAAACGCTTCATCGCCCCAGGGATACCAATCCACGGGATTATATGCGTGCTGGAACAGGTACGGGCTTTTTACGTTTGCAAGCCTGTTCGGTTTTTTATCTGTTGAAATCATAACTTCAACCTTTCTTTAATATGTGTCAGTACCACCGCCCCCACGACATACAGCAAAGTCCGGCCATAATGACCGGACTTCATTTTATTAACTATCTTTTAGAAATTCCAGGTGGCTTGAATATTTCCTGCCACCCCCTGCAGCTTGCCGAGGAACCCCTGCAGGCCGAAATCCAGTTTCGCGCCTTCTCCGTCTTTGCTTTCTTGGGTCAGGCCGACTTCCACGATGCCGGTGCCGCCTTTCATGCTCGGCACTTCGATCGCACTGCCGTTCACCGTGGCGTTGGCCTTGCCGCTGAATTCATACTGATAGGCCAAGCCGGTGCGCAGTGTGGTGCGTTCATTGGTTTTGCGCAGCCATTTTGTGCCCAGTTGCCAACGATAGGAGTTGATCGCTCCGAAGTCAAATACATCACCTTGCACGATTGCATTGCTTCCGTTCTGGTGCGTCCACAGCAGTTTGGTGTAAACGTCCTGCTTTCTGTTGTTGCCGAAATCTTTTTCTTTGCCGAAGCCGATATGCATGCCATAGTACGGTGCGCTGATATCGAAGCGCGAGTTGGTTCCTGCTGTGCCGATATCATTGCTGTCAAACTTATTGTAGACTTTGCCAAACCGTAGCGAACCTTCCATGTACCGGCCGTTGTTCTGCTGGTATCGGCCCAGCCAGCCCGCGCCGAAGTAGCGGGTGTTACCGTCGCCTCTGACGGATGAAGCGTTGACGAAATCGTTATAGGTACTATAGCTGCCCCAACCGCTTTCAAGGAACAGGCCGCTCAGCCTTGTGCTGTCCGTCGCGGCTATTTGGCGCGCCACGCCTAAAACGAGCGAGAAGCCATTCACATCAACGTGTGAGCCGGTCTCATAGCGCAGGCTGCTGCCACCCATGGCCGCGAAACCGCCGGTTTGGCCTCCCGCACCGGCAGCAGCGCTCTGCGCATTCTGCAGGCCCTGGCCGGAAAGGATATCCGCTCCCTGGTTCAGAAAAGCGGCGGCGCTGATTTGCCCTTCGCTCAAGGCTTTGGTCTGGGGATTAAGCATTGGTGATCCGGACGCTGTGGCGTAAAGATTATTGGCATCGGTTGTCAAATCGAAGTCATAAATCCTGGCAATACCCTGCAGGCCTACCGCCCTGCTGTTGATGCCGTCAGCAGTAAGACCGCCGGTGGCGAGCAGCGTCACTCGGTCACCCGGACGCAGAGCTGTGGTACCGCCATTGATTGCCACGCCGATGGTGGCGCCGGTAATATCTGCCGCATTGGTCACCGAGAGCATCGTTTCATTCGCAGTCATGGTTGGGGGCAGATAGAAGTTGTAGTACTGGAAGTGGGCTACCGCTTTGGCCGTCATGCCGGAATTTTTGACGTTGAGGGTGTTGCCGTCAGTTTGCCAACTGCCCCGATTAGTACCGAAAAGGGATGCGTTAGCGAGGTCCGGGTTGCCGGAAATGGTCAAGGTGTTGCCGGTGACAGTAGGGGTGACAGTATTGCCGCCGCCGGCAAAAATAATGCTGTTACTGCCGAATGTGCCGCCACTGATGTTGACGGTGTTGCCGGTGACATTGTTGCCGCTGCCGCCATAGACCCAAAGGTCTATGGTGCCGCCAGTGATGTTAACGGTGTTGCCGCTGGCGGTGCCGTCATCGGAGTTGCCGCCAAAGATACTGCTGCTGAATGAGCCGCCGTTGATGGTGACGCTGTTGTTGCTGGCGTCGCTGTCTTCGGCGTAGCCGCCAAAGACAGCACCGTCTACTTGGCCGCCGCTGATGGTGACGCTGTTGCTGCTGGCGGTGCCGCTCCTGGCGTAGCCGCCATAGACATCTACCCAGACTGAGCCGTTACTCATGTTGACGGTGTTGTTGGTGGCGTCAGTGTCGCCATCACCGCCATAGACGTTGTTTTTCACGGTGCCGCCACCGATGGTTACGGTATTGCCGCTGGCGTTGGCGTTATAGGCTCTGCCGCCATAGACCTTGTTGTTCACTGTGCCGCTAGTGATGCTGACGGCGTTGGTGGCGGCGGCGCCGCTATAGGAGTAGCCGCCAATGACATCGGAGCCCACTTGGCCGCCGCTGATGGTGACGCTGTTGTTGGTAGCATCGTTGCTGGAGTGACCGCCCTCGACACCGCCGTTTACGGTGCCGTTACTTATGGTGACGGTATTGCCGTTGGCGGTACTGTTGTTGGAGTAACCGCCATAGACATAGCTGTGCACAATGCCGCCAGTGATGTTGACGCTGTTGCTGTCGGCAGAGCCTTGCCAGGATAAGCCGCCATAGACGTGGCCGTTCACGGTGCCGCCGCCGATGTTGACGGTGTTGTTGGTGACGGATGTATTGGCAATGTTGGCGACTCCACCGTAAACAAGGCCAGGTACGGTATCACCGGCAACCGTGACAATATTGCCTGTTACAGAAGAAGGAAAAAGACTATTGGGAATACTAGCAATCGGTTCTGGCTTCAGCAGGCTCGGGTCTGTACCGTCATAATTAATAGTTTCCGCCGCAGCCGCCAGGTCAGGGCCGACAGCCAGACTGACGAGCAGGGCGGCGGCGCAGACTCCCTTCCGGCAGCGATGCAGCCCGCCGCCGTCCGCTCCAAAGTTTTTCCACCATGTCTTTTGCATGACCGCCCGGTATTTCTCAATCAGCATGAAAAGAGCATGACGCGACTGTTTCATATACATACACTCCCTTTACATTTTAGCAAAGCGGGCGGATAGTATCCGCCCCTACGGGGACAATGTCAATAACGTAATCATAAGTAATGCCGGGAAGATTTTTTCCCTTGGCAAAGAGATCGGTCATCGACTCCTGTTTGGCCGGCGGGGGATTTGATGCCGCCGGTGACTTGGCCGCGCCGCCGCAGCCGGCTAAAGGAACGCTAAGATAGCTATTGACACCAGCATTTTTTTCATATTTACAATCATTCCTTTCGTTGCGCTCTAGGCACAAAACAGAATGAAATCCGTTCGCCCGGTGCGGTTTTTACTAGAACCTCCAGTTGACCTCCACATTGCCTGCTATGCCCTTGACCTTGCCGGCAAAGCCTTGCAGACTCAGGTCGAGAAAGTGGTTTTTGTTGTTTTTCTGGCCTACGGTGACGCCCAGTTCGACGATGGCGCTGCCGCCTTTCAGGCTGGGAGCGTCAATGCTCATTCCGTAGGCAGTCCCTCTTGCCTTGCCGTCGAATTCGTACTGATAGGCCAGCCCGGTTCTTACCGTGGTCTGTTCATTGACTTTGCGCATCAGCTTCATGCCGAGCTGCCAGCGGTTGGAGTTGACGGCGTCAAAGTGGATCGGATCTCCCGTTACGGTCGCGCTGCTGGCATTCTGATGGGTCCAGATGCCTTTGACATAGGTGTCCAGAGTGCGGTTCTGACCGATTTCTTTTTCTTTGCCGAACGCGATGTGCAGTCCGTAGTAGGGCGAGCTGATGTCATAGGCTACATTTTGACCGAGGGCCGCGCTCAGGTCGCCGCTATGGAAAGCGGTTGACGCCCGGCCTGCCCGGACGGAGCCTTCCAGGTACTCTCCGTCGGATTTCTGACTGCGTGCCAGGTAACCGCCGCCAAAGTAGTGGGTATCGCCGTCGCCTCTGGCTGAGGGCAGGTTGACAAAGCTGTTGTAGGTACTGTAATTGCCCCGGCCATATTCAAGGAAGAGGCCGCTTAGCAGGGTGCCGTTCTTTACTGCGTTCTGCTTGCCTACTCCGGCGACCAGTGAAAAGCCGTTAACGTCAACGTGCGAGCCTGTCTGATACTGATTATGGGTGCCCGACATGGCGAAGAAGCCAGCCGGTACATTGTTGGTGCCGAGGGAGTCGCGTGCGTTCGCTATCCCCTGGGAGGTGAGCAGGTCTGCTCCCTGGCTGAGCTGGGCCGTGGAGGCCATGCGCCCTTCCAGCAGGGCTTTGGCCTGCGGATTAGAATCGCCGCCCCCGGATTGCAGGCTGGTCGCTGTAGCGTAGAGGTTATTGTCGTCAGTTGTCAGGGTAAACACATCGGTTCTGGCGATGCTGGCCGGGACGACTGCGGTGGTGTTATTGATGCCGGGGGCGGTCAGGCCGCCGTCAGTGTGGAGCAGGGTTACTCGATCGTTCTGGCGCAGGGCGGTGGTACCGCCATTGATGCCCACGCCGATGGTGGTGCCGGTAAGATCCGCACTGTTAGTCACCGAGAGCATCGTTTCATTCGCAGTCATAGTTGGGAGCAGATAAAAGTTATAGTACTGGAAGCCGTGTACTGCCATGGCCCTCATACCGGAATTTTTGACGTTGAGGGTATTGCCGGCAGTTGCCCAACCAGCTCCCATGTTATTAGTACCATTGAGGAATGCGTAAGTGAGGTTTGGGGTGCCGGAAATGGTCACGGTGTTGCCGGTGACACTAACGCCGCCGCCGGCAAGAATACTAGTAGGGCTGCCACTACTGCCGAATGTGCCGCCGCTGATGTTGACGGTGTTGCCGGTGACATTGCCACCGCCGCCGCCATAGACCCAGCTGTTTATGGTGCCGCCAGTGATGGTGACGATGTTGCCGGTGGCGGTGCTGCTAGCGGAGTTGCCGCCATAGACATCGTTGTTAATGGTGCCATCGCTGATGGTTACACTGTTGTTGTTGACGGCACCATCCTGTGAATTGCCGCCAAAGACAAAGCCGGTAGTGCCGCCGGTGATGATGACGTGATTGTCGGTGACGTCACCGTACAAAGAACTGCCGCCATAGACCATGTTAATGGTACCGCCGCTGATGGTGACTTCGTTCTCGTTAACGGCG
This sequence comes from Firmicutes bacterium UBA5324, assembly GCA_002411145.1. Taxonomy (GTDB): domain Bacteria; phylum Bacillota; class Negativicutes; order UBA11029; family UBA11029; genus UBA11029. The sequence continues at coordinate 77,769 of DHRA01000034.1, read as the reverse complement.
CCATTCTGAGAGTGGCCGCCCCTGACGGAAGTCATCACTGTACCGCCATTGATGTTGACTTTGTTATTGCTGGCGGTGCCGTTACCCATGTGGCCGGCATTGCCGCCATAGACACTATCGGCAGTGGTGCCAACGTTGATGGTGACTTCGTTGCCGGTGACATTTTTGTAATAGGAATAGCCGCCATAGATGCCGGACACAGTGCCACTGACATTGCTGATAGTGGCGGTGTTGCCGCTGGCATCAGCGTTATAAGCGTAGCCGCCATAGACATTTTGCAAGGAGCCGCCGGTGATGGTGACGTGGTTGTCGGTGACGGTGCCGGTGAAGCTAGAGTAGCCGCCCCTGACATCGCCAAGAATGCTGCCGCCGCTGAAGGTGACATGGTTTCCAGTGACGGTTACGGAGTCGACGTTGGATGAGACTTGGCTGCCATAAACATGGTAAGGTTTGTTGGGGGTGGTACCGGAAACATTAACAGTGTTGTTTGTGAAATCAATGGGACAAAGGATCTGTTGGCCACTACCAAGCGGGTCATTCTTCAGCTTACTCGCGTCTGTGCCGTCATAGTTAATGGCTTCCGCAGCCGCCAAGCCGGGGCTGACAGCCAGGCTGACGATCAGGGCGGCGGCGCAGACTCCCTTCCGGCAGCGATGCAGCCCACTGTCGTCCGCTCCCAGGTTTTTCCGCCATGTCCTGTGGATAACCGCCCGGTATTGCTTAATCAGCATGGAAATGGCATGACACGATTGTTTCATATAACTCTCCCTTTACATTTTATTGCCGGACAGCCCGGATAAGGAGCAATCTTGTCCGAAGAAGATAGCTACTTCTAATATAAAGGGAGAACAAACAAAAAAAAATTATACAATTGTATAATTTTTTCAAAGACTGTTGAAAAAGGCCCACCTGCGTTGTTGGCCTTCGTTCGCCTGGCATCTGAACCTTTTTGAACAGTCTCTTTCATATAAATGGAGACTTGATTCAGGTGGGGTTTTAACCCCAGCTGAATCCTAGTCGGAATTATCCAGGG
>DHRA01000034.1:67288-76596 GCA_002411145.1 Firmicutes bacterium UBA5324 | reverse complement strand
GCGAGTTAGCCATCGGATAAAATCCACAGCAGATTCATTTTATCAATCCATTTTCAATGGCGGCCCTTACGGCTTCAACCCGGGAATTAACACCTAATTTGTGATAAATTTTTGAAGTGATAACTCTCACATTGATCGGGGTGACATGCAGCTCCCTGGCGATTTTTTCCCCGGACAAACCCGCCGCAATAAGGCCGAGGATCTCGGCTTCGCGCTTGGTAAGCTTGACTGAAGCGGCGGCCGCTCTTGCCGGGTGGGCGGCGTTAAAGCCTGCTCTGAATTTGGCGATGGCGCTTATATATTCCTTCATTTGCCTGCGGATACCGTCAAGGCGGCTTCTGGCGAAAGCAGGCGCAAGGCTGTCATATTTTGAGGCAAGCTCCCCAAAAACCGGCAGCAAATATTCTCCATATTCCAGGTAGGGCATGATAAGGCGGTCAGGCTCGGTAATCGCCAAAGCTGCGTTGAGAGAGGGAACGGCTTTCTCGATGCCGTATAGGTGATAATTGGCCAGAGCGGCAAGAATATGAGCTCGGCTGACGCCGTATTGATTGGTAAACAGGTTATAGGTCTCAAACATTCCGGGGACAATGCTTTCCAGTTTTAGGTAGTCACGCTTATGAAGCAGCACCTGAGCATAGATCAGAACCTCCATGCCGAAGCCCGCCCTATTGACCGCACTGACGGCAAGATCGCCCTCGGCCAGCCATTTGGGTATATCCTCAATATCCCCGCAGAGCAGCTGAAAAACCGCAGTGCACATATCAAGGGTCGACAAATAAATCAATGCTTTACGGTAATTCATCAGTTCGCGCATGTCCTTCAGCAGGATGGCTGCGGGACGGTATTTGCCCCTGGCCGCGCAGATCTTGATGAGCAGCAGTTTGGCCACAATGACAACCGAATTCTGGTTTTTTTCCTCCGCCCGGCAGATGGCGCGATAGGCCTCCCGCTCAGCGCTTCCGTAATCGCCCCGTTCAAAAGCGGCTTCAGCTCTCAGAAGACAGTCCCCGCCGTAGCCGCAGCTAGAGAGTTTCTCCCAGAAAGGGAAGCCTTCCGCAAAAACGTCCAATACGTCATCCAGCGCGCCGGTACGGCTGTGATAAAGATACAGCATGGACGGGCTGCCAAAGGTAAAGGAGATTTTTTCCCCCAGAAGCTCGCTGCCGTCGGGCAGCAGCCGGCTGGCTTCCTTAAAGTAAGACACCATTTGGAAGATGTTGTTGAAAGACCTGATAGCCCTGATCACGGCAATTTCCCCCAGCAGCCGGTCCTTTTCCTCCCGGGACATTTCGGGATTGGCGCAGAGCTGTTCGACCTCGTTTGCCAGTTCCAGGCTTTGGGCGGCATGTGTGGTTCTGGTAAGGGACATCGCCGTGATTAAAAGGAGCATCGGATATTGCCGGCAGTACTCCCGGGGAATTTTATCCATATACCGCAGAATGATCAGTAGTTCCTGGGTGGAAAATGTCGAGGCGCATTTGTTTTTGAGAATCAAAGCCGCCATCCGTTCATATTCCCCCGCCTGGTCGAGGTGCAGCAGCGCCATGATAATATCGTTTTTATATTCATAATACTCTGCGGCCCTGACGTGCAGCATCCTCTTGTCAATGGCTCCCTGGCCGGTTAGTTTGTTTTGCAGAAAGTCCCTGAACAGGCGGTGCATCGCAAAAGTTTGTTTATCCTCACTTATTTTTAGCAAGGAATTTTCGGTTAAAACCCGCGCTAGAAGTTCATAGGCATTTTTTCTGCCGGTCAGATAACTGCATAACTCCACGTCAAAGCGCTCTAAAACAGAAAGCTTTACTAAAAAGTCCTTGATTTCTTCCGTATATCCCCTGTAAACAGTGTTTTCGATCAACCGGTCTATGTCGAATACGGCCATGTCGCACAGGGTATCCGGATTCTGGCGGTAATACAGGCTTGACAAATACACGGCGCTGGCCCAGCCTTCCGTGAAACTGTCGATTGTTCGCGCGACTGCCTCGCCTATTTCCATGTCGTGATATTGATAATACGCCAGGATCTCCGGCAGGTCAAACCGCAAATGTTCCTTGGTTATTTCGAACAATAGGCGTTTAACCCTCAAATCAACGCTGCAGAGCGTTGGCAGGGTGCGTGAAAGAATTAATATATGCAAGCCTTTCAGTCTGAGAGAGGCTATTTTCAACAATAAATCCTCAAGTTCGGGACACTCGGCAACATGAAAATCATCGATAATCAAGATATGTTTTTCTGCTACTATATCTTTAATGATGCCGGTAAATTGGGCAAACAGGCTGTCTGAAGCCGGGAACCCCAACTGAGCCAGTTTTGCTCCCTGGGATGGGGACATTTGCGCATATAAGCCGGCTAAATGGCTCCAGAATTGCTGCGGGTTTTTGTCGAGTTCATTAAGCGACATATAAATGATCTGCGCTTTAACGGTTTTAGCAAATTGCAGGGCGGCGGTTGTCTTGCCGTAGCCTGCCGGTGCATAAACAACGGTAAGCGGATACGCAAGACCATTGACAAACAGTTGATGAACACGGGGCCGCCCGAGCATATGCTCAACGTCAATATTAAAGTCGAATATTCTTTGTTTAACGTTTTTATTGCTGACAGTCATACGCCACCTCTTTCATAGCTGTACAGTCTCAGGCCGCAGTATGGGAAACTTGGTTGTCTTGCCTATAATACTCTTCGTAAAGCGCAAACTCCTTTTTTATTTTTACAGATATCGCACCAACGTCGCGTGATGGAACTATGTAAGATGGCACCTTAGAAAACATGGCACCAATGACAAGTTGAATAGCCGATGCTTTTCTATCATGCTGGGACTAAAATCTAATGCGATTACATTTGCCCCTTTTTCTATCAACCATTCGCTATACCATCCAGCAGCACATCCAGCATCCAACACCTTTTTCCCTGTAACACTGGGAAGCAATGACAATGTAGCCGGTCTTTCGTAGTGTTGTAATAACAAAAATGACCTGATATTTTACTTAGCTATCAAGTCATTTATCAGTTACTATATGGGTCTTTCCTGAATTCATTTCAGGTTAACTAACTTTTCCGCTGATTCATATTTTAGATCTATAAACTTGAAGAACAGTAGCTAGTACTCTGTAAACCCTAAAACTACCATTACCATCACGGTCTTTTTCCGCAATGCTGCGTTGTCGTCAGCTTACATATGGCCGATATGCGCGCCTCCTCCGCCTTGCTTTGCGAAAAAATCCCGCGAATTTAATTTGCACTTTTAGAGTTTACAGAGTACTAGTGTTATGTGCCTGGTGACTGTTTATAAGTCATACCATCATGATATACCGCTCCGACATTTCGACCTAAAGCAAAATATGCGGGATACATCATGACAATGGGGTTAATTTTTTGGGGATCAATTTGGCCATCTGTTAAGCCTTCTTCAGTTGCGTATACTGCTACTATTTCTCCCAGAAACATTTCAAAGCCTGATACGGGAATACTTTCCGTTACTTTACAAAGCATATTGACCGGGCATTCGCGTATCATGGGCGCTCTTCCCAACTCATCGTAAAAAGGGGTGAATATGCCGGATTTATCCGTCGTTTTCCCCGATACCACACCACAGAAATCAGTTTTTCGCACTAAGTCCGCCGAGGGCAAATTGACACTGAAGCAACCATTTTCCTTAACACCAGAGGTTGTATAATGCGTATCTTTCAAAGAGATGTAAAGCATCGGTTCCAAATTTACTACACCGCAGGCGCCAACAGTACAATAATTAGGCTTGCCCTTCACATCGGCGCCTACGAGGATAGTCGGAAAAAGCATAGCAGGTTTATTGGGCATTTTTATTTTTTTCAGGTTAAACCCTCCCCTCTTTTATAATTAGTATCTACAGCCTGGGCGGGTAAATACGCTGACATACAGCAACTGCTTACCACATTTTAGGACCTTCGGGATCAGGCTTGACTTATCTATGGAGAGACAAGGCGACCATTATCCCAAAACCGGGAACAATGGTCGCCTTTTGTTTCTGCTCTTTGGAACTTTGCTCCGTCATAACCACAAGTTCTTCAGTGGCCGCTTAGCATCGGGGCTGTTTTTATACCTTTTTACTCCAGGTTGTTGCATCCCGCAGGAATCTTTTCCACTGTTTTTTTATTTTTTGGTGTACCAACACCGCCTTATGCGCTTGCCATCCGGTCAATATGCCCGTATCACGGTACATTAGGCGACTGGACTGAGATTGCAACAACTTCTGTAAAAGCCTGTGGTTGACGAGTGTATCATGTAAATAACCAATGCTCTCCTGAAGCTCTTTCAAGCATACAACCGTTTTTTTTGATTTTTTCGGCCAACGCAAGCCCAATGCGCCAAGGGCATAACGTAATCTTTTACCACGAATGCGCAGCTTATGCAGCATCTCGTCCTGTTGGGTCTCGATATTATTACCGGCTTTGATCATGTTGTTCACCCATTTTCCCAGTCGGGCCCGGGCAAAATCAACGATCTGCGGTTGAACGGCAATTTCCGGTTCCTCATCTCCCGCCGCCTGTAGTAATAATTCATTATTAAGCAACCAGGCCCATATCTCCAATAATTCCGGTATAGCTTGTCCTTCTTTAAGTTTGTTGTAAATTTGTATAGCCAAGTCCCCGCGCTTCTTTCTCAAGATATCACCTAATACCGGCTTGGCCGTGAAATGAACCCATCCGCTTTCTTTCACTTCATACCAAGTTTCCAACACAGCGTCAATTTCCCTGAGCGGTGCTAATACGCCCCCCCAGTGCTTTAATATTTTCTGAAATTGTATATAGGTCTCCTGCGGAATACGTGGCTTGCTGAAAGAAAGCAAAGATCTTGTGCGTCGCAGGTGTATCCGGAACTGATGGAGCGTTTCCGGATCTTCGGGCCATTGAAGAAACCTCTCTTGGGCAACCAGTATTTGTTGAATACACGATATCAATATCCTTGCCAGAACGGTGCCGGTGACTTCAGTATCCTCAAATGACAGACTTGCCGGCGGTGCCGCCTCATCGCCATCAACCAGGCCGGCTAACTGTAGCCCGCGAAAATATTTGCTGCGCCACTCAGGCAATAGGGGAAATTCTTTTGCCAGATCCGCACCCAACTGCAACAGTACGCCCACATGGCCGGACTTTAATTCCAGTCCGATCTCCAGAATCGGCAATTGCTCATCCCCAAAACTGATCTCGCCCCGGTCGGCGGCCAATTCGATAATGCTGCCGTCCCTGGCATGCAATTCAAGTATTTGCCGATCAAACCGCGTCCTAAACAACGCAATCAAAGTTTCCTCCCCCACGGTCTCCGCTAATCGTGGACCGACGGGTGTATCCATGAAAACCGCAATATCTGCCTTTGGTTCGGAAACGGGCACACTCCATTCCGCTCTTTGCTGCAATCCAGCGATACTTCCGCCACTGTCTTTAATGGTGGCCAGCCATACGCCGCCCTCCCGGCGAATACGAAAAGCCAGCCCGCCCTTTTGTAATTGGTGACTCGGTGTATCATAGTACTGCGCTTCAAGTGTCTCTACCCGAAAAGATAAAGGGTCCGCCTGTTCGGTCAGGATCGGAGAGGCAAAAATCCGCTCCCAGTCGCAAGAATTAAGAAAGCGTAGTTTAAGCTCCGTCTCGTTATAATCCGCCATCCTATTCTCCCCCCTTGCCCCCTTGTTTTGCCATGATCTTTCCTTGCGCAAACCAACTTAATTGCCCTTTCCCTGTTTTGATGTCGTCCAAAGCAAAGCAAGCCGCGGACACTTTCCGAAAGGGCAGGATCACTCCGGCAATGCGCATCCCCCATTGGCTGAGGATGATACAATACGCTTTCGTGAATTGTTTTTAGGACATTTTGTTTCCCTTCTTTGATCTAATTTTATCATATTATTAAATTCTGTTCCGCAAGTTATATTGCATTTAAGCTTTTTTTCATATTATATAATAAAGATTTTGCAAAGGAGAGCGAGCGTTTTGGACGAACAGAGTTTATCTGTAAAACCACTGTGTAGTTTCATAGAGTCTAATTTAAATCAGTTGCTGACTTTTCAAACAGATGGAAATCCCTTCCTGATCGGCAGGCCCGTCGAGATTGATTGTTGTAATATCGTTACTGTCTTGGAGGTGGCGGGCTATATCTCTTATGTTCCTTTGGAGGAAATTGTTGAAGTTCACACCGTAGTGTCCTAAAGGAGGAGGAAATATATGCATGGTTTATATAAAGTGTTTAACAGTTTCCTTAATAGAACAGTAACGGTATTTTTGGACGGAGCGCCCACCGTAACAGCAATGGTTGTTGATGTGGATAAATGCTCGGCAACCCTTTTAGCCACTTCCGGATCTACGATTTTTATCCCCTTTACGGAAGTAACCGCCGTACTGGAATATCCGACGGTATTTCCACCCGCTCCGACTCCAGCTTAGAAAAGGAGGACAATATATGCCTAATCGAGATTTGGCCCGTATTTTAATTGCGCGACGATTACAGGGTGTGGTGGTTATGCTCCAAGGTGACGAGGGAGTCGCCGGAACGATCCAGGACGTAGCGGACGGGCTTCTCATCCTGACGAATTTTGCGGGGACAATAACATATGTACCGCTTGATAAAATCTCCACCTTACGCTTCAACTGTAATCCGACGAATGTCTTTACCAGTACGGCAACGGCCACTACCGTTAATTTAGGCTTTGAAGAACTCGTAGGCAACCATCTGGAAGCATACCGGCGGCTGCTTATCGGCACCGCGGCCGGCGATTTAGTCGGGAACATCGGGATTGTGCAAAATGCTACAACCAACGCATCCAACATTGCCCTGCAAATAGGCTATCAAAGTGCCACTATTACGCTGACCCCCCTTAATAATTTCGTAGGCAATCATCTGCTGACGGCTTTTGCCGGATTGATATCCGCAACCACGCCCAACTTTACCGGCGTTTTTCATATCTTGCGTGGCGTAGGCACCTTCGCGGGCTCTCTGGGGGGCGGAACTTTTGTAGCCACCGCCGCAAATGGCGGGTTCGTCGGCACCTTAAACGGGTTCATCTGTCCTCCCCTTTAAAGGGAGGAATCTTAGGGGACGGGAAACCTGTCCCCTCTCTTTATTATTGAGGTGATATTTGGCACGGGAAAAAGCACCGCAGGGAGGTTATTGTGATGCAATCATTTCACTGCATCGAGATAACCGTCCCCGCGATGCTTTTTCGAAATAGGGATGCGCACAGTTTCTCACAAAACATAACAAGTTGCCATTTATCAAAAAGGAGAATATCGTATATTAGAATAATTACGGGAGTGATTTTATGTATCCCCAATATCCCTACTTTGGCATCAAAGAAAAATGTGAAGCTGTTCCCATTACCTTCCCTCCCCAGTGCCAAAGTCGTCAACCGGGGCTAGAATACCTTCTGGTGCCTCGTCCTATATCGGAAAATCCTCAGTCCTTGGGAAGTGATAAACTACGGGGCAGAGTAGCTATTATTACCGGCGGCGACAGTGGAATTGGCCGGGCGGTTGCCTATGCCTTCGCCAAAGAAGGGGCAAACATCGCGATTGCCTATTATGATGAACATTACGATGCTGAAGAAACCAGAGAACGCATCAACGAGTTGGGGCAACACTGTATTCTCTTGCCGGGAGATTTGCGCAACGAATGTCAAGCATATCTGGTAGTGGAAGAGACCATGAGGTCTTTTGGGCGTCTGGACATATTGGTTAATAACCACGGCATTCAGTTTACGCAACAAACCATTCTTGATATTTCGGCAGAGCAATTGGATGCAACGTTCAGAACGAACGTTTTTGCATTTTTTTATATGATAAAGGCTGCACTGCCGTATATGTGCCCACATAGTTCAATCATTAATACCGCATCTGTAACAGCTTATCAGGGGCAGAAGGATCTTATTGACTATTCGTCCACAAAGGGGGCGATTGTTAGTTTGACCCGCTCGTTGTCACTATCCCTGGAACAAGAGCACATCCGGGTAAATGCCGTAGCACCCGGGCCAATCTGGACGCCGTTAAATCCGTCGGCGGGCTATCCTGCGGAATATATAGAAACCTTTGGCACAAATACCCCCATGAAACGGGCCGGACAACCGTTTGAAGTTGCGCCGGCATACGTGTATTTAGCCAGTGATGACTCCAGATATGTATCAGGGCAAGTAATCCATGTAAATGGCGGTATTATCACAGAATCGTAGAAGAACTTACGGCATAGTTCTTCCAATATCCTTCTATTGATTCGTCATTTGCTGGCGGCCGCCTCCCCCAGATGGCTGAGCATCACCGCCTGCGGGAAAACCATCTGTTCCCATCACAACAACAAATTCCATGCCCGCTGTATGCGGTGCATGGAATTCGTTATAAATCAGGGTGGATTTCGGGATATAGGCGCATTGCCCCAAGCGGCTTACTTTAGAGCCGGATGGTGTCCCCCTAACAGTACTTTCAGCTTCCGGCTCCATTACCGTCTCCCCATCCGACCACGGTCACACGATACAGTTCCAGTTCATCAAAATCGCGGCTGTCTTTTGCTTTAATCAGTAATGCCCTGTTTTGCTGCTGAAATTTCCTGCGCGTCAAGGTCGGTCCCGGCACTGTCGGCATTAGTCACAGATGACGCCATAATCAGCATGGATTCTGATTGCCAGGCGGCACCCATATATTTAAATATGGTTTCCACGTCAGCCAATCTATCCGCTCTGTAAGCGCCGGAAAGACTTTGTATGCCTTTGAGCTCAAAAACACCGTCATGGTCGAGATCAATCGGTTCCAGCTTGCTGAAAGGAGCAGACATTATTTGCGTTTCCCTTTGCACTTTGCCCTTTGTATCATAAATGCCCAGGCGCAGATAATCCTGCCGGCGCTCCTTCACGCCAACGCTTAACGTTTTTCCATCGGTATGATTGGTGAGGGCTACCGTCCAACCGTCCACAAACTTGCCGGTAACGTTAGCGGCAACATTCTCCTTACTGCCGAATATCTCCTTTGGCTCAGCGCCGTAAAAAGACACAATATTGTGATATGACCAGCCCCCGCTCCCGCCTGATGCAGTCTCTACATAAACGTCGGCTATTTGGTCCCCCGTAAAATCGCCGGCAAAAAGGCTGGACTGATAACCGCTCACTGCATCAAGCGGAAAAATAATCAGGGACTTATCCGCGCCGTTTTCTACGGTAATATTTAAATCGTCAGTATAAGAAGCATTGGTTTGCACTTTATGACCGGCAAGATATATCGTGTCGGTTATCCCGTCACCAGTTACATCGGCTTCGCGGGTATCAAGGATATAATAATCGGCGGGCAAGTTTATTGTCG